>JBIKNA010000232.1:0-10923 GCA_044358965.1 Polyangiaceae bacterium
CTTTGCCTTTGTGCACGCCCACGAGCACGAAGTCCATGTCCGACGCGAACTCCGCGAGCACCTGACGGCACATGCCGCAGGGGGGCGCGCCAGCTTTGCCTTGGGTGACCACGGCACAAGCGATGGGCTCCCGCTCGCCCGCCGCGACCATTTGCATGACGGCGCCGCGCTCGGCGCAAATGGTGGCCCCGAACGACGCGTTCTCGACGTTGCAGCCGGTGAACACGCGGCCGCTCTTGCAAAGCACCGCCGCGCCCACGAAGAACTTGGAGTACGGCGCATGGGCGCGCTCGCGAACGGAAGCCGCTGCCGCAACCAGCGCATCCCAATCGATGCTCTTGCTAGCTTTGCTGGTTTTGCGCGGTTTGGCCTTGCGCTTGTTCGCCTTGGGCGTTGCGCTCAAGACATGGCTCCCACCCGAGCGATCCAACCCGACAGCAGGGTCATGAGCTCTTGCCGCTTGGCCTTGGCGATCTCTTCGACCTCGGCGTGATTGAGGGCGGCGCCGGTGATGCCCGCGGCCAGGTTGGTGATGCACGAGAGCGCACCAACACGAACGCCCATATGCCGGAGCGCGATCACCTCGGGCACAGTGCTCATGCCCACGGCCTGTGCACCCATGACCCGAAGCATGCGGATCTCTGCCGGAGTCTCGTACGACGGCCCGAGCAGGCCTGCGTACACGCCCTCGCGCAGGGTGACACCCTTGTCTTTGGCCACTGCGCGCAAGGCATCGGCCACCTCGGGGTCGTAGGCCCGCGTCATGTCCGGGAACCGAGGCCCCACGGAGTCATCGTTTTTGCCGATGAGGGGGTTTTGCGCCATCAGGTTCAGGTGGTCCGTGATGAGCATCAAGTCGCCAGGGGTCCACGAGGCCTCGAGGCCTCCGGCAGCGTTGGTGAGCAAGATGGTCTGCGCGCCCAGCTTGGCCATGACCCGCGCGCCGTGCACCGCCGCCTCCATGGAGTGGCCCTCATACAGGTGCACGCGCCCCTGCATGCATACGACGGGCACCCCCTCGGCCATGCCGAAACAGAGATTGCCCGCATGCCCGGCAACCTTGGACGATGGCAGGTGCGGCAGCTCGCCAAACGGCACCTTGACCAGGTCTTTGAGCGTGTCGGCGTAGGCCCCGAGGCCGCTGCCAAGCACCAGGCCCACCTTGGGGACAAGTGCGCTCTTGCTGCGGGCGGCGTTGACTGTCTCTTGGATGCGCTGCGCGAGCGCCGATTCGTTGGATGACACGAGGGGGTTCCTTTAACGCTTGGTGGTCTTCTTGGCGACGCTGTACTTGCGTTTGAGCGCTTCGCACACGGCCTTGGGCGCGTAGCGACTGACATCACCGCCGTGACTTGCGATCTCCCGCACCAGCGAGGCCGACACGAAGCCGTGTTTGGTGCGCGTGGGCAGAAAAATGGTGTCGATTTCCGGGTTCAAGTCGGCGTTGGCGTGGGCAATCTGGAGCTCGTACTCGAAATCCGTGACGGCGCGCAGGCCGCGCACGATGACCCGGGCCTTGTGCTCACGGCAGAAGTCGATGAGCAAGCCGCTGAAGAACATGGCGCGCACGTTGGACAGGTGCTTGGTGCATTTCGCAAGCAACTGGGCGCGCTCTTCGGCAGAGAACAGCGGCGCTTTGGTGGGGTGCACACCAATGGCCACGATGACGTCGCTGAACAGCGCACTCGCACGCTCGATCAAGTCGATGTGCCCCAGCGTTGCGGGGTCGAAGCTGCCTGCGTACACCGCGAGGCGTGCCACGGGCTTGTGGGCTAAATCCGGGCTCTTCATGCGCTTGCCCCGAGGCTACCACGAGGCCGGTCGCGGATGTTTGGCGGGTGCGCAGGCGCTGGCGCCCGCCTGGACAGCGGCGTTTCTGGCGGCGGCATCTCGGTATTTTCAAAAAAAACTCCGCCGAGTGTCGGAATGGGCCAGCCTCGTCCGCTATGTCTTCAAACGGGCCCGCTGGGCCCCTCCGGAAAGGCACAACATGAGCAAGAAATTCCTTCTCGTTTACCGCACGCCCCTCAGCGTGGAGCAGAACCCGCCGTCCCCGCAGGAGATGGAGGCAGTGCTGACCCAATGGCACGCCTGGAAAACCAAGTTCCCTAGCATCGTCGACATGGGCGACGGCCTGCTGCCCACGGGCAAGTCCATCAAGGGTGGCGTCGTAACCGATGGTCCCACCGTCGAATCCAAAGAGCTGGTGTCGGGCTACTCCATCGTGGCCGCAGACAACTACGACGGCGCACTCGAGGTGGCAAAGGCCTGCCCCGTTCTGTTTGCGCCCGGGGCCAGCATCGAAGTGCGCGAACTTGCGGGATACTAACGGACATGGATGAGGCTCACAGCGCGGTCGGATTCGTGCTTCGGCACGAGTACGGCCGCCTGATGGCCAGCCTGCTCCGCGAGTTCGGCGCACATCGCGTCGCCACCATCGAAGACGGCCTTTCCCAAGCGTTCGTCGAAGCCACCACCGGCTGGCGCTCTCGGGGCGTACCGGCCAATGCACGGGGGTGGGTTCATCGCGCGGCGAGGCACCGGATCATCGATGAGCTTCGTCGGCAGAAGCGATCCGAGGGCGCCGACGCGCTCGATGAGGTGCCCGCCGAGAGCGCCGACGAACCCGCGCTCTCCGATGACATCCGGGACGACGAACTTCGGGCACTTTTTGCCACGGCGGCGCCGTCCATCCCACTGCCCTCGCAGCTTGTCTTCGCCCTTCGCACCCTTTGCGGTTTCTCCACCAAAGAGATCGCCACGCGCCTGGTCATCAGCGAAGAGAACGTGCAGAAACGCTGGGAGCGCGCGCGGGAGGGTCTTCGCACAGTGGACCTGCGCCAGGAGCCCGAGGGTGCCGAGCGGGCGGGTCGCGTCGACGCCGTGCTTCGCATGATCTACGTGCTCTTCACCGAAGGGTACTTTGCGTCCACCGGCGAATCGGTGTTGCGCCTGTCCTTGTGCGAAGAGGCGCTTCGCCTGGCTCGGATCGTGGCCGAGCATCCGCGGTACACGTCGCCCGACAGTTGGGCGCTGCTCGCGCTCATGCACCTGCACCACGCACGACGCGACGCCCGCACGGATGCGCAAGGCCACCCGGTGCTCCTCGAAGACCAAGACCGCTCCCTTTACCGGCGCGACGAGCTCGCCCTGGGCCTCGAAGCCATGGACCGTGCGGGCGCGGCCAACAGCGAATCCAAATACACCATCGAGGCCACCATCGCCGGAGAGCATGCCTTTGCCCCCAGCTTCGCCGATACGCGCTGGCCCATCATTGCTGCGCTGTACACCAAGCTCACTCGTATCGACCCCTCACCTTTGCACGAACTCCACCGCGCCATCGCGGTGTCGTACGCAGAGAGCCCGCGAGTGGCGCTCGAGCTTCTCGATGCCATGCGCCCCCCCACCTGGCTCGAGGCCTCGCACTTGTGGCTGGCCACCTACGGGGACTTTCATCGTCGCCTCGGCGATGAACCGCGGGCTCGCGTGTTCTACGAACGAGCCATCGCCCGAGCCCCAGCCTTGGAGCGCAGCGTGCTCGAACGCCGCCTGCAGCAACACGGCGTTTCGTCACCCTGAGGGACCTGTAGCTGCGCAGCGGACCGGACGCTGAACGCGAGAGTCAGTGTACCGATATACCCCCCGTGCTTGCCTTGCGGCACTTGCAGGACAACTGGCGGCGGACATTGCGCGCAGGCAGTTGCGTGCAGGGCGGTCCCGGCGTCAGCCGAAGGAGCGCAGCCACAGCGCGAACACCAGCACAAGCAGCACGGTGTTGAGCGTGAACGACATCTGAACGGCAGGTGCGCGGCCAAGGGTGCCGGAGCGCAGGTACCCCCACCAGTACAAGAAGCGCGCGCAGGTGAACGCGACGCACGCGATGGGGATCAGCCGCGCCTCGCTGGCGCGCAACAGCGGCGCGAGGGCCAGCAACGAGACCGCAAACCACACGAGCTGCTCCAACGTGTTCTGCATGACCCGGCAGTGAATCTGCAGGCGTGCGCTCTCGCCGCCCTTGGTGGGATCGTGGGAGCCCTCGAAGAACCGGGCGGTGGCGATGGTGGAGCACACGGCCACGTAGGGGAGCATGGCAACCGCAAGCCACCGGGTGGCACAAGACAACCGGGCCCCCGGCTCGTCGAGCCCGCGCAATGGCGGCAAAAGAGCGTAGGCGACACCGAGCAGGAGCAGCGTGGCCGGAACCACAAGGGGCGCCGAGCGAGCGATGAACCGCTTGCGGGCGCCAAAATCACCCACGGGGTGGTCGACCGCTTCGGGTGCATGATTGCCCATGCGCCCAGCATACCCGCAAACGTGGACGGGCCGCGGGAGCCGTCGCTCCTGCCCCGAAACGCGCGCGAGTGGCGACGTGCGGCGGCGCCGCGTGGGCCCGACCGACATTCCATGCACACCACACCCACAAAGAGCCCACTTGACTCTATCTTCGAGCGCGCTATCTTTGGTGGCATGTTGCGGTGCACCGAAGACTTGCTGAGCCACCTGGATACCCACGCGAAGGTGGACTACCTGTTCTTCTGGGGGCACACCCCAAAGGCAACCGGCCGCGTAGACAAGGCATGCCTGAGCCAGTGGTTCCCTCGGGCGTTCGAGGTCGACGGCGTCACCTACCCCACCGCCGAACACTTCATGATGGCCGAGAAGGCCCGGCTCTTTGCAGACGAAGAGACGCGGCAGGCCATCGTGGGCGCCAAGACTGCCGCCGAGGCCAAGAACCTCGGGCGACAGGTTCGCAACTACGACGACCAAGCCTGGAGCAACGCGCGCTTCGAGGCCGTCGTGCGCGGCAACGTTGCAAAGTTCGGCGCGCACGAAGACTTGCGGGCCTTTCTCCTGAGCACCGACCGCAAGGTGCTGGTCGAGGCGAGCCCGACGGACCGTATCTGGGGCATCGGCATGGCGGAAACCCACGCCGATGCGCGCTTGCCAGCGCGATGGCTTGGCAAGAACCTGCTGGGCTTCGCGCTAATGAACGTGCGTGACGTGCTGCGGGGCTAAACGTGTCGGCGCCCATGTAGGCGGCGTTGTGAGGGCCGCGTGAGGTTCACGCGACGCGCGCGCCCCCCACGCATCGGAACTCGTTCATCAAGAATGGCAACGGCCGAGCCCGATGGCTGATTTGCGGGAAACTCTTCAGATCTTCCCTTCGCGCGCTTGCTTGTTTGGTGGTTGGAACGCGGCGTGCACCCCTTTCCGTTTCATGAAGGCAAACACACGCATCACCAAGGTCCGGGCTCTCTCTTCGTTGACGGCCGCCATCCTGGGGTTCTCCATTGGCACGGCCGGATGTGCAGCCGAAACGCGTTCGCCCGAGGGCTCCGTGTCCGATGCTCTGCAAGAGGCACGCAGCTGCACTGCGGACGGAGAGTGTTCGACCTGCGGTGACGAATGGATTTGGATCGGCGGCGCGCCCGTTGCCTCGGCATCACCAGAACCTGCTGACCCCGTACCTGCAGAGCAACCGTTGGTCCGCTCGGGTTCCGTTCGCACGCTGTCTGACCCCGTGACCATCATCACCGCAGAGGCCAGCATCGACGCTGCGGGCACTGCCGTGATTCGCGAGATCACCGTGAGCTCTGGCGGACGCGTGACCGTCGGTCGCGTCATCATGACCATCACAAACGCCGCGCGAGGCGGCATGATCAACAACGCGATCTTCCAGAACCTCGTGAAGCAAGGCATCCGCGTCATGCGCGTCAGCGCATGCACGGGTGTCATCATGTGGGCGCTCTTTGCGGGGCAGATGGCGTACGCCGGCATGGAGTACGCGCTGGGGCCGGCCGCCGAACAAATGGGCATCCGCGGCGCAGAGTGCAAAGATCGCGTTGGCAAAGCAGCGAAGGGCATCGCTTGCCTTCGTTCGCAATCTGGCACCTGCAGCGACGCGGCCAAGAACTGCAGTGATGCTTTTTTTGGTCCCCTGCTCGAGACAGATTGCGCGCTCGAATCCGAGTCCGCGCGACAGCAGGTGCAAGGTCTGTACACCGAGCTCGCGATGGCCATCGAGGGCGCAAGCACGCTCAAAGGAGGCGCCGGCTACTTGCCTGCCAAGCGCCAGGAGCTCTTGGACGCACTCAAAGATCCGCGAAAGTTCCAGTCCGATGCGTCGATCATGTGCTCGATGCGCGACCAGGTGCACGGGGAAAACGGTGATCCGAAGTGCTCGGTCGTGCCCGGCAGCGTCTACGCCAGCGCCCCCGGCGTGTTGGAGGCCAAGAAGTGCTGGGAAGACGCAGGCGGCTTGGGCTGGGGCTATCGCATCGATCGCGCCAAGGCCTGCTGCACCACGGACGCGTGCCGCCAAATGCTCAATGGCTTGAACAGGTGCTGGTAGAGCACAAGGCGCAAAGGCCGACGGCGACGTTCGAACGCGTGGGCTAACGCAGGCCCTTGGGGACGTCTTTGTTGGCGGGCTTGGGCGCCGGTGCAGGCGCCGGAGCCGGGCCCTTGGGGGCGGTTGCGCCAGAACCTGCGGGTTTGGGGGCCGGCGCTTTGGGATCGGGCTCGGGCTCCATGGCTGGGCCTGCGGGCGGGCGCTGCGGCAAGGGCGCGCCCGTCGGTCCCATCATGGTCGGGTCGGGCTCGACCCAGATGTAGCGACCGTCGTCGGCGAAGGTGACACGGAAGAGCTGGAGCAAACCGGCGCCGACGATGCCGCCCACATCGACGTCGATGGTGCTGCGGGAGTCGGCGATGGAGAGGCCCTGCACGGCGGGAACGCCGGGCAAGTCGAAAGCGCCAAAGCGCAGGCCCGGGAGCACACCGCTCTTGACGTTGCCCGGGAGGTTGGGCTCGGGCTTGAGCGACGCCAAGTCGTAGCCCGTGCGCTTCCAGCTGACGTCTTCGAGGGCGATGGGATAGAAGGCCGCGGAGTCGACCAAGAAGGGCGAGACCACCTCTTCTTTGATGCTGAGCCCCATGCGCATCATCATGCCGCCGCCGCGCACGTAGAAGAGCGAGATCCGGCTGGCATCGGGCGGCGGCGCGGCCTCGTCTTTGCGCACCACGAACTGCGATCCGCGACGGTCGAAGGTTGCGTGAATGTGCCGCAACAAGTTGACGCCGAGGAGCGCCTTGATGGGCGCGCCAAACTGCCGAGACAAGGGCCCCAAGTCTTGCGTCAGCGCGGGGACGTCTTTGACCTCGAGGTGCTGGCCGAAACGCAGGTTGACCCACGCGGGCTCTTTGCGACTGGCAGAGTCGACGATGAGTTCGCTGGAGCCCGTGGCCACGAGCGCGAGCACCTGCTCACCCTCGATTTCGCATGGCACCACCAACGCCGGTCCGGCCTGGGGCATTTCGACGGAGGCCACAAGGCCCCCCTCGATGGCGAACGGCCTGCGCCCCTGACCCCAGCGCGCAAGCTTGCTGATCTCTTTGGCCCACGGGTCTTTGATTTTCGGGTCCCGGAGCATGGCGTCGAGCTCGTCGGCCGCCTGCTCGAGATCGCCCTGGTACCAGAACGCGCGCCCCCGAATCTGGTGCGCTTCGGTGGACTGGAGGCCTTCGGTGGAGCGGAGTGCGTCGGCGAAATCCAAACGGGCCAGGGCCACCCGGGCCCGAAGCAGCCGCGCCTCGGTGTCTTTGGGGGCGGCCTTGACGGCGGCCTCGGAGGCGGTTTTGGCGTCTTCGATGTCGCCGGATTTGTAGCTCTGTAGAGCCCGGGCCACCCACTGGTCGGCCACCTGCGGGCGCTTGGGCGTGCCAGCCTCGCCCAGGCCGCCGCCACAGGCACCAAGGATCAGCGTCGAGATCAGGAAAGAAAGGCCGGTGCGAAGGTTCATGATGAGGGGGTCTCGACGTGGGGTGCGGTGCGGAGAATGCGGTCTGCCCGCAGCTCTCTTCGGCCTCGCCCAGGAAGCAGATAGCCGATCACGAGAGGGGGGTCGAGATCGGACCGAAGTTCGGTGACAACCATGCACAATTGCACAGCCCCACGTCGGCTAGGACGGTACACCAAAGACAGGGGCTGCCCTAGCTCCTGGGCCTGCCGAAGTTGCGCAAGAATCTCGTCCCGCAGCTTGGGGTCGCCGGCGCGCACCTGCGACAGGTCTTTGGCGCTCTTCGGGTCGAGCGCTTGAACGCAACGATCGAACACCTGTCGTAGCGCTCGAACGTCGTCACCGGCCCGGTGTGCGGCCTCGCGCACGATGCCAAACTGAGTGCACAGGGCGTCCATGGAGTGGCTGGGAAACATGAAGCTTCGGCGCGCCAGATGCAGCGTGTCGATGACCCAAGGAGCATCGAGGGATTGCCCCACGCGCGCAAACTCGGCGCGCAAGAACCCGAGGTCGTACGACGCGGCGTGCGCAACGAACACGGCGCCATCGAGCAATGCGCGCACCCTGGGCAACAGCTGCGCAAATGCCGGAGCCTGGGCGATCTCTTCGGCGGCAATGCCATGGATCTTCATGCCCGGCCCCGTGAGTGTTTCGCCAGGGCACACAAGGGTTTCGAGCCGGTCGACGACTTGCCCAGCGAGCACCCGTTCGATGCAGAGCTCGACCACGCGATCTTTGGCCGCATCGAGCCCCGTGAACTCGAGGTCGACGAAGGCCAACGGCACCTCGTCGAGCGGCTGCTCCCAAAGCTCGCTCACCGCCCTGCCCGCGCGGCAAAAGACGGCGGCGCCCATGCGGGCTGCGGCACAGAAGAGTCCACGGACGGCGGGACCATGCGGAGCGTTTAGCGCTCCACGAGGACCGCGAGGCCCTGGCCCACGCCGATGCACAGAGAGGCCAAGCCGCGCCGGGCATCGCGGGCCTTCATGGCCCAGGCGAGGGTGCCCAGAATGCGGGCACCGCTGGAGCCAATGGGGTGCCCCAAGGCAATGCCACCGCCGTTCACGTTGACCCGTTCGGCGTCGAGCTCGAGGCCCTGCAGACACGCGAGGGCCTGCGCCGCGAAGGCCTCGTTGAGCTCCACGAGGTCCAGCTCTTGGGTTGTCCACCCGGCCCGGGACAGCGCCTTCTTGGTGGCCGGGATAGGGCCCTCGCCCATGAAGTTGGGCTCGACGCCCGCTGCGGCAAACGCCACCACGCGGCACAGGGGCGTGAGGTTGTGCTCTTTGCAGGCCTCTTCGCTGGCGATCATCAGCGCGCTGGCACCATCGTTGAGCGGCGAGCTGTTGCCCGCAGTGACCGAGCCGCCCTTCTTGAATACGGGCTGGAGCTTGGCCATGGCCTCCATGTTGACGCCTTCGCGCACGCTCTCGTCCATGGAGACCACGAGGTCTTCGCCCTTCTTTTGTGCGATGTGCACGGGCACGATCTCGGACGCAAAGGCCGAGGCCTTGTGGGCCTTGGCGGCGCGCTCGTGCGAGCGCACGGCAAAGGCATCTTGCGCCTCGCGAGAGATCTTCCACTTCTCGGCCACGTTCTCGGCGGTCTCGCCCATGGATTGCAGGGGGAAACGCTCGGCCATCTTGGGGTTCTCGAAGCGCCAGCCCAGGCTGGTGTCGAACACCTTGGGCGCCGTGCGCGGAAACGCTTCGTCGCCCTTGGCCATGACGAACGGCGCGCGGGTCATGCTCTCGACCCCACCGGCAATGACCACATCGGCATCGCCCGTCCAGATGCGCCGGACGCCGTCACACACGGCTTCGAGGCCCGAGCCACACAAGCGATTGACCGTGAGCGCGGGCACCTCGTACGGAAGGCCAGCGAGCAACGCGGCCATGCGGGCCACGTTTCGGTTGTCTTCGCCGGCTTGGTTGGTGGCGCCGAAGATCACATGATCGAGCCGTGCCGCGAGCTCGGGCTTTCGCGTGCAGAGTGCACGCACAACGTGGGCGGCCAGGTCGTCGGTGCGCACCGGCGACAGCGCGCCTCGATGTTTGCCAATGGGCGTGCGGACCGCGTCGACCAGGTATGCAGCTTTGAGTCCCAACATGGGCGCGGACCTTAGCGCGACCCCGGCAGAAGGCCACGGGGATCGCATCCGGCGCCGAGGCCCAAAGAGCCTGGAGACCGGAGCGGTGCCGACCGCCAGAAATCCTCGGCCCTTGGTCACAGCCCGGGCCCCGGGCTGAAAGGGCCAGCGCGGCGCTCCGGGACACTTTTTCCGCGCCTGGCAGCCACGCCGGCCTCGAACGGCGTGTAGACCGCGCGGTGCCGCCCGCATGGTGTGGTGTAGACTGCGTGGTGATGGTGGACAACAGCGACGAGCGAACCAGGTCTGCCGCGTTTGTAGAGATGCCTGCGCCCGGCGAGGCGCGGCTCATGGCCTTCTGGGACGGCGGTTCGCGGCAGACGGTGCTGCGGCCGGGCATGCGCCTTTTGGTGGGACGCTCCCAAGAGACGGACTTTCGCATCGACCACCCGAGCGTGTCGCGCAAACACCTGGTGGTGCACTACGGCCCGCCGGCCAGCGTCGAAGACCTGGGCAGTGCCAACAGCATTCGCGTCAGCGGCGAGAAGCTGGCGCCCAACAGCAGCCGCATGCTCGGTCCCGCCGACACCGTCGAGTTCGGTGGCGCCATGTTGTTGGTGCAGCAGGCCGAGGTGCGTTCCGACGCGGGCGCCACGCCTCGGGGCCCCAGCGCGCGGGTGGCCATGTCGCCAGCCATGCAGAGCATCGACAAGCTCATCGAGTTGGTGGCCAAGAGCAGCCTCAGCGTGATCTTGCTGGGCGAAACGGGCGTGGGCAAAGACGTCACGGCCACACGCATTCACAACGCCTCCACGCGCGCCAAAGGCCCCATCTTGCGCATCAACTGCGCGGCGCTGCCCGAGACATTGCTCGAGAGCGAGCTCTTTGGCTACGAAAAGGGCGCGTTCACCGGCGCCGTCAAATCCAAGATCGGTCTGCTCGAGACCGCGTCGGGGGGCACGCTGTTCCTGGACGAGGTGGGCGAGATGCCCATGGTCACCCAGGCCAAGTTGCTACGGGTGCTCGAGCAGCGCG
>JBIKNA010000018.1:0-34826 GCA_044358965.1 Polyangiaceae bacterium
GCGGAGCTCTTTGCGGAGGCGATTGCCCTTCCCTGAGTGGCCGTTCTGCCGTAGCGTCTGGGGCAGTGTTTCCGGGCAAATTCAGCGTCTTTTCTCCAAAGTCCGTGGTCGCGGCGGCCTTCGCTTGCGCCCTTGCTGCCCCCTCGCTGGCCCGGGCCGACGAGCCGCTGTCGCCCGGCGAGCCGCGGCTCATGAACGAGGCTGGAGAGATCACGACGGTGGTCGACGCGTTCGACAAAGACAACCCGTTCGACCTGCACATCTTCTTGGGCTTTCAGCAGCGCTGGAAGTCCAGCAAGATTCGGAGGGAGACCGCCATCAACCAGCCGGGCCTCTCCACCGGGGGCTTCACCGCAACGTCCGAGAACGTGGCCCAGTACAGCCAAGCCACGAGCACCCTCGATGTGGGCGCCGACGTCGGCTTGTACAAAGACTTGGCGCTCGTGCTGCGCTTGCCCATCATCATCTCGGACACCCGAGAGCTGTCAGACCTGGACGGCTCCAGCAAGAACCCGCAGCGTCGCTCAGACCCATCGGGCGAAGAGCTGTTCCCCCTTCCCTTCCGATCGCCCAAGCGCAGCGGCATCGACTGGCTGTCCGTCGGTCTCAAATACGCCATCACCAACCAACGTCGCGACAGCAGCAAGCCAACGTGGGTCATCGGCGCCGATGGTCGCTTCGGCATTGGGCCCAGGCTGCACGCGTGCAACGACAACGCCGACATCAAGTGCCCGGACCCCGCAAACCCGTCGCTCGCTCGCGATGCCGGCATGAGCCGCGGCATGAACGCGGTGGTGTTGCACACCATCGTGTCCAAGCGCCTGGGCTACGTAGAGCCGTACCTGGGCTTCCAGGGCCTCATCGAGTTCCCGCAGAGCAACAGCGACTTTGGCGCCACCAGCGACCTGCGAGGCAGCCTGCTCACCCGACCGCCCGTGGTGGGTACCATCACCCTGGGCACCGAAATCATCCCGTGGGAGCGCCCGGAGCAGTTCCAGCGCGTCACCCTCGATGTGCGTTTGCGTGGCGCGTATCACTCGCCGGGGCGTGACTATTCCGAGCTCTACGACGCGTTGGGTTCGTCCAAGGCGGCGTCGTTGCGCTCGGGCAACCCTTCGGCCTACCGCGCCGACCAAAACCAGCGCAGCGTCGCCGATACGCAAGCATCCAAGGTGTACTTCTCGGGCCTCACAGACCAGCAGGGCTTCGGCACGTTCGGCGGTCAAGCCGGCGCCACCTGGCAGGCGGGCGAGTACATCAAGTTCTCCGCTGGTTTCGGAATCACGTACGTGCAGCCGCATCTGATCACCGCCGCGGACGCATGCAATCCGGGCTTTCGCAGCGATCCGGGCGCGGCCGGCCCGTGCCGCTCGGCCCCCTCGCAGGGCTTGGCCACGGTCACGGGCATTCCCAACCCCAACTACCGTGCGGTGATCGACGCACCAGGCCGGCGCTTCCTGGCCGACGACACGTTCTTGTACGACCTGTCATTGTCCTCTGTGGTCATGTTCTAGACGTGCTCGCAATGCGACAGATCGCTGGCAACACGGTGAGGAGGTCAACGCAGCGAAGGCTGCGGCGCGGCGCCTTGCTGCTGCTCGCTTCGCTGGCACACACGGGCCTTGCGCAAGCCGATGCCGATGCGCCGCCCGCGGCGGTACCGCCGGCCGCCACCACGGCGCAAACCCAAGAGCCCGCTGCTGCCAGCGCCGATGCGCCCAAGGTCCCCGCTGGCGCCGCCGATACCAAGGCCCCTGCCGCCACCGAGGCAGACGCCGCAGCGGCCCGTGGGTCGTTGGTGGTGTGGCCCGTGCTGGCGCCCGCAGGCGACGACGCCAGCGCAACGCCGGTGCACAGGCCGCGGGAGAGCGAGACACAGCTGTTCGTGCGTGCGCAAGAGCTCGAGGCCACGCTGCGGGATGGCGCCCAGGACTTGGGCTACGAGCTCGATGTGGGGGATCTCGGCCCGGCAGTGGGGCGAACGCGGGACCTCGATCTTTTGGAACGCGCGGCACAAGGTGGCGCCCGGGGTACCCTGCAGCGCGGCACTTGGGTGGTGAGCCCACGCCTCGAATACGCGGGCCAGGGTTCCTACGTCGTGCGCATCATCGTGGTGCCCCCCGGGGCGCGCACGCTGCGGGTGCGCGTCGAGCGCGTGAGCGCGGGAGACATCTCCGCCCGTGGCCTCGTCATGATGCGCGAGCTCTTGGTGGTGGCGCGCAAGGCACAGAACCTGGACGTCCGCCCGGACCTCGACCGCGACTCGGCCAAACACGGTGTCATGGCCACGCCCCGCTCGCCGGGCCGCGCCGTGCTCGCAGCCAATGGCACGCTGTTCGGGGCCTTCGTGGGCTATGGCGTCCAGCGGGCCAGCGGCTCGGACGATCCGCGGCTCTTGTACCCACTGGTGGCCATTGGCGCTGGCGCTGGCCTCGGCACTTCGCTGCTGGCAGCAGGCGAGTGGGACATCTCGAGTGGCGATGCGTGGGTGCTCTCTGGCGCAGCCTGGTGGGGCACGGCCTCGGGTCTGCTGATCGCCGGCGGACGTCACGTGCAACCCACCACGGATCGCTTCTCCTGGGGCATCGGCGGCGGCCTTGTGGGGGCCAGCCTGGCAACCTTTGCCCTCACGCGCAAGCGCATGGACGAGGGCGATGCGACGTTCACCAACTCTGCCAGCGCCTTCGGCCTGTTCCTGGGGTCCATCGCGGACTTCTACTACCGAGGCACCGTCGAAGCGCAGCCGCTCACGGGCATGGGCTACGGCGCCGCCGCGGGCACGCTTGTCGCTGGTGCCTCGGCACTGTTCTTTCGTGCCTCTTCGTCACGTGTACTCCTCATCGATTTGGGTGCGGGGCTCGGCGCCCTGGGCGGCGCTGCGCTCAGTAGCCCGCTCTTGTTCGAGGACGTCACCGCGACCAAGACACGTGGCTTCTTGGCCGCTACCACCGTTGGCACTTTGGGCGGCGCCAGCATCGCGTATCTGCTCACGCGGGGTCACGACGAGCCCGTCAAGACGGCACACCGAAGCCCGCTGCGTTTCCAGCCGTACCTCACGCCGGCCCCGTCCACCGACGGCTCCCTAAGCCCCTCCGGCGTTACCGGCGGTGTGAACGGGCAGTTCTAGGCTGGGCTGCACCACAGCCTGCGCCTGTGTTCGCGAACGCGTCTCCAGCGCCGCGCTGGCGGGCTTGGGCTCGCCTTGGCGGACTGACCGGTGCGGCGCGGTGCAGTGCAGCGCGCGGGCAAGGCGGCGCCACCCCGGTATGGCCGAGGCCAGGGGGTGACTGGCCCGGGCCACCCCGTAGCAACAGAAATGCGCGGGATTCGCCGGCCCGCGCTACGGCACGAGTCTTGGTTCCCGGATGCCTGTGAGCAAGCCACGGCGCATTCTTCCTGGACAGTTCTGGCTGGTGACCCGCCGCTGCACCCAGCGCATGTTCCTGCTGCGGCCCGACACTCGCACAACGCAGGTTTATCTCTATTGTCTGGCCCTCGCCGCGGCCAAGAGCGGTGTCCACGTGCTCGCCTTCATGGCCATGAGCAATCACCACCACCTCGTCGTGTACGACCCCGACGCGCGCCTGCCCGTGTTCTACGAGCATCTGCACAAGCTGCTCGCGAAGGCCCTGAATCATCGATGGGGCCGTTGGGAGAACTTCTGGAGCACCGAGCCGACCTGCGCGACCTTGCTTGTGGAGCCGCACGATGTGATTCGGAAGATCGTGTATGCCCTGGCAAACCCCGTGCGAGAGCATCTGGTGGACCTGGCGCGGCACTGGCCCGGGGCGACGTCCCTTGGCTTGACGTTGGGCAAGGGCACCATACGAATCCCGCGACCGAAGGGGTTCTTCCGCGACCGGGGTCCAACACCTGATGTTGCCGAGCTGACGCTCGATGTTCCGGAGGGCTTTGCCGACCAAGCGGAGTGGGGGCTCTACCTGCGCCAAGAACTCGCAGCCATCGAGCAGGCCGCGGCCCTCGAACGCCAGGTGACCGGCAAGCGCATCGTCGGCCGCCGGGCGGTAACCCGTGTGTCCGCCTCGGATGCGCCGACGAGCGCTGCGCCGCGGAGAGCACTCCGGCCCCTGGTTGCCGCCAAGCGCCCCGAAGCCCGCCTCGCGGCGCTCGAGGTGCTCAAGGCATTCTGGGCCGAGTATCGCGACGCCCTCGCGGCGCAAGTGCAGCGCGCGAGCGCACTGCTGTTCCCCGCGGGCACATACCGCTGGCGCCACCTTGGCCTCCCTTGCGCCGATAACCCACGAGCCCCCTGACGCCCACCGCGCAACGCCCCGGGCCGCCCGCTCCGCTTCGGCGGCACCGCCGAGATCCGCCGTGCGCGCCGATTTGCCGCCCGCAACGCCCCCGCAGGGCCCACGCGAAACGCAAAACGCTCCGCCCGCGAGCTCGACGGCGCCGCGATTCGCGCCGTAGCCCCCGCCGACGAGTCGCCCCGGAATCACGCCGGAGAATCAAGGTCGTTCCTAAGCCGGAGACCGCCGCGGCCTTCGTCGATCATGCCACGGACGCACCTACGCCCGGGGCACAAAGCTGCGCAAGAAAGAGACCATGGCCCGCGTGACGGGCTCGGGTTGCTCGAGGGTCGCCGTGTGCCCGGCGCCCGGGATGCGCACGAGCTGGCTGCTGCGGATCCCCTCGGCAATGGCGACACTGCGCGCCATCGGGGTTGCGGTGTCTTCTTCGCCGCAGATCACCAGCGTTGGTACATGGATCCGATGCAGCTGCGACAGCAACGAGCGCTTACGCAGCACGACGGCGTAGCCCGCGCGGCGAACGCCCTTGCGGGAGAAGCCGAACATACGCTCACCGTACCGTTGCACCAGCTCGGGGTTCTGCCGGCGTGTGGTGGCGCCGAACAGCGACGGAGCGATACGCGTTTCGTAGAATCGGGGCGGCGCACCAACCCGCGCGTACAGCGACAACATCGCCCCATCGAACGCGCGTTGGAGACGCGACTCGACCTGGGCGCTCGTGTCCAGCAGGTAGAGCCCCACGGCCATGGCCGGCTGCTGGAGCGCGAGGCGCATGCCCACCATACCGCCCCACGACAGGCCGCCCACGATGGCGTGCTTGATGCCCAGGGTGACCAACGCTCCAGCCAGCGCGTCGGCGTGCTCTTCGAGAGTGAAATCGCTGCGCGGCACCTCGCTCTGGCCGTGGCCGGGGTTGTCGAAACAGATGACCCGCGTGAGCTTGCATAGCTCGGCCACTTGGGGGCGAAAGATGCTGTGGTCGAGCAAAAAGCCGTGCATGAGCACCACCGGCGGCAAGCTGGAGGCCTGCCCCTGCTCTTCGTAGAACCAGCGGCCGATGCGGGTGGTGACGTACACGACAAGGTTCCCCTTCTGCGTTGCGTTTCAAACGACAACGTCGCCGCGCGCGAAGACTCGCACGGGCGACGTCGGGTAAAGGTGCACGCGAGTTACGGGAAGATTTCGCGCTCTTTGTACACGGCCTCGATGCGCTGGAGCGCAAGGCCATAGGCTGCAACGCGGTAGTCCGTCTTCTTGAGGCGAGCGAAGTCGCTGACTTCTTTGTAGGCGCGCTTCATGGCCTTTTCGAGCCGCTCGTCGACCTCTTCTTCGCTCCAGCTCTCCATACGCTTGTTCTGCGCCCACTCGTAGTAGCTGACGGTGACGCCGCCAGAGTTGGCGAGTACGTCCGGGAGGATGTCCACGCCGCGGTCGACGAGAATCTTTTCGCCGGAAGGGTTGCAGGGGCCGTTGGCGCCTTCGACGATGACCTTGCAAGACATCGCATTGGCCTCGCTCTCGCCGATCTGATTCTCGAGAGCGCAGGGCGCGAAGATGTCGCACTTGGTGGCGAAGAACTCCTCGCGGGTGATGGGCTTGCCGCCGGGGTACCCCGCGATGGCGCCGTTTTGCGCCACGTAGTCTTGCAGCTTGTGCGCGTTGAAGCCCTCGGGGTTGACCATGTACCCGGTGTGGTCGCCCACGGCCACGGTGGAGACACCCAGGCGCGAGAGGATGACAGCGAGGTGCGAACCCACGTTGCCGAAGCCCTGCACCACCATGGTGGAGCCCTGGAGATTGAAGTTCTTTTCTTTGGCCCACTCGACCAGGCAGAACACAGCGCCTTGGCCCGTGGCCTTGGTGCGGCCGAGGGTGCCGCCGCTGGCGACGGGCTTGCCCGTGACCACGCCCTTGACGCCCTGCTTCTGCGCGGAGCCCACCATGTTGGAATAGGTGTCCATCATCCACGCCATGGTCTGCGAGTTTGTGCCCACGTCCGGCGCCGGGATGTCGTAGTCGGGGCCGATGTTCTCGCCGAGGGCGTGCGTGAAGCGGCGCGTGATGCGCTGGAGCTCGGCCTTGGACACGCCATGCGGGTCGAACTTGATGCCGCCCTTGCCGCCGCCGAAAGGAAGCCGCATCAGCGCGCTCTTCCAGGTCATCATGGCTGCGAGAGCCTTGACGTCGTCGAGGGTAACGCTGGGGTGGTAGCGCATGCCGCCCTTGAACGGTCCGAGCAGGTTGTTGTGCTGCACGCGGTAGCCCTTGAAGAGGCGAATCTCACCGCTGTCCATCTTCACGGGGAAGTTGATGATCAGCTCGTTCTTGGGCTGGCTGAGGATCGTCTGGACGAACGGCTCCAGCTGGATGGCCTTGCTGGCGCGCTCCAGGTAGTCCTGTACCACCTTGAAGAAGTCGTACTCTTTGGGTGCAGAAATGCTGGAGCGAGACTGGGGCGCAGCAGGAATCGAGGGCGAGCTCTTGGACATCGCGGGATCTCCGGGGGACTGGGCGAGGGCTGACGGGAGGACGAGCCTTGCCGCAGCCAGTTGGAACGGACCCCATTGCTTTAGTCCGTTCGCGCGCGCGCGCCAAGGTCCGGCGGACGCAGACCTACGAGGAAGCGCGGGACGTAACGCAGGCCTGCGTTACGCTTTGGCGAACCATGCGGCATACGCGTAGATGGTAACGCTCGCCAGCATCAGGGCATCGACGCGGTCGAGAATGCCGCCATGCCCCGGAACGATGTTGCCCGAGTCCTTGACGCCGGTGGACCGCTTGAACAACGACTCCCCCAGATCGCCGGCTTGTCCGAGTGCGCCGCCCACAATGGCCACGACGATGCCGGCCACCAGGGGAAGCGATTTGAGAAAAACGAAGTGCGCGAGCAACGCGCCAATGGCGCTGCCCAGGAGGCCAGCAATGGCGCCTTCGATGGTCTTCTTGGGCGAGACCGCCTCGTAGAGCTTGTGCTTGCCAAAAAACCGGCCACCAAAGTAGCCGCCGGTGTCACCGAACCACGCCACCATCAGGGCAAGGACGACGTAGCCCGGACCATCGGCCCCCATGTCGCGACGCAGTACCGCAAGAAGGGTCAGCGGCACGCCAATGAACAGCGGCCCCATGCCCAACGCGCTGGCCCGAAAGGCCGCAGTGCGAATGTCGCCAAGCCGAAAGAGCGTGTAGAGCGGCGCCATGACGTTGGTGCCAATGATGGCGAGCAGAAAGGCCCGCGGGTCTTGCGTGCCGAAATAGGTGAGGCCCGACACACCCGCGCTGAGCGCAACGCCAAGGCCTTGCGAGGCGCGATCGCCAGGGTGGGACATGCTGAACAGCTCGGCGGCGCCGATGCAGACCGCGATGATGATGAGCAAGAACAGACCCCAGGCCGGCCCCTTGTACAGCAACGCCAGGATCAGCGGCCCCGCCACAAGCGCGGTGGCGAGACGCACGACCAGATTGCTCGCGGGTTTGGCCATGGCGCCCTAGATCGCGAGCTTGAGCTCGGTCTTGGCCTTGGCGAGCTCCGGAACGACCGGCGCAGCCTTGCCCACCAAGCCATAGCGACGCTCGCGCGCTTGGTAGTTGCCGATGGCCTCGAACAGCTCCGGAGCCCCGAAGTCAGGCCAAAGTACATCGCTGAAGTGCAGCTCCGCGTAGGCGAGCCCATAGAGCAAGAAGTTCGAAATCCGACGCTCGCCGCCCGTGCGGATGACCAGGTCCGGATCGCCCTCTTCGAGGCTGGGCATGAGCCGATGAAGGGCCTCGCAGGTCACCTCTTCGGGGGTCATCTGGCCTTGGGCCACACGGCTCGCCAACTCTTTGGCGGCCTCGGCGATTTCTTCGCGACCGCCGTAGCTGAGCGCCAAATTCAGCGTCATTTCGTACTTGTCGCCGCTCTCGCGGCGCAACGGGTCGAGCACCGCGCGCACCACCCCAGGCAATCGCCCCACGTTGCCAACGGCGTTCAGGCGGATGCCGTTGTCGAGAATCTCGTCGCGCTCGGAGAGCAAGAACTCGCGAAGCAAGGTCATGAGGGCGTCGACCTCGAGCTCCGGTCGGGCCCAGTTTTGCTCGCTAAATGCGTATAGAGTCAGCGCGCGAAGGCCCAGGCGCCGCGCAATGCGGACGATGCGGCGAACGGCCTGAGCCCCCTGACGATGGCCCTCCACGCGGGCAAGGCCCCGCTGCTGGGCCCAACGCCCGTTGCCGTCCATGATGATGCCGACGTGGGACGGCAGATTCCTCGCTTCGATGACCATAGTTTGAGCCCAGCCGTGGTTAGCACGACCGGGCCAACGCCTCAAATGGCATCGGCAAACGGCCGTTTCAGCGTGGATAGTGCACCAAGCGGGGGCCACAAGAGCGCCACTCAGGCCTCCCCACCGACCACTCAGCGCCTTCAACCCCAGGCCGGCGCTGGCCCTGCATGCCCAGGTGCCGTAGGTCCCTCGCAGGCCCGCAGGGGTCTGTCGCAGGCCAGCATCCACGACCGTGCGGGAAATACGTCGGGCAACCGCCCCATGCCCCTTTACGGCTTGGCGGCAGAACGAACGGCCGCAACGAACGGATCCGTCTGCTGGATCAGCATGTTTGTTGCGAGGCGACCGGCCACCCGACGCCCATAGTCCGGCCCGATTTGCATGAAGCTGGTGAGCTCGATGTCACGGGTGGCGCCCTTGGGCTCGGACACGCAAATGGCCGCGATGAGGGAACTTGCGTTGGCGGACACCGGCTCGTCGGACGAGGTGAGGTCGAGGCGAACCTCGTAGCCGGCACGGGACGGGTCGTAGGCGCAGCGCCCCGGGCGGGTGGTCACGTCGGCGCGCACCCAGAGGTCTTCATCGCGTGCGACGGAGAACAGCCCAACCTCGACGTTGACGTGCACCGTGGCGCGGAACGTGACCCGCGGGAGCTGTCGCGGGCCCTCGGCCAACACGCCAAGCTGCGAGATTTTGGCCCCGGCGGGCTTGAAATGGCGCAGGAGCCTCGGCAGATCGGAAAGGACCTGCTGGACGTCGGTGCTGGCGTCGACTTGAAACTTTCGCACCGCGAGCTTGCGGAAGCTACCCGCGGGGGGCGCGTCTTCGTTGGCGCGGGCATCGGGCCCGAGCAACGCCGCCGACACGAGCGCAGCGGCCATGAGCCCCAGCCGAAGTCTTTTGTGCGAAAGCGCGACCATTTTCAGTGGAATCTCCCCCGGCACATGCGCACGCCGAACCCGGCGCCCTCTGCATTCAGTACTACGTCTTCAGCCGACTCGAGGATCGGTACCGCGCGCGGTTCCACCGATAACGTACCTCGCGACGGGATCGCAAGGTTCAACGTGGTCCCTTCGTACAGCACCGCCATGAGACGGGCACCGGCCACAATTGCTTCATCGGGAAAGTGTCTTTTGTGCAGTTCGCACCCGACGTAGGCCTGGTTGTAGAAGTGGTACCACTTCCAGTTCGGGGTCTCGAAACCGTCGGGGTAGAAGAAGTGGTACCGCACGGCGGCACGGTCGGACGCGTCGGGCCGGGCCGCGAGCTCATCGAGCTCGTTGATGAGGTAGTAGGCCATGCTGCCCTCGTAGAGTGCCTCGGTGACCTCGGGGGTCAGCCGCGCGCGGGTGGCCAGCGCCGGGGCCAAGTCTTCGATGGGCATGTACAAAAGCGCTCCCAGGACACCATAGATGCGCATGGCCTGCTCCTGGTCGCCATGCGTCGCCCGCAAGAGCCGGTGATAGCCGCCATGGGGCTCTGCAAGCAGCTCCCGATGCACCCGTGCATAGTGCATATACGCGTAGAACTCGGTGACCACCCGGCGATCGTCCGGTGACGACAAGATGCGCAGCAAGGCGGGGCCGAAGGGCGTCAGGTACCCCTCGCGGAAGTCCACCAGTTCGAGCATCACGTTGAACACCCGCCGCTGGTTCGGGCTGAAGGCGCTCAGCAGATCGCCGGCAGACTTGAAGAGGTCGACCCGGGCCATGGGGGCGGCATCCAAAAAGTCGTTGCCCACCAGCCCGCGTACCTGCCGTGCCTCTTCGTTGCGCCGCAGCTGAAGCTGGAGCGCCTGGTTGATGTAGACCTCGTAGAAGACGTCGCGGGCGAGCAGCACGTCCGTTGTCGTGTACCCAAGGGTGTCTTCCAGGCGATTCCAGTAGAGCAGGTCGATGAAAAAGCCCGCGCGCTTGCCGGCGCCCGCCGAGTAGCCGCAGCGGGCCACATAGCGAGCGAAGTGAGCGATCAGCTCGCGCCGAGGGATGCGCGACAGCTCGCCCCAGAGCTTGTGCGTGGTGCGCTGGATATCAAAGTTGGCGAAGGGGCGACAGAACGCATCTGGGTCCGATAGCTTGATGTCGAGCTTGGAGGTTTGGGACAGCAGATCCACGTAGCTGCGGAGCTGGCCCAGGCGAACCTCGAGGTTGGTCCGGGAGTTGGGCGCAAGATAGGCAGGCTCGGCTTGTTGCGCGGCAGCCGTGCACGGCGCGCCCAAGACAACAGCGATAAAGACAACGAGAGCCAACAACCGAATGCCCCATACACCGAAGCAAGCTCCCACGCGGACGGCGGCATTTGCTCCTCGTCGCCCGTCCGATGCCATGCCCAAAGCGCAGAGCAAACGCGGCTGCGCCTGGGCCACCGTGGCGTGATCAATACTCATGGGACAGCCCGATCCCGACACTCGCGACGCTGGGGGCCACGGAGACGGTATTGAAAGGACGAAGCTCGAAAGAGGCCTCGAGCGCGTGCAAACGGAGCCGTTTGCCTTGGGACAAAGCGGCGCGGGTGTAGTGCTCGCCGGTCACCGGGTCGACCCGAGGAACCTCGCGATACGACAGCCCCGCGGACAAGTCGACGGTGAGTGCCGCGCGGACCTCGAGGGCGAGGGTGTGGCCAAAGGCCACGCGGCGACTGTCGTCGTGAGACCCCAGCATAAACGTGTATGACGCATCGAACGAACTACGAAGCGCGATCCGTGGCGAGAACATGCTCTGGTCGTCCACCCGAACCATGAGGGTGCTGGCCCCGTAGTGACCATCGCCCGCGCGGCGCGAGCCATCCCGGGCACGCTGGTGCCGGTACCCGAGGTCGCCGCCAAAGGAGAGGAACCCGTAGGTGGGCAGACCAAGGGAGCCGTGGAGCGGAAACGGCACGAACGCGCCAAAGAGCTCGCCCCCAAGGGCAGTTCCCATGCGCGTATCGCGGGTGACGGTGAGCACCCGGGCGTGGGGCCAGTGCAGAACGGCAAACCGTCCCTGCTCCAAGGCGGGCAGTGACGCCTCGTCGAGGGCCTTGGTGACCCGCGCCTCGAGACGTGTCCCGTTGATGGGCCCGCCCCAGTATTCGGGCCCCGCCGGAAATGGAAGAATCGCGGCGTCGGCCTTGATCGACGTCGCCAGCACCTTGTCTGAGCGCAACGCAACGCGCCCCGCAGCCCCCTCGTGGAACGCATCGAAGGACTGGGCGCGCGCCGCACGGACACCGGCGAGGCTGACGACCAACCCCACAGCGACCCAGCAACGGCAACGAGACAAACGGCCCACGATGGAAGGCGCCCAGATGTACCGGTTCCAGACGCCATTGGGCAACCACCATCCGTGGTAACATCGCGCACCATGATCGGAACCCGCGTAACCCTACGGCTCCGGATGAGCGCCCACGACGCGCACTACGCCGGAGAGCTTGTCGACGGCGCGCGCATGCTGGCGCTCTTTGGCGATTTGGCCACCGAAATGCTCATTCGGCTCGACGGCGACGAGGGCCTGTTCCGCGCCTACGAGTCCGTCGAGTTCCTGGCACCGGTGTTTGCGGGGGACTACATCGAGGCCTCCTGCGAGCTGCTCAACGTGGGCAGCAGCAGTCGCAAGATGCTGTTCGAGGCCCGCAAGGTCATTGGCAACCTGCGACAGCCCGGCTTCCACCCCAGCGCCGCCGATGTTCTGGCAGAGCCCGTGCTGGTGTGCCGGGCCGTGGGCACCTGCGTCACCCCCAAAGAAATGCAGCGCCGGCCCAAAGAACTCTACATGCCCGCCCTGCCCCCGGGCCCTGCCCCCGGCGGCGCCCCGGGCCCCATCGTCACCCCCGTGGCCGCCACCCGCGAGCCGCTGGTGCTGTGCGCCGCCATCGTTGGCGCCGAGGTCACCCGCGCGCAGACGCCCCACCTGCCCATCACCCCCGCCGAGATCGCCGACGAGGCTGCGCGGTGTCGCGAGGCCGGCGCTTCGGTCATTCATCTGCACGTGCGCAACGACGACGGCAGCCCCACGCAGTCCGCCGACCGCTTCCGCGAAACCATCGCCGCGATCCAGCAAAAGACCGATGTCATCATTCAGACCTCCACCGGCGGCGCCGTGGGCATGAGCATCGAAGAGCGCGCAGGCCCGCTTGCCTGCAAGCCCGACATGGCCACACTCAACTGCGGCACCATCAACTTCGGCAACGACGTCTTCGTCAACACCCGGCCGCAGATCCGCGACCTCGCGGCGCGCATCCGCGCTGCAGGTTCCATCCCCGAGCTCGAGTGTTACGACGTAGGTCACGTCGAAGAGGCCCTGGCCCTCGTCAACGAAGGCGCCATCGGCACGCCGCTGCACTTTCAGTTCGTGCTTGGGATCCCCGGCGGCATTGGCGCCACCGTTGCCAACGTCCACTATCTGCGGACGTTGCTGCCCGCCGGCGCCACCTGGGCCGTGGCCGCCGTGGGTCGGCATCAGCGTCCCATGACCGAGCTCGCCATCCGCGAAGGTGGCCACGCCCGGGTCGGTCTCGAAGACAACATCTACCTCGAAAAGGGCGTGCTCTCCGAAGGCAGCGCCCCCTTGGTGCAGCGGGCCCGAGCTTTCGCCGACAGCATCGGCCGCAAGGTGTGCGACCCCGCAGAGGCGCGCAAGCTGTTGGGGCTCGCGGCGAAGTGAGCACCGCGCTGTTCGAGCGCACCATCGTGGCCGACGATCTCACGCCGGTCTCAGCATATGCGCGTCTGCGCGCCGCACGCCCCAACGAGCCCAGCTTCTTGTTCGAGAGCGTCGTGGGCGGCGAGCGCTGGGGTCGGTACTCCATCTTGGGATATGCCCCGCGCTACGAGGCCATCTTGCAGCGCGCGGGCTGGACCCTCCGAGGCGACAATGCGCCGGAGTTGCCGGCCCCCACCGGCGACCCCTTGGGCACCATTGGCCCGCTGTTCACGCACGATCCCAACATGCCCGACCGCGGCGTCGCCGACCGAGTGGCCCGCTCGCATGTCGGCTTTCTTGCTTGGGACCTGGTGCACCTCATCGACAAGGTCCCGCCGGGCGATGCACGCACCTGGGACGCCCACGACTACGCGCTCGCGCGGTTCCTGGGGTGCCCCACGGTGGTGGTCTTCGACGCGCTGGCGCAAACCGTCACCGTGTGCGCCCACGACGCCGCAGGGCTCGAGGAGACCCTGCGTGTCCTCGCCGCGCCCTCGCCTCCGCTGCGCGAGATCGCCATCCCCGATCGCAGCCGCATCGACAGCGACGTTCACACGGACATGGGCGACGACGACTACTGCGCGCGGGTGCTCCGGGCGCAAGAGTACATTGCCGCCGGCGACGCGTTCCAGGTGGTGCTCGCCCGCACGTTCACCGTGCCCCGCGACGGTCGCGACCCCTTCGATGCCTACCGCGCCATGCGGCTCATCAACCCGTCGCCATACATGTATTATCTCGATTTCCCGCCGGCCCCGGGCGAGACGTCGCGCACGCAGATCGCCGGCGCAAGCCCCGAGACCTTGGTGCGCCTCGAGTCGGGCCGCATGACCGTGCGCCCCATTGCGGGCACCCGCCCCCGAGGCAAAACCCCCGCCGAAGACTTGGCGCTCGAAAAAGAACTACTGGCCGACGCCAAAGAGCTCGCCGAACACGTGATGCTCATCGACTTGGGGCGCAACGACGTGGGTCGCGTGGCCGAGACGGGATCCGTCAAGGTCGTTCGCAACATGACCATCGAGCGCTTCTCCCACGTCATGCACATCGTGAGTGAGGTCGAGGGGCGCGTGGCCCCGGGCACCCCCAGGCTCGATGTGGCGCGCTCGGCGTTTCCTGCAGGCACACTCTCTGGCGCACCCAAGGTCCGCGCCATGCAAATCATCCGAGAGCTCGAGGCCCGCCCACGCAACATCTATGGCGGCGCCATTGGCTACATCGCCCCCAACGGCGATCTCGACTTGGCCATCGCCATTCGCACAGCCGTCTGCAAGGGAGACCGCTTCGAGGTCACCGCCGGCGCCGGTATCGTCGAGTCCAGCGTCCCCAGCTCCGAAGCCCAAGAGACCCGCGCAAAGGCCCGCGGCGTTCTGTGCGCCATCGCCGCCGCCCCCCGTGGCACGTGAACGAGCTCACCCAATGGGCAGCATAGGGGCCACCGGGGTCAAGGCACGGAAGCCCCTCGGGGGCTACATGAACACCAAGAAGTGCGCCTGAAGCTCGAGGGTGTGGCCCCGGGTCACAAGCTGGAAGAGCGCCTTGTCGTAGCCCCCCTCTTGCACGATGCCGGTGGCAAAGCTTCGGCCCGCGGCCCCCGTGCGTACGTCGACTTCGTCGACGAAGACTGTGGTGCGCACGGTGTCGAGCCCCTGCACCTTGATGGGCGTTGTCGTTCGGCGCACCGTGTAGCGCATGCCCGCAACCACCAAGGTCTCGATGGACTGAAGGGCTTTGGTCTTTTGGGGCGTGCCGGTGTGCGTTGTCCCCGTGCGCAGGTCGATGTTCACCATGTGGGCTTGAACCCCCACAGCCTCGGCCTCGGCGGGAGAGGCCACCAAGGCAATGGCGCTTGCCCCCGCAAGCTGGCCCATGGTCCGCAAGAAATCCCGCCGTGAGGCAACCCCCATGCGCTTTAGACGGAGCTATCGCCCATTGGTTTCGAGGTCGCTCTCTTTTTTCCACCAGCGACCCCTTTGCCCAACGTGAGGCCTCAGGCGATGAACGCCGACGCCTCTTTGCGTGCCTTGTACATGGCATAGAACTTGTCGGCGATGTCGGCGGCGTCGAGCGGGGCATTGCACGCCGTGTCGAAGGCGGTGCCCTTGACCAGCCCCCCAACAATGACTTCGCCCACGTAGATGCCCTTGGGGGCGAGCTTGGCCGAGAGCAACCCCGTCAACTTGCGCTGCGCGGCCTTCGTCACCGCAAGGCCCATGGACCCGTATTGTGCGGCCATGGCATCGACGCCGGGGTCGTAGTTCGAGAAGCCGCCGCCAGTCACCAAGACCGCAGACTCTTTGTCTGCGGTTAGGTCCGGCAGGGCCTCTTGCACCGCAGCGACGAGACCGACCACGCCCACATCGAGCACCTTGCGAAGGTCGTCGGTGCTCGCCGTCAATAGATCGCCAGCGGTCGCGGCGTACGCGTTCCAGTGGATGATGCCGATGGGCCCAAGCTCCGTGCGAACTTTGCCCAACATGGCTTTCACCGCCGCCGGGTCCGACAAATCCGTGGGGAACGCCGCGGCCTTGATGCCCTTGTCTGCGAGCGCTGCAACGCCCGAGCCCAAGCGCCCCTGCGACCGCGCAACCAAAGCAACCCGAAACCCGGCCGCGCCAAACTTCTTGGCCACGGCGTCGCTGATGCCCGGGCCATAGCCGCACACTACGATGGTCTTGCTCATGGGCCGTAAGTTTACGTAGAGCGCTCCCGATGTCGACGACGATGTGCCCGAGCCCCGGGTGCCTCCTGCGCGACCAAACGTCGAAGAGGCGTAGCTTCAATCCCCGAGCTGCGGGCGACTTGCCAAACGCTGCTGCATCTCGCCCTTGTCCGCGCGCACCGGCAAGTGAATGCGAAACACCGTGGCGCCGCTGGGGCTCGTCTCCACGGCGATGGTGCCTCCGTGGATCTCGATGAGCGACTTGGCGAGCGACAGGCCCAGGCCCAAGCTGCCATGTCGCCGCGCAAGCTCGACGGTCTTGAAGGCCTCGAACAACCGTTCGCGCTCGTCGCTCGGGAGTCCTCCGCCGGAGCTCTCGATCTCGATGCACACCTGGTCCACATAGGGCGGAGCGCTCGCGCGCACGGAAACGTGCCCCTGGTCCGTCAGGCGCATGGCGGTCTGCACCACGGCTGTGAGCGCCTGCACGATGCGCGTGGCGTCGGCGTGAATGCTGGGCAAGTCCGGTTGCACCTGCGCCGTGACTTGCCCGGCGTCGCCGAGCATGTCGCGCACATCGAGCACGGCGCTCATGACCACGTCGCCGGTGCTGGTCCAGTCTGGCGAAAAGTCCAGCTCACCCGCCTCCACGCGCGCCGAGTCCAAGATCGTCTGGATCAGCGTCAGGAGCTCCCGACCGCGCTGCGCAATGATCTGCAGTGACTCGCGTTGACCAGTGGTGAGATGACTGCGCCCGACAAGTTCGGCGAAGCCCAGAATGGCGTTGAGCGGCCCGCGCAGGTCGTGGCTCATGGATGCCAAAAAGAGCGCACGCATCCGCTCCGTGGCCTCTCGGGCCATGATCGCTTGGGATTGCGCGGCGGCAAAATCCCGAAAGATGCGCCCAAGCGCGTCGATGGCCTGCACCAGCTCCTCGACGCTGCGGAATCGCGCAGAGCCAAGGACCCGGCCGCCGCTGACGATGGCCGAGACGCCGGTCCTGCGCACCTCTTCCGTGGCCACCGTGAGATCGCGCTGCACCGCGCGACCAAGGGCCAAGCCCAAAAGCGCCGCCAAGGCCGCCGCGATGGCCGCCAAGAACACGTAGGCGAACATGATCGCCGGCACCTGCGCGCCCACGAAGCGCACGAGCACATGCTCGTCTTCGGGCATGTCCAGGGACACCCGGAGCTGCACCTCGCCCTCGTCACCGTAGGCCACCGCCGGCGCCTTGCCGGTTGGGTCCAACACGATGCGATAGCCCAGTGCCGCCGCCTCTTTGAGCACCTCGCTTCGACCGCGGATGTCACCGTTGTCGAGGGGCGCCAGGGTGGCCCGCGCCACCACTGTGGCAGCTTCTTGCTGCGCCAGCGCGTCGGCGGTGCGACCGTGGGCATAGACCAAGAGCAATGAGCCCGTGGCCACGAAAGCCACCGGCGCCGCCACCGCCGCCACCCAGCGCGCCCGCAGTCGTCCCTGCAGCCGCCGATGTCGAGACAGGAGATCCGTGGCTTCTTTGGCAACCTTCGGAGGCACCAGCTCGAGCACCTTGGCCACGGCGCCGCGCATCATCACGTAGGCCGCGAGCAGTGCCGCGCTCGACATGGTCATGGACAGGACCGACAGCGCAAGCTGCGTAGAAAAATCGCTGACCGCGGGCCTTAGCGGTGGCAGGAGAATGAGCAGCCCGATGAACAGTCCGCTGGCGGCCTGCAATGCAACCAGGCGCGTGGGCACGGCGGCGATGGACAAGACCGTCGCGGGGCCGAGCGGGGCTCCGGTGGGCGAATCCAGCTCTGCCAGGGTACGTTGCAGCGGAGACACCACTGCAAACGAGGCGACCGCAAGCAAGAGCGCGTGGGTGACGCCCCAGATCCACGCCAACGTGGACGACGCCGAGACCATGGCAGGCGACAACAACAGGAGTCGCGGCGCAAACGTCCACACGACCAGCACCGACAGCACGTGCAGCAAGAGCTGCGTGCCCAAAAGCCGCGCCCACAGGCGCCGGGGGCCGTTCAATTGAGCCTCCGCGTCGGCAAGTCGTCGATGTTGGCCAGCGGCAAGTGCACCACGAACGTGGACCCTCGCCCGACGGCGCTGCTTAGCTCGATGCTGCCACGGTGAAGCAGCACCAAGCGCCGGGTGATGGCGAGGCCAAGCCCCGTGCCGCGCTTCTTGCCCTTCTCTTCCCGGGCCTGTTTGTACTCCTCGAAGATGATGCGCTGTTCGCGCTCGGAGATACCGGGCCCCGTGTCTCGCACGGAGATCACGGCGCCTCGCTCATCGACGGACACGCGAACCCCAACCTCGCCGGCCTGCGTGAACTTGATGGCATTGCCGATGAGGTTGCCCAAGATCTGCCGCACCCGGCGCGCATCGACGAGTGCATACACCGGCGCGCCGTCGACCAGGTCCAAACGGACGGGCTTCTTGCCAATGACCACCGCAAGCTCCCGGGCCACATCCCGAGCCACCTGCTGAACGTCCACGGGAGATAGCGAGAGCTTGAGCTGACCGCTCTCGATGGCCGAGAACTCGAGGATGTCGTTGATGAGCTCGAGCAGGTGCTGCCCGGAGCCCTTGATTTGCTCGACCTCTTCGCGCGACGAAGGCGCGAGGGGGCCGTCGACCTCTTGCAGCAAGATGTCCGCGAAGCCCAAAATGGCGTTCAGCGGGCTGCGTAGTTCATGGCTCACCGCGGCCAAGAATGCCGCGCGGTCTCGGTCTGCGGCCCGGGCGCGCAAAAGGTCTCCGCGGTACGCTTTCTCCGCCAGCACGAAACGCCCGACGAGCCCGTTGAACGCGGCGGTCAAGATGCCCACCTCGTCCATGGTGCGCACGGGCACCGGCTCCCCCGTCGGGTCCACGCGGGTCTCGACCATCGATCGCACGCGGCGGGTCACGAAATCAATCTCGCGACTGGCATCACGCCCGACGACGTACGCCACGACGCCAGCCACACCCAGCAGCAGTGTTGTCAGCGCCAGCAACGCGCTCACCAAGCCAGGCGCACCCTCGGGCGAATCCGTCTCGCGCACGAACACCACGAGCAGCTCTTGGGCGGGGGGCGCCCCCACCGGACTCACGAAGAATCGCGCGCGACCAAGGCGAGTGAACGCTTCGCCCTGCTTGTCCTTGAGGATCTTTTGCAGGGCCAGCGCGTCCGGAGTCCCCAAGGTTGCGTCGCGGAGCACTTGCCCCGAGGTATCCACGCTGACGCACTCGGCAGCGGAGCGCCGGGCCGCAAGTTGCATGGCTTCGAGACGCAGCTCCGGCGGCAGCGCAGCCAAGCGGGCAGCAAGGGTGCGTCCCATGAGCTCGGCGCGCGCCCTCGCGTGATCGTCACTGGCGCGGCCCAGGTAATCCACGCCCACGATGCCAATGCCAAGCGCAACCAGTGCGCCCACGAGCACCACGATGGCCGGTGCCAAGGGAACGAGTGGCCAAAATGAACTCGAACGGAGTCCGACCGGAGGCAATCCGGGCGTAGGACGTGCTCGCGTGACGCTGTGCGTCGTGTTGCCCAAGGCCTAAAGCTTACCTTTCCCCGGAAAACTTGGCCCAGTTCATCGTTTCGGGCTTTACGCCATGGTGGCGCCGAGGGCAGGATATGTTTTTTCGGGACGTAAGAAGTATGGGTTGGAAGGTGGAACGGTCACGGGACGGGGGGAGCCGGTCCGCGAACCAATCGTCACGCAAACGACGCCGGCGCGCCGCCGTGCGGGTGGATAGTGCCGTCGTGATGACGAAGGCCTCCCCCAGCACGCCGCCCGAGGGCGTTCGCGTGCCCGCACACGACATCGGCATGCCGCTGCGCACGCCCGTCCCGTCGGCACCGCCGCCCGAGATCGAGGCCGAGGCCGAGGGCAGCGTGCGACTTGTGGTCTGGGGCTGGCACAACGTTCAACCCGGCACCCTCTCCTGGATCTTCCCCAGCGTTCGCGCTGCCCTCGCGGCGGTTCGCGCCATGCGCAACGCGGTCGAGTGGGCCATCGTCAACGGCGCCGACCTGCTCGACGTGGATGCAGCCCGCGCCCAGGGCGCCATCCTCGTCGCCTCTCCGGCCTGAGCCTCGACCGAAGTCCCGCAGCGCCCATCGCCCTCGAAATGGCGAGGGGCCCGACGCGTTGCTGCGCCGAGCCCCGGGATCGCCCTCGGTGCAGTGAACGTTACAGACGCTCGAGCACCACCGCGAGGCCTTGGCCGCCTCCGATGCACGCGCTGCCCACGGCGTACTTGCCCTTGCGGCGACCGAGCTCGTACACGAGGTGCGTCGTGATGCGCGCGCCGCTGGCGCCCAGCGGGTGACCGAGGGCGATGGCGCCGCCGTTCACGTTGGTCTTCTCCCGGTCGAGACCGAGTTCTTTTTCGCACGCGAGGTACTGCGCAGCGAAGGCCTCGTTGACCTCGAAGAGATCAATGTCGCCGAGCTTGAGTTCCGCACGGGCCAGCGCGTTCTTGATGGCCGGAACCGGCCCGATACCCATCATGTTGGGCTCCACCGCCGCAACGCCCCACTGCACGAGCCGCGCGAGCGGCGTGAGGCCCTTGGACTTGGCGTACTCTTCGGTGGCAATGACGAGGCACGCGGCGCCGTCGTTGATGCCCGATGCGTTGCCGGCGGTGACCACGCCGTCTTTCTTGAAGACGGGGTTGAGCTTCTGCAGCGCTTCCATGGTGGTCTGCGGGCGAACGTGCTCGTCCTTGTCGAAGGTGACGCTGCCCTTCTTGCTCGTGATCTCGACACCAACGATCTCGTCTTTGAAGGTGCCCTTCTCTTGCGCGGCAGCGGCGCGCTTCTGGCTGCTCAAGGCCAGGTTGTCGCAGTCTTCGCGGGAGATGCCATGTTTGGCCGCCAGGTTCTCGGCGGTAACCGCCATGGCGGTCTGGCAGTAGCTGTCCGTGAGCGCACTCCAGAGCGAGTCTTCGACCTGCGGGGCTTTGCCGAAGGGCCAGCCATCGCGTCCGCCGCGCAGCACGTGCGGCGCCTGGGTCATGTTCTCGGTGCCGCCCACGAGCACCACTTGGGCGTCGCCCAGAAGAAGTTGCTCGGCGCCGTTGATGATGGCCTGGAAGCCAGAGCCGCACAAACGGTTGACCGTGAGCGCCGGCGTGGTGATGGGAAGCCCCGCCTTGAGCCCAACGTGCCGCGCGCAATAGATCGCGTCAACGCTGGTCTGCATCACGTTGCCCATGATCACGTGACCGATGTCTTCGGCCGCGACCTTGGACTGCGAGAGCGCAGCCTTGGCGGCATGCACCGCGAGGTCCGTGGCGCTGACGCCCTTCAGGGTGCCAGACAGGGTGCCAAAAGCAGTGCGCTTGGCGGCGAGGATAACGAGGTTCTTGCTGAGCTTGGCCATGGCGATTTTCTAGTGCTTCGGGCGCCTCTTTCCTAGGCATCTGTGCCGACGGGCCGACGGCGGTCGGCAGCGGGATCGCCCGCCGGGCCTCGACAGTGCGTTTTCCTGCGCTAGTGTACGACACAGACACACAACGCTCGCGCTCCGCGGTGGGTGTCAAAACAGCATCATTTCGCGGAGATAACACATGGCGAGCATGTTCAAGTGGTGCGCGGGCACCTTCGTGGTTGCCTGCGCGGCCAGCGCTTCGGCGCTTGTGTACGGGTGCAGCGACGATGCGCTGAGCAGTGCGTTTGTGGGCCCCACCGACGGCGGCAACAGCAAAGGCGACGATGCAACGGTGACGCTGCTACCCCCGAGCGACGGCTCCCTCTCCACCGAGGTTGCGCCGCCGTGCGTGGGCCTCTGCAAGCAACAGGTCAGCTGCCCCGGCGGTGGGACGACCTCCCTCAGCGGTGTCGTCAAAGACCCGGCGGGCAAGGTACCGCTCTACAACGTGCTCGTGTTCGTACCCAATGCCCCGGTGGCGCCCATCACGCAGGGCGCCTCGTGTGATCGCTGCGGCAGCGTGTCTGGCGATCCCCTCGTGAGTGCCATCACCGACGCCCAAGGCCGCTTCAGGCTCACCAACGTTCCCGTGGGCGACAACATCCCGCTCGTGGTGCAGGTCGGCAAGTGGCGACGGCAGATCGTGATCCCAACCGTGGGCAAGTGCCAAGACACACCGTTGCAGGACGAGAGCGTGCGGCTCCCGCGCAACAAGCAAGAAGGCGATCTCCCGCAGATCGCCATCACCACTGGTGGCGCCGACGTGCTCGAGTGTTTGCTGCGCAAGATTGGCGTGGACGACAGCGAGTTCACCACACCCGACAAGCCCGGGCGCGTGCACTTCTACGCCGGCGCCCCCGGCGGCAACAGCACCACGACGGCCTTCTCGGCCGATGCAGGCGGCGGCAAGTTCCCCCCGGCAAGCGAGGTCTGGGAGAGCAAGAGCAGCCTCATGAAGTACGACTTGTTGCTGCTCTCCTGCGAAGGCGACACCTACTCGGCGCAGAAACCAACACCGGCCGTGCAGGCCATGTACGAGTACGCCAACGCCGGTGGCCGCGTCTTCGCCTCGCACTGGCACCGCTACTGGTTCGACACCAGCAAGTCATACAACTCCGAGGCAGGCGCAGCACCGTCGCCCTTCCCGTCCGTCGGAGCGTGGATCGATCGCGATCCCGGCCCGGCGGACCCGTCCGTCGGCAAGGTCGATACGTCATTCCCCAAGGGCAAGGCATTGAGCGAGTGGCTCGGCAACGTGGGCGGCTCGCCCACGGGCCCCGGCACCCTGCCCATCAAAGAGCCCCGGCACAACATCGACAGCGTGGACGCCCAAAAGGCCCAGCAGTGGATAACGGTAGACTACACGCAAGACGGCGGAGCCCGCAGTGCCGTGGAGTACCTGTCGTTCAACACGCCCATCCAAGAACCCGACGACAAAAAGTGCGGCCGCGTGGTCTACAGCGATCTGCACGTCTCGTCAGGTGATCAGCGCGGCAAGCTATGGCCCTCGGGGTGCATCCAGCCAGACTTGTCGCCGCAAGAGAAAGCCCTCGAGTTCATGCTCTTCGACCTATCGGCGTGCGTGCAGAGCGACAAGGAGCCTCCGAAGGCGCCCGCGGTACGCTGAGCTACGGCAGGCCCTCCTTGCGCGCGCCAAGGTCGTGCTGAAACTCGACCTGGGCTGGCCCTCGCCCTGCATCGCCTACTTCGAGCCGTTGCTCTTTTCGGGCGAGCTGAACACGGCTCCGATGCCCGCGTGCAGCGTGGTCTTCGATACGCAGAATGGCTGCGATTGCCGCTTCGAGGCACACGTGGGCGAGAACAGGACCTCTTTGGCCCAATCGGCCACGAGCGGCTTGCCATTGGGGCCAAGCTTCTGAAAGTGCGAGTCACAAGCGCCTTGGCTGAGCCGGCCTCGTGTGGGGCCCGCTCGAACCCAGCCTTCCTGCGCATCCTCGGCCTCGAGCGCCAGAATGCGAGATGGCGCCGCTGCCCAACGAATGGACACGTTGCCAGCCGCAAGGTCTACGCCGGCCGGGAGCGCGAACGAACAGTCCGCCTCGACGGTGACCACCTTTGAGGCGCCGAGGCATTGATCCTCGTCGAAACACGCACCCTCGGTGGGGAAGAACGTTCGGGCCTGAAACTCGGGCAGTGCATCCGAGTTGACCGCTGTAGGGACGCATTGCCCGCCAGCACATGTTTGACCGGCTCCGCAGCCCTCGAACTGGAAGCACGCCATGCGGAGCGGCATGCTGAGCAAAACGTTCTTTCCGCGCCGGTAGGACACCACGGCGACGCGCCGAAGAAACGTATTGGCCCCCTGGCGCCCCTCGAGTTCGATGCGCAGTGGCGTATCGAAAGACTCTTCGTCGGCGGGGATCACCCCGAGGGTTGTCGGGAAGTCCCGGCCACTGGTCGGGAAGTAGTCTTGCTTGAAGCGCAGGTCATTGTCGCGCTCGCGAAACACCCTGATGGTGAAGGAGTCGAGCTCCTTCGGAACTTCCGTCTCGCTCGCAAGCCCCACGGTGATCTGCGTCTCTCGATCCGGGGAGGCGCAGGCCGAAGAGAGCATGGCAACCAGGGCAACTGTCATCATCCTGTTCATCGCCGGGAACCTCCAAGAGTGGCAGGAATCAACCCTGGGTTGAGCGCACCGGCACTCGCGCCTTCGTACTGCGTTGGTCTGGTGACGGCGTACACGGTGGCCGCGGCAGCGCCGGCCAGCACAACGCCTCCGCCAACGAACCACCAGGTGGAGATCCCCGATCGCTCTTCGGGCAAGGAGAGCCGCAAGTCACGTGTTTCGCGCTCCCGGAGCGCAAGCTCCATGGTCTTGGCCGTGGCCCCGGGGCGCGAGACCGAAAGGCGATGTTCGCCGGGGAACAGATCGATCTCGATGCTCCCGTTGCCCCGGAACACACCATCGACGGAGATGGCGTCTTCGTTGCGATCGGTGGACACCCGAAGGCGCGGCAGCTGCCGCCCCGCCAGGGAAACCTTTGCGGTGCGCCCCGCCTCCAGCTGCAGCCGCTCTTGGGCGTAGGGCTGCCCACCCACGGTTGCTCGTACCGTGTACGCCCCGGGCGCTCCGTTGAAGGCGACAGGCCCTTGGCCCAAGCGCTCTCCGTCCACTTCGATGACGCAAGAAGGTGCCTCCGGGCAGGCAATGCTCGCGCTGGACTTCTGCTCGATGGCCTTGAGGGCGAAGGCCACGGCAACGGTCTCGCCCGCGGCAAGCGCAACCTTCCGCGTCTCTGACTCGAAGCCTTCGCGCCGCGCCTCGATCACATGTTCACCAATCTCCAGGGTGACCACACGCTCGCGCACTGGCTCGCCATCGATGGCGATGGAGACTCCTTCGGTCTTGGAATCGATGACGACCTTCCCCACGTACTGCGAGATGGTCGAGATGGCGTTCCGGGCGCGCTCGGCGTACTCGCGGTTCTGATTCGGGTCGATGAGCGACAAGCTTCGCTCGAGGGTGGAAACCGCCCGGGCGTAACGCCCAAGGGCCTTTTCGCATACGGCCACGTTGAACAGCACGCGGGGGTCGTTGCTCTTGGCATAAGCCGCCGCGAAAGCCTCGCGGGCCTGGGCGGGTCGTTTGTCGCGGTACAGCCGCGCTCCCTCGTCGAAGCTCTCGCGGGCTTCTCCACTGAGCGCATCGCGCACCGGGGGCTCCGCGGACGCGCTGGTCGCGATCGTGCAGACCGATAGAACAACCGCCAGGATGCGCAGCTGCTTGGTGCGAGATCGGGGGCGTCTACTCACTTCATGGAATGATTTCGATGCCATCGATGCCTTGGATGCGCTCGGGGGTGCCTTTCTGCGCTTTTTTTTCGGCGGAAGGCTTTTTCTGCGGCGAAGCGCTGGGCGGCGGGCTCACTTGGGCGCTCGCGGTGGCCGAAGGCGCAACGGGCTCGGTGTGGTCGGCGGAGGCAATGGGCGCATCCACGGGCTCGAGCCGGGGCACCGAGGCGACGACCGGACCCGCCGAAGGGCTCGTCTTTTCGAGGGTCTTGGGGGACCGCGAGGCCACGATGTAGGAGACAACGCTCGCGACCAACACCAGCCCCAGGCCGACCAGCGCGCCTCGCCGCCCCGGCCGCTGCGCGGGCTCGGCAACATGACGCCCTCCGGGGGTCGCCCGCACAATGGCATCGGATTGGCTCGGAGCCGCGAGCGTTGGGGCGATGCTCGACGCAGCGAGTGCCGCCCGCGGGTCGGCCAGCCCCCCATCGCGAGACTCGGACCACGCACGAACACGCGGCAACAGGGCACGGGCCGACTCGCTTGCGAAGGGGCTCAGCACCTCTGCCAGCTCGGCTGCCGAGGCTGGGCGGTTGGCCGGGTCTTTCTCGAGACAGCGCGAAATCAACTGCACAAGCTCATCGGGTACGGCGGCCTTGGCCACCTCCGAAATAGGCTTGGGCGTCTTGGACACGATCTGCACGTAGAGGTCCACCAGGGTGTCGCCCTCGAACGGCATGCTGCCACTCAGCAGCTCGAACATGACGACCCCGCAGGCCCAGATATCGGCCCGGGCATCGACCGTCGCCGAGTCGCGCAGCTGCTCGGGCGACATGTACTCCGGGGACCCTAGCAGCGTCCGTGGCTCCGTCAGGGCCACGTCATCGGCGCTTGCAGGCTCGATGACCCCGCCGCCTACCTTCGAGATGCCGAAATCCATGACCTTGACCCAGATGGGCTCGCCGCGGCGCTCGACCAAGAACAAGTTCCCAGGCTTCAGGTCCCGATGGACGAGCCCCCGGGCATGCGCTTCGGCGAGCACGGACAGAAGCTGCATCATGACCGTGGCGGTATCGGTCAGAGACAGCGCGCCGGTTCGGCCGAGCCTTGCGTCGACGGACTCGCCGGCCAGGTACTCCATGACCATGTAAGGCGTGCCGTCGCTCCCGGCGCCCACGTCGTAGATCTTCGTCGAGTGGTCACCCTCGATGCTTGCGGCCAGGCGAGCCTCGCGCAAGAAGCGGGCCCGCGCGTTTTCGTCGGCGGCGAGGGCAGGCTGGAGCACCTTGATGGCCACCCGAGACTTGAGCTCGAGGTGATACGCCGCGTGCACGACGCCCATCCCGCCTTCGCCAAGGCTTTCTTCGACTCGATACTTGGAGGCGAGCGACGCAGGGAGCACGTTGACTTGCGAGTATACCCGAAGTCATCCGCGCGGGTTTCTCCGACAGAACGACCAGGGGGTAAATTTTCGTGCATCCAAACGGCATCGTGCAGCGAACCGAATGTGTTGGGTTACGCTTGTGATGACGTTCTCTTTCGGCCTAAGTCTCCTCGCCTACGGCATCGAGCCGGAGAGCCCCATGAAACGCGAAAGCGTTCCTTCGTCATCCCCTGCGGCCCCGCTCCTTCCTCGAGTTGCAACGGGGGACACACTTGCCGTTCGCGAGTGTTTGCAGCGCTACGGGGGGCTCGTCGGCTCCCTGTCGCGCCGGTACCTGAAGTCCGCAGCAGACGTGGAAGAGGCGTGCCAAGACATCTTCGTCGCGCTCTGGAAGAACGCGCGCAGCTTTGACCCCGACCGGGGCAGCGAAGCCACGTTTGTCGCAATGATTGCCCGCCGACGACTCATCGACCGACTGCGAGGCCAACGTGCGGTGCCCGAGGTAAACGCGTCGGACTTGACGGTCTCGGCCGATGCCGTGGAGCGCTACGTGGACGCAAGGGCGGCGGCCCGCGGCCTTGCGCAATGCTCCGATGGTCAGCGCGACGTCATTGTCCTCGCGTCGCATGGTCTTACCCACAGCGAGATCGCCGATGAGCTCGCCCTGCCCCTGGGTACGGTCAAATCGCACTACACCCGGGGCATCGAACTCATCAAACGTGCCCTTCACGAAGGAAAGAGCGGCCAATGAAGTACGACGACGACGAACTCGCAGAGGCTGCCCTCCTGCTCGCGCAGGTCGACCGCGAAGTACCCCTGAGCAGGGCGCTCGAAGACAAATTGCATGCGCAAGGCACGCGGATCGCGAGCGAAGCGCGGTACACCACGAGTCGCCTAGGGGCCATGGAGGTCGACGGGGCGCCAAGCGGCGCAGTGCCGAGGGCACCCAGTCGCTGGTCTCCGCACCCAGCGTGGTACGCCGCCGCCGCCGGCATAGCGCTGCTAGTGCACCAACTGCGCGGTCATCAGCTCACCGTTGCATCCCAAGCGGCGGAGCCGCCCCCAGCGGCGTTTCCCGCTGTTCTTGTCGATGCGAACGGTGCCGAGATCGCCCGCATCACCACGAACGAGTCCACACCCATGTTGGTCGTGCGGCAGCTTCCGCGACCGCACACTGGCGACCGCTACCAGCTGTGGGTCTCTGCCGGCACTCGTGACCAGGCGATGCCCGTGGGCTTCTTCAAGTGCCAAGCAGCGTGCGCCGACGCCTCCTTTCGCATCAGCCCCGAGGTTACCAAGCGCGGCTTCCGGGCCGCTTGGATCAGTGCGAGCCCTGGGGAGCAGCTCACCCTTGGCCCGGCAGCGAACATCGTGGCCGAGCTCCGCAAGTAGGCTGCAGCGCTCCGCGGCCCCCGGGCGCGGGGGTCGTTGCCAACCGCGTATGGGCGCTTGTCACGCGCGGCTCTACGCAACGCCGCGGAGAGGCAAAAGCGAAACGGCCCGAATCACGAAGATCCGGGCCGTCTACGCTCGTCGAAGTGTCTGCGTTATGGGAGCAGAACTTCGTTGATGACGTGAACGATGCCGTTCTTCGTGACGATGTCCGTGGTGCCCGCACTCGTGAGCGTCGTCGGCGTGCTATCGGCCTTGGCGCCACGAATGGTGGGCACGGACGCGGAGCCACCGATGGTGATGGACTTGCCCGACAGCAGCGTCGGAATGGTCTTGTCCGCAGCGGCCGTGGCCTTGACCACGTCGCCAGACGTCAAGAAGTTGGAGCCGGGTGACGCCACGCTGGTGACGTGGTGCTTCAGGATGTCTGAGGTCTCTGCCCCCCAAGCTGCGGCGGAGTTGGCCGGAGCAAAAACAGTGAAGGGACCTGCGCCCTGAAGCGGCGCGACGAGGCCGTTGTTGCCCAGAGCGGTGACAAGCTTGGAGAGGGCGGGATACGACTGCGCGGCCCCGACGATGTCCTTGCTGGGGGGAATGAGCACCGTATCGATGACGTGAATGATGCCGTTGGTGGCCTTCACGTCGGTGGCGATGACCGAAGCGCCCGGATCGGCAGAGGACGGCGCCCCCGCGGACAGGTCTTTGGTCGGGAACACTTTGACGTTTGCGCCGTCGACGCTGACACGGACGTAGAGGAAACCGTCGGTGACACCGTTGGGCGCCGCGGTCTTGGCGCTCGTGAGCGTGGTCACCACGCTGGCGGGCGCATTGACGCCGCTTACCACGTGGTAGAGGAGCGTGGTCTTCAGCGCGGCGATGGTCGCAGGGTCGGAGATGGCGCTGACCTTATCGGCGGTGCTGAATGCCTCGATTTTGGCGAACGCCGCGTCGTTGGGGGCGAGCACGGTAAACGGGCCGGGCCCCTTCAGCGTGGAGATCAGCTCGGTCTTGGTGAGCGCCGCGGCGAGAACCTTGAAGCTGCCGTTGGCCACGGCGGTATCGACGATGTCTTTGGTGCCTGCGGGGTCGCCGCTGGAAGAAGACGAAGAGCTCGACGACGAGGAGGCGCCGCTGCTCGAGCTGGACGAACTCGACGCGCCGCCGTCGGCTGCGGGCTGCGCAGCGGGCGCGGGGTCGTCGTCACTGCACGCGGTGGCGAGCGGAGCGATGGACACGGCGAGAGAGATGACAAGCAATGCACGATGGCGCATGAACATGGACGACTCCTAAGAAGGCGCCAGGGTGGACTCGTTCCACCGTGATGCGCCTTGCACTGTCCGTATTCGGCGCCGGGCCGCGCGTGGATGCGCTCCGCAACGTTTTTTCTTTTGAACACGAGGACTTGGGCCCGCGCTCACACCCGTGCTTCCCATACGATGAGCGAGAGCGGCGAAGCGTTGCGCCTCGATGGGCACGGCCCCGCAGCCTGGCCACGACGCCGCTGCCCTGCCGAGCAGATCATCTGTCGGCATGGCTTGCGCATAACCATCTGCAGCCTGACGACCGCACACCATCGGACGCGTTCGCTCGCTGACCTCAAGCCCCCCACGGCATCAACAGCAAGCTTCGCTGTCGACCAACGGACACTGCAGCGAGACCAGGTGCCCCATGCGGCCCGGGGCCCTCAGGCGGAGAGACTTTCCGCCCGCGGCTCAGGACGCCAACACCCGCGAAAGCCCCACAAAACGCGGAGTTTTTGACTACCCACATGTAGGCACGACCCTTGCGATACGGGAAGCATGTTCCAACGCAAGGCACTCGCGGTCCTCTCGATTTTCGCGGCCCTCTCTGCCGCCTGCAGCAGCGCGCAGGAGCCGGACCCGGAATCCGCCATCCAGACCTCAGCCTTCACGCGCACGCCCAAGCCCGAGCCCGACCCGTCCGCGTCCGGGTGGAACGGCGACGTGGGCTGCCGCGTGTCCGTTGGCGAGTGCATGAACTCGTGCCCCACCCGCAGCGGCATCGCCAAACGCGAAGCCCGTTGCCCCGAGGCCATGGATCCCGATAGCGCCATCTTTGCTTGCTACTGCCGCGACTAGTCCCCTTGAAACGAGATGCCTTGCATGAGTCGCCGGAGGATCGGCGTCGCCCGGAGCGGCGAATCGACGAAGGACATGCAGGGCATATTCGAGGAGATAGGCCGGAGGCCGGTCGACGCTGCGCGCGGCGGCGAGGAACGGTGAACAATGCAAGGAATCACGTTTCCCTGGGACTAAAGGGTCTCCAATAGATGGTCTCCAACATGCGAGGGCGCGGTCCGCGAGGCGCGCTTCCGTCGAACACACGCACGGAACAAGCTTCTTCGCGTTGATGGCAGGAACCCCTAGCGCACGGCTGTACCCGTCGCGCACCCCACGACGATGGTCACGCGGGCGGCAGCGTCCGCCTTGAGCGCGCTGCATGCGCTGCCGTTGAGGACGATGGTCCCGGGGTTCGCGGGGTCTTTGTACGTCCAGCCGTTGTTTGCATCTTTGGGGACCTGGACCTCCTTGCCGGCGCCATCCGCAAGCACCACGTTGACCTTGCCCGGGTCGGTCTCCGAGGTCGCGCTGAGGGTGAGCTCGCAGCTCTTGAGCGACTCGGCGATGCCGTTGATGGCCTTGGTGAACTCGGCTTGCAGCGTCGCGGCGTCTTTTTCACCTGGGGTCACCTGCACGTGGCACGGCGTGGTGCCGCCCGGATTTTGGCCATCCCATTGGGCGTTGCAGCCGGCTTTGGCGACACCACCTTCGGAGGCCAGGGTGCTCAGAAAGGTCTCGTTGTAGACGTTGCCCGCCGGCGCATCCACGTTGCCGACGCCCATCACGGCCGTCACAACCGGAGGGCTCCCGTTGCGAGCATTCTTGACGGCATCCACGACCTCTTGGTCCGTGGAGCTCCCGTTGGGTACCCCATCCGTCACCAACAAGATGGCGCGGCGCCCGCCAAGCGCCAGCGGCGCTGCCGGCGTAAACGCGCGGAGCAACGCTGCCTGGCCGTCGATACTCGCGCGCAGTGGCGTGCCTCCTTTGGGCCAGGTTCCTGGAGCGATGCGCTGCCAGAGCCGACTGGCCTGCGCCTCGTCCACGGCGCCAAGAGGCACGTCCCACGCGTCCGCAGGCTTCTTGACGCTGCTCTCGAACAGGTACAAGCCCACGGCGAGTTCGGGTGTCGACTGCGCCTTCTGGGCATCGAAGAACGCCCGAAGTGCACCGCGGATCGCGATCCACTTTTTGCCCGTCAGCCCGCGGAACACGCCACACTCGCCTACGCCCTCGGTGTCCTTGTGGCACACGAGACTCTCCCGCTGGGGTGCGAGCGGGTCCACCTCGCGGGCCCCGGCGAGAAAGCAGCTCGTGCCCATGTAGTCCGGGTCTCGGGTGTCGCAACCGCTGCTGCTCTCGCCATGACCGTCCATGCTTCGGGAGCCATCCAAGACGATGTCCAAGTACACGGGGACACGAGACGCGCCGGACTCGGCGGTGGCGCAAGCCGGCGCACCGGGGCCACCACTGGCGCTCGGGCCCGCAACAGCGCCGAGCCCACCGCTCGCGCCCAGACCAGCGCCTGGCGCGCCGCTGGCGCCATTGCCCCCCTTTGCGTCAGCGCCGTCGGCGGTGCCGCCGCAGTGAACCACGGCAACCAGCAACGCAAGGAGCGTCCCGCGGGCAAGGAGAGTTGTGGATGCAGGCGACCGCAACGAGCCATTCATGTTGCTGAGACACCGGCAACCAAAGGTCCGCAAGAAGAAATCCTCGCAGCCTGCGCACGGACCCGGGAGAGATGCCGCCCCTGGGCTCAGCCGCCGGTGCGAACCTCTCGAACCGTTCTCGACCATTGCGAGCCCCCCAACCTGCGAACGCCCCGGCCGGGGCACGCAGAGACCTGTCGCACACTGGCGGCACAGGTGCGCAGGCGGTTCGATCAGATTCTCGTGTCACAGTCCCAAGGGCCTCGACGACGGAAGGGGCATGAGCCTGCGCCGCTGGGTCCGCTTTGTTCTCGTAGCCCGCTTTGCTCTCGTAGCCCGCATTGTTCTCGTAGCCCTATTTGCTCTGTCCACCGTTGGAGCAGCACCCGCAGGGCCACGGGTCACCCGGGTTCTCGTCAAAAAGGATGCCCACACCATGCAGCTGTTCGCGGGCACCGTGGGGCTCGAGACCTACCACGTGGCCATCGGGCCTGGCGGCAGCGGTCACAAGCACCGAGAGGGCGACAAGGTGACCCCCGTGGGCCGCTACCACATCGTGAACCGCGGCCCCTCCACGTTCACGATCTTCATGCGGCTCGACTACCCCAACGCCGAAGATCGCAAGCGCTTCGCCGAGCTCAAGGCGTCGGGGCAGCTACCGAACGGCGCCACCATCGGCGGCGACATCGGCATTCACGGCGGCTCCTTGCCGTACGATCCCGACAAGGCCCCCAACGATTGGACCTTGGGCTGCGTCGCCGTCGACAACGACGAGATCCGCGCCATCGCGAAGCGCGTTCCCGACGGCACCGTGGTGGACATCGAAGACTGATCGCGCGGCCTAGAGGTTCGGACCTCGAACGCTCGCCCCTAGAGCTGCGCCCAGGCGCCCGTCAGCACTTGTTCGTCGCGCTCTTTCACGCTGACGCGCAGGGCAAGCCGGTCGCCGTCGACGCGGAAGCCCTCGGTCACGAGCGTGTCGCCCGGCCAGACCGGCTTCCGGAACTGCGCGTCGAAGGCCTTGAGCTTGGTGGCATCGCCCCCCGCAGCGCCCAGGGCCGCGTGGCGCACCATCATGCCGTAGGTGCAAAGTCCGTGGAGGATGGGTGCCCGCTCGAAGCCAACGCTGGCGGCAAACGCCGGATCCGCGTGCAGCGGATTGAGATCCCCAGACAGGCGGTAGAGCAGCGCTTGCTCTTCGGGGATGACCTCTTCGATGCGAAAGTCTGCCGGGCGATCTTTGGGCAGCTCGACCATCTTTTCTTCTTTGGGAGGCGTTTTGCCGCCAAAGCCACCGGCGCCGCGAAAGATGATGTTGGAGCTGGTCTCCGCGAGCAACTTGCCCTCGTGGGTGACCTTGGTCTCGATGGCGACAATGGCAAACTTGCGCATGTCGTAGATGCCTTTGATCTGGGCGCTGGTCTCGAGGGTGGCGGCCGGAGGCAGCGCACCGTGCACCCGCACCCGCTGACCTCCGTGCACGACCATCGACAAGTCGCCGCCAGTCTTGGCGAGCCAGTTGAACATGGGGCTGAACATGGGCACCACCGCGAAGCTGGGCAGCACCTTGGGGCCGCGCCCCTCGTACAAGAAGTCGAGTTCGCTCTTCTTGGCGCCAACGCCCAGTGCGTACAACACGACGTCTTTCCATGTGTACGAGAAGGTCTCGGCGGGGCTCCACACTCCTACCAGCGATTGGTCCAGGCTCATGGTGGCGCAGCATCGCGGTCCTTCGGGCCCCACGTCAAGCGATACCCATAGCCGTGGCAACCTCCGCGCGGAGCTGGCACACTTCGCCCACTCGTCATGCCTACTGGGTCGCTCACCGAGTTGCTCTCTCTTGCGCTTCAGCGCGAAGAAGACCTCGAGCGCCTTGCAAGAGGCTGGGCACGAGCAGCGCCTTTGGTGGCCATCGTGCCGGCCTTTGGACTTCGCGCGCTTCCGGCCCCGGCCCGCGGCACCCTCGGGGTGGTGTTTGGGCTCGCCGTCATGTCGCAGATGCCTGCACTGTCAGCGTTGGAGAAGCAGACCCCGTGGGCCGTGGTGCTCGGTCTCGAGCTGCTCTCCGGCGTGCCGCTAGCCATCGCGACGGCCGTTCCCCTTTGGGCGGCCACCAGCGCGGGTGGCCTCATTGGCAGCCTGTATGCCGAACGCGACGCCTTGGACGTGCAGGTCGTTCCATTTCGCACGGGCCCCACGGGGGTCTTGTTCTCGCTGCTGTCGAGCTTCTTGTTCCTCGCCTCGGGCGGGGCCTCGCGCTGCGCTACGGCGCTCGTTGCCACCACGCTCGCGGGCAACCCCCTTGGTGCCGCCGCCGCACAACTCGCCGCGGGCATCGCGCTATCGGTGCACCTGGCCGCGCCACTCTTGGTGAGCGCGGTGTTCCTCGACACCTTTTCCGCGCTGCTCTCTCGGGCCGCAACCCCCGCGCACGTTCAAACGGCAGTGACGCCGCTCAAGACCCTGGGCTTGCTTGCAGTACTCGGCATCCTGTTCGAGCGCATCTCGGTGCTGATGCTTTAAGCCCGGCGACCCGTGCGTGGACGTCGCAATCGTTGACGTAGTCGTCGACGTTCGAGTGGACGGGGACGTCATGCTCCAACGATGCGATGGGTTAGAGCACAAGCGTCTTCGCTCCGCGGTCGACTGGAAGCAGGTGCTGTCGACGAACGCCTCAGTGACGCCGCTCAAGCCCCTCGGCGTGCTTGCGGTGCTCGGCATCCCGTTCGAGTGCATCTACGTACTCGGACCTCGCAGGTTGCCGCCCAACCTTGAATCGTGCGGGCAATGTAGGGCCACATCGCATCGGATCTGGATCCGATACCCGAGTCGTTTCGCCTTCGGCAGACTCGCCTGGCCGCTGGTCGCGCAACTTCGCAACCGCAGCGGTCGATAGGTCGTCGCCCCGGAGGAAAGCCATGGTGTATCGACGCAACAAGCGCTCCCAACGTTCAGCCCCCCGCGTTGCCGCGCCGGGCACAATCGCTGCGTTTTTCGCGGCCCCTCGGATGCGACGCTTCGCGATGGTCGTAGGCGCGGGACTCACGTTGTTCACCTACGGGAGCAGCAGCGCCGACGTTTGGCAGGGGCCCGGGCCTGTCGCCGAGTGCGAGGACTACGCGGCGGCGCTTCGCGCATGCTTCGGGGAGAAGCGCGCGCAGCCCTTAGTGAGTTCCGTGCTCGTCAGGTCTGCAACGAGGTCTCCGGCCGAACGCGCCGGCCTTGCGACCGAGTGTTCGGCGAGCGCGACGCGCGAGCGGAGGACCTGCCAATGATGCGGAA
>JBIKNA010000652.1:0-3215 GCA_044358965.1 Polyangiaceae bacterium
CGGCAAATGGGTGGTAGATTGGCGTCGATGTTGGGGGCGTGTAGCTCGTGCTGCATGACGTGCTGCCGCTGATGTCTGGCGTGCACGTGGTGTTGGCCCGCCCTGGCGTCGTCCACTGCGACACCTGAACCCCGGACGATGCCAGGATGAAGTGGGTCCCGCCGCGCTCCGCGGCCACGTCGGCAGCGTCCGCGGCCAGATCATCGTGCGACGATACCCCGCTGCCGTTCGACTCGACGGACCCCAGCAGCTCCGCCCCGGCGGCCTTCAGGGTCGGCACGTCCGCCTCGTAGATCCGTACCGCACGCACCGCGACCGGCGCAGCGGGTACCGCGCTCCGAGGGTGCCAATGGCTCGACACGCACCCGATTTCCGCCAGCAGAACAAGGGCAAGCCAACGCGACCGCATCGAGGAAAGAGTGTACCTGGATGCTGCCTGACTGCTAGCCACACAGACGACGCCAACGTGTCGAAGGCGCGCAACCCATCGCCGGGCATGGCCGATGGGTCCCGGAATGGGCTTGCTACTGGCAACCCCACACCGGTTCCTCGCTCTCATTGCCTGCACGCGGTGCCGGGAGCGATCCGTGGGGGTGCGTGGACGCTCTTCGCGGACTGCCGGCGGTGCGGAGAGCGGGTCTACTTCAGGTGGTCCCCGGCTTCCGAGGGCGAGCCAAGCTAGGCTCCGACGGTCGCGACATGTGACAGGCACAGCGAGGTGATGGCGTGTCTGCCGACACCGCGAGCGCTCCGGCGCGTCCCTGGCATCCGACCGGCCCCAATACCCCGCGGCGGGTGTACCCTCGACAGTCGAACGCCCGGGGGTGGAAGCCCGGGCGCTCGGAGGGCTTCCGTCATGTGGAAACCGAACGTGCAGACTAGCGCCTCACGCGCGAAGCGCAAAACGGCTGGCCGCGCAGCCGGAGCCACGGAGCGCCGGGTTCGTCCTCCGCGATCTGCGACGGCGACGCCTGACACCGTCTTGGCCTATGCGAAGAACGTCTTCGAGCAGTCAACGGGGCTGCGCTGGACAGCAACGGTTCAAGCGCACTTCGCCGGCTGGTTTGGGCCGGCCGTCGACTATCGGAAGTGGAACGAAGACTACCGCGAGGCCAGGCGGTTGCGCGCTGCGCTCGAACACGTCGTCAAGTATGCGCGGGCGAAGGACACCCACTTTCGAAAGTGGATTGCGAGTGAAGCCATGCCGCCATCACCACAAACGCGCAACTCGCCCGGGCACGAAAACGCCATCGAACACCTACTTTTCTGGCTTGAAAACTCGGCGCCCCGCGAACTGAGGAAATGGAGCCTGGACGTTCGCGTGGTCAGGTACATCGACCTCCGAGACTTTCTCCACCTCGGACGCCGGCCAACGGTCCAGGAGCTTACTGCGGCCAGCATCCTGCTCGGGCCGAAGCCCACTGGCCTCGCGGGCAAGACCGTTGCCGCCTACTGGCGCCTGCGAGAGCAACGCATTCGCGAAGTTCGCAAAGACCACCCGAAGGGGAACGCCCCACGGCCGCAACCGCGCAGCGAAGCAGAAGCGGAGGCGATGCGCGTCAAGTGGCCACCCACTGAGAAACTGTAAACCAGACGAAAGCCTCACGGGTTTGCATGGTCGCAAGGCACTCAGCGGGCCATTGTCCGTGTATGTCGCAAGCAATCACCGCATCTGGAATCATTCCGCCCCCTGACCTCGTCACCCTGACACGTCGCCGCGTTGACGCCGTTGGGGTGGTAGTCGCTGCCCGCGAGCTGGGCGTCAGTCGTCAGAGTCTCGCCGCACTGCTTGCTGGGCTCCGAGTTCGTCGAGGAACGCTGCTTCTGGTCGCCCGCGCCCTTCACTGGCAGGGCGCCGACTCAACCCCGCCGGCCGCTGCCTAAACCCCGAACGTGCGAACGCCCCGCCCGAGTGTTCGAGGCAGGGCGCGGAGCGTTCGCGGAAACGAGATACCCATGAATCCTAGAGCGTCCACGCACGCGCGCAACCCTATCGAGGTGCGCGACGGGCCCGTAACCATCATCCAAAACAGCTACGTCGCTGCCCCGGACGAACTCCGGCCCCTGGCCTACTGGCTCGAAGCATTCGAGCTGCCCGAGGCCACGGTACGCCGCTGGATACGCAGCGGCATCCTGCCTGCCGTCGAAGCCGGCAGGGGCGGCACCATCGTGCGCCGCTCTGACTTGCTGGCCGTGGTCGAGAGGCTGGCCAAGCCCCGCGCACCGCTGCCGCCGGAGCCATCCGCGGCGTACGCGGAGCTTGTGGAGCAAGCCAAGGGGGCCAAGCGATGAGCAATCCCAACGCTAGTGCCCCGCCGGGTGTGCCTGGCCACGTTTTCCTGGCCACACTTCGCGAGTGCCTGAATGCGCTACGCGCGGACGATCCAGCGCGGGAGCTGCTCTTGCGCCGCTACGCGCACCTACTCCGAGGGGGCAGCCAATGAGCCCCGAGGATAGGCCCGATGTTGGGCACCTTCGGGCGTTCGCCCTGGCCGTGTTTGCCGTGGCAAACCGGTTGCTGGATGAGCTCGAAGCCGCGGTTACTGCGATGGGCACCGCTCGCGAGCATGCACAGCACCTGCAGTGCCAAGCGCTCGCCATGTTCGCCATGGCCGAGCACCTGATGATCTTGTCCGCGCGGGCAAGCGAAGGGCGCCTAGGCCCCGGAGTGCTTGCCGCGCTCATGTCCGAAGTCGAGGCGGTGCTCGCATGAAGCCCATCACATTCATCAATGCGGCTGCCCTCGCGGAGCCGCTGCCGGAGCTTGGCTACCTTGTGCCGGCGCTGGGCATCGCAACTGGCGCACCTGTTCTTGTGGCCGGCTACGGCTACTCCGGCAAGACGCTCAACCTCCAGGCCATGGCCCTGTCCGTGGCAACCGGCAAGCCGCTGTGGGGCCTGTACAACGTACGCAAGGGCCGCGTCGTTCACCTGGACTTTGAACAGGGACGGCGCGTAACAAGCGAGCGCTACCAGCGCCTAGCGCTGGGCATGGGCGTGGACCTGAGCGGCCTTGGCGACTCCTTGGCGCTCGCGGTCAACCCTTCAGTGTACCTCGACGATGACGCGGCCCTTGAGGCATACACGCGTGCCTTCGAGGGTGCGGATCTGGCCATCGTGGACTCGCTTCGCGCCGCTGCGCCGGGGGCGGATGAGAATTCATCGGAGGTGCGACGCGCCATAGATCTCGCGTCCCGGGCCGCAGAACAAAGCCA
>JBIKNA010000233.1:0-10865 GCA_044358965.1 Polyangiaceae bacterium
AGTTCCAGGGTGTGGGCAAGCGGCCCGAAGCCACCAACCCGAAGCCAACGAACAGATAGGCACTTGCGGTTCCCACGCACCGGCCAAGGCGCGCTACCGTGATGGGACAGCCCTCGCGCAAGTGCGGGCACATTCAGGAGCTACGCTAGACCATGCGCCGTATCTCGCTTTTCGAACTGCCAGCCGGCCACATCGCTACAGGTGCTGCGGCCCTGCTTTGCCTTCGTTTGCTCGCATGCGGCGACGCCGGCGAGCGAAGCCCCGAGTTCCTGGACGGTGGCGGGAGCAGCGGCTCCTCGGGATCGGTCGGCGAGTTCGGTGACGCCAACGCGAACACCAGCGTGCCGAGCCCCCCCAAAGACGTGGCTGGGCTCATCGTTGTGCACGCTTCGGCGAACCTGCCGGCGTTCCGCGTTTGTTTTTCGGCCTACGGCCAGTACCCCGCGCGACCTGCCAACAACACCATGCCGCAGTCGAACCTTGCCGGTGTCGACATTGGTGCGGCGGTGCACGTGGGGGCGCTCAGCCAGAACATCGATGGCCCCGCGGATCCCTTCGATGCCAGCAGCGATGCGACCGCGGACGGCGGCGCCGATGCCAGCAAAGACGCCGCGATGGATGCGGCCAAAGAAGCGGGCAGCGACAGCGGCTCTGCGGGGGGCACGCTCTTCGTGTTTCGCGAGGCTTCGATTCGCGGCAACGATCAGTCATGCACGGACTTGCTGCGAAGCAAAGTCGAGAACGCGGACTACTACGCGGTGCCCCTCGGCGCCGAGGCCGGCGCAGTGCTCGCCGCGGGGCAAGGCGTGGCCCTGCTCGCGGTGCAGGGGTGCGTGGCCGGCGAAGGCGCAACGCCGGCGGCCTGCGGCGGTGACCTTGGCGCCAAGGCTCACAACCTGCGGGCCCGCGTCATCGCGGTTCCTCCGGCGGCCACCGGCGGCGAACTCGCGGTGCAAGCCCTGTTCTTGTCCGATTCGCTGCGCACGGCGGACCGTGTGGAGCTGTTCTTCGGTGCGAGCCCAGGCACCTCCATCGTCGACAACGAGGCGTTCAAAGGATCCATCGTCGACGGCAACAGCTCTTTGGTCCCCAAGATGCCCAAGACCTTTACGCTCCCGGAGACCGGCAACGTCTTCGACAGCCAGGGCTTCCGCGTCGAGACCCTGCGGGCCGGAAAGAGCACCGTCGTGTTTCAGTCCCTCGCGCAAACGCAGGCGCTCAGCGACGCGCTCACGGTGCCGTCGGACTACTACAAGCTGCCGTCCAATTTCGTCGTGCTCGTGCTGGGCGAAGACCAGCCCGGCGATGCCGCTGCCCTGGACCCCAACCGCGCCTTGCATATGCTCGCGTTCCCCGTGCGTGATCCCAAAACGCTGGTCGAGGCGGGCGCGCCCTGACGCGGGACCCATGCCGCGGGGATCCGTGGTCCCCCGGGGCCTTCGGTCTGTGACCGCTGTGGGCGGCACTTAACTGTGGTCGTGACCGCGTCGTTGTCCCTTGGGGAAGGTCCAAGGAGTATCCATGCGAGCGCTCGCACATGTGCCATCTTCAGCGGCAGCGTTCGATGGCATCGAGGAGTCGTTTTCGGCTTCGCTGGGGCGCGCGGGCAGCGGGTGGCCTGGGGCGGCGCTCTTGATCCTTTGTGTGCTCGGCTTCTTGTGGATCCGGCGGGAGACTCGTCGACGCCCATCGCAAAGATCTCTAGAGGGGCGTCGCGCTGCGGCGCTGCGTGCCGTGGCCGAAGAAGAGGCCCAGGCGACGGTGCGGGTGAACGCCGATGTGCAGGTGATGGTGCATGTGGCCCGAGGCCCGGCGGGGGCACCGGACGCCCTCGTGCATACCGAGCAGCTGGGCCCGGGCGTGGTTCGGTTTCGCTCCTATGCACCAGCACCACATACCGATGACCGTCTCGACATGGAGGTGAACATCGGAGATCGAGAACCCTTGGCGCTGCATGGGCGCGTGGTCCTGGTGGAGCCGCACGAAGACCCGGATGGCATCACGCACCTGGACGTAGACGTGGCGCTCGAGGAAACGACCCCCGAAGCGCACGAGCGGCTGATGCACTTTCTCGCACACGAAGAGCAGCGGGGCATCGCCACGGCGCACGGCGAGCGCAGCCGCCCGCGCCTGGAGCAAACGGGGCAAGGTCCCATGGGCATGAAGCACAGCACACAGCGACCCCGCGCGGGCAGAGGCGGTCGCTGAGCTTCGGCCGCACGGCGCGGCCACGTGTGGGCTTTCTTCTTTTTGCTACGTTCTCGCCTATCGGTCCAAGACCACGGCATCGAGCGCTGCGGGCGCTCCGCGAACGGTGATTCGGAGCGTGGACAGGCCCTTGAGGTCCACGCTCTCGACCGGAGTCGTGACACAACCGGTGCTGCGAATGGGGATCACCATGCGAAACCCCGGTGCCTCGGGGATGCGCAGTTCGAGCTCTGCGGGGCCTTCGGCGAAGGCCTCGGCGCGGATGCGGTACTTGGCGGCCCGGGGGGCGGGGAGTTCAATGTCCACGACGGCGGCCTCGCCTGTTGGATGCACCATGAGCACTCGTCCGAGCGAAGCGCACCCGGCGCCGCGCCAGTGTGGTGTGGCGTAGCCTCCGGTCTGGGCCAATGGTGGCCATTCGGCTTCGGCCTCGAAGCGGTACGTGCCACTCTCCCCGAACTCGACGGCGGGTGGCACGAAGGGCTCGATCTTGGCGTCGGCGCCCCGCAGCGGATCAAACGTATAGACATACGTGGGAGGTGCCCCCAGCTGATCGTAGAGCAGGCGATCACGTGCATCGGAGCGACGGCGCGCGGCCACGATGCCCCTCTTGGCGTCCATGCGCGGGTCGAAGGCCAGGTTGAAGCCGTGGTCCGTGCTCAGGAACACGAGACCCTTGTCGACCTTGGCCACGGACAACACTTGGGGGTCGAACATCGGGGCGCCGCCGTCACGCACCGCCAGCTGCGCGTGCGCGGGAGCCGCGTGAACGGCGAAGCCCAGGAGGGCGACCCCAAGGGTCAGGGCCACCTTGCGGTGTGCCGCGACGCGCGGCCACAAGCGTCCCAGACCCACGGCCAGGAGCGCATGCTCCAACGGCAACACGTCCGCAAAGAACCTCGCGCCGCCGCCGGGGTAGTTGCCGTCGAAGTAGAAAGGGGCATACGCCACCACCTGCGCCGCCAGAACGAGGCCCAGGGCTTTACCCCACGGTCTACGGCGCAGCGCAAAGAACACCAAGAAGGCAAGAGGCTCCGCGTTGTCGATGTCCGTCAGATGGTGCCGCAGGCGGCTCAGGGTCGTGGTCACTGCGGCCTTGACGCCGAAGCCCTGGGGCAAGCGTGCACGGACAAAGTCTTCGTGCTCGAACAGGCAGCCGATGCCCTGGCCAAAGCCGAGGCGAAAGCAGCCTGCGGGGCCATCGCTTCGAGCGTAGTAGAGCTGTTGTGGCGATGCGAGTGCGTGGCCCGTGAGCGCGTGTTGTTGCGAAAGCAACAGGGCCGTGCCCGGCAGTAAGGCCAGCCCAAAGACCAGTGCCGCGCGGAGCGATAGCCGCGGACGCAGCAGCACGAGGGCGCCGAGTAACGGTGGCACCGTGGACAAGGGGCGGGTGCACACGATGACCGAGAGCGCGAGCCCCGACAGAAGTGGCCATTGCGCGCCGTGCTCCCGGCGTCCGCGCAGCGCGCTCGCCAAACACAACGCACTGGCCAGCGCCACGAGCCCATGGGACATGGTGTCCGCCGTGTGGTAGCGCAGCGCTGCGCTCACCAGAGAGAACGCACTTGCGCCCTGCACCAGCGTCGCTTTGTCCCGCGCGTGCATCGGCTCATCGTGCAAGCACTCGCGCGTGAGCCACTGCGTTGCGATGGCGATGGCGCCGGCGAGCAAAGGCCCCATGACCATGGGTGCTCCGAGGCGCACGCCCAGAGACAAGAAGAGCGGGTAGCCCGGAGGGAAAATGCCGCCGATGTGCCGCTGGTCCGTGAACAAGAAGAACCGACCGCGAAAGCTCGCCGATGGCGTGGGCACGTTGGCCGTGAAAGATCCCTCGGCGAGGGCCTTCGCCTGCGCGAGGTAGGTCGTGGCGTCGATGATCCGCGGGCCGGCGTGGAGATAGTGACTGACGTAGGCAAGCGACAAAAATGCAGCGGCGAAGAACCAGGCCACCTGCGCGTGTCGTTGCGACAGCCCAAGGGCGAGCGGCCTCTTGCGAACGGCTGCAAACAACAGGAGCCCAAGCCCTGCGCAGAGGGCGCCGCGACCGACAGCGTCTTTTGGGAGCTCGAATGCACCGAGCCAGGCGGCCACCGACGGTGAGATCACTGCGTGAGCCAGACGTGGAAGTTCACGAAGTCCGAAGGACCGGTGGACTTGAGCTCGACCTCCATGAGGTCACTCATGAGCTCCGCCGGAATCTCCACGGATGTCTCGACCCAGCCCTCGAAGCGCGGCACCTGCACGGTGCCTGCGTGCTTCCCGCTGATCTGCACCGATACGCCGCCAGGTGCTTCGGGAGCCGTGCGCAACACCAGATGGCCTGGCTTGCCCGGCTGGGCGCCGCGGAGGATGAAGGTTTCGGAGCGCCCAGGGGTGATGCGCCGACCGGCGTCGAACATGTCCCGGGTCGAATCTTTGGGGTCCGCCAAGATGCGCATGTCGGTCCAGCCGCCCGCGGGGTGGGGGAACACGTAGCGGTGCTGCTTTTCGCTGACCAGGTCCGCCACGTCGACTTCGTCGACAACCTGCTGATCGCCCTCGGGCATGAGCCGAAGGCGCGCGCCGGTGCCCAAGAGGTGAAAGTCTGCGCGGTAGGCCACGTGTTCGTAACCGCCACAGATCACGTTCCCCTCGACAGGGAACTTGCGCAGCTCGCCGGCGCCGAACCACGTCGGGAAGATGCCCCACCAGGTGGGGAAGATGGCGAGCACGTCGGGCCGATCTTGGGACGGCACCCGTTCGATGAGTTCGAGCGTGGCAGGCAGACCTTGCACCCCGGCGCGCGCAAAGGGCAGATCCCGGAACCCTCCGAGCCCGATGATGTCGAGCCCCTTGGCCTCGGATGCGTAGATGATGGCGCCGGCATCGCCCACGAGAACGCGTTGAGGCTTGAGGGTCTTGAGCCACCGGCCCATGGTGGTGTGCTGGTCGCGAATGTTTCGTGAGGCGCGACCAAAGAACCAGCGTTGGTCGCGCATCTTGGCGACCTGGTGGTCGTAGGCGAGCAACAGTGCCAGCACAGCCAAAGGACCACGCACGTTTCGGCGAACGAGGAGCGCTGCGAACAGGGCTCCGCCGGCGAGGCAGGGCAACCATGCGTAGCGAAACTGCGGCTGCATGCCCACCGGGCGGGTGGCCGCGCCGAAGCCCTGCACCAAGAGGGCGCCGATGACGATGAGCCAAGGCACACTGGGGCGCTCGCGTTTGCGGAGCGCCTGCGCAAAACCCAGCGCCACCAACATCAGCAGCCACGCCACGGCGGGCATGGTGTAGCGCTCGTTTTGCCAGCGCACCTGGCCGTTGAGCGCCACCACCAACATCCACCCCGTGATCTGTGCCCACAGCATGAGCGCCACGGGGCGCGACTTGGCAAAGGCCAGCGGCAGCAGGCCAAGGGCCACCAAGACCAGACCCCACCCGGCGCCGTGCGAGAACCGGAACAGCACCTCGTGGAGGGGGGACTTGCCGCGATCGAGGAACCTGGTCACATCGCCGGCGTTGTCGGCGAAGTGGTACTCGATGTTGCGCATGATGGCGTAGCGCAGGTTGAACACCCAGTCGGCCCACTTCTCGTCGGGCGTCATGTATGGGTTGTTGAGCGCGAGCTTGACGATGGCGCCGTTGGCACTGGACTCACCCGTGAGGGCTCGGTTGACGGCCGCTTGCAGCGCGGTGAAAGCGATGCCCGGCAGCAAAACGGCGATGAAGGTGTGCACGCGGCGACCGCGAGGGAGCGGACCGCGCATGGCCGCAAAAAGTGCGAAGGCGGCCATGGTGGTCACGGCCTCGGGACGGGTGGCCACCAGAAGGACGCCGGCCACACCAAGGAGCCACGCGCGGCGGATCGCTTTTTTGCCTCCGGGGCCGATGGGCGAAACGCGTGCGTGGCTCTGGTGGAGCGCGAACACCAGGGCCCACAGGCCCATGAACAGGGCGACCTCCATGCCGCTCCAGAGCGACCAGTCGAGGGCCCCGACGCCGAGCATGATGGGCGGAAGCAGGTACGATGCGGCCCGGCCCCAGGTGTCCGCGGACTTGCGCAGAAGCAACCCCCGAAGGGCCAGCAGCATCCCAAAGACGCAGACGGCAGCCACGACCGCGGCCCAGACCATGAGCTGCTCGTCTTGCCACCCCAACGCATGTCCCAGGGCAAGCACGAACGGATACAGGATGCTGGTGTTGCCCGAGGAGTAGCCGTTGCCTGCGGTCCACTGGAAGGGGTACCCCTGGGCCGTGGACCTTGCGTAGTCGAAGTGGATGAACACGTCATCCAATGGAGCGCTCCACTCGCCGCCGGTCTGCTTCAGCATGAACCCGTAGAAATCGCGGGCACAACGGATGGTGGCCACCGCCGCCCACAACACAAACAGGCCGGGTTCCAGCGAGGCAAAGCGATGGAGCGCTCCTCGGATTCGTCTGAGCATGCCGAAAACGCCGGTCTAGCATGGCCCAAGGCCCGAAGGGCCTGCGCGCTTTCGCGTTTTCACCGGCGGCGCACCCTGATAGCTTGCCGCGCCAGCTTGAACCCTCAACTTTCACGACCCTGCGCCGGGCTCTCCGTCTCCATGCGCCTCCAACGTGGCTGGATCGCTGCTGCGCTCGCTTTGGGGGCGTTTGCCCACGGCACCCAAGCGTTTGCGCAGGATCGATCGAGCGGCATGCTCACGCAGCCCAAAGACGAGCCGGCCCCCGCGCCGGCGCCGGCTGCGCCCACCATGACACCGCCGGTCCTCAAGCAGGATTCCCCGGCGGAGTACCCGGCCCAAGCGCTCAAAGACAAGGTCCGCGACAAGGTCACCGTCGAGCTCATCCTGGAGCTCGATAGCGCAGGTACCGTCAAGAAGGCCGTCGTGACCGAGCCCAAGGGCCACGGCTTCGACGAGGTCGCCGTGGCTGCGGCGCAGAAGCTCTTGTTCGAGCCCGCGCGCCGCAACGGCCAGCCCGTGGCCGCCAAGGTCCGGCACCGCTACGAGTTCGCGCCCCCGTCGTCGCGCATCCTTGGTCGCGTGCTCACCGAAGCCCGTGACGGCGCCGTGGCCGCGGCAAAGATCACGCTCACCAGCGAGGCCGGGGCTGTCACCACCGTGGGCACGGCGCCGGACGGCTCGTTCATGGCCGAGGGCTTGGCCCCGGGCAAATACCGCCTTCACGTCGAGGCCGAAGGCTTCACACCCGTCGACTCCGAAGAGTCCGTGGACGTCGCCGAAGAGATCGCCGTGACGCTCCGTCTGTCCCGCGTCAACAAGGCCGCGCCCCCACCGGTGGAGCCCGGCGCTCCGGCCAACACGGTGGTCGAAGAGGTCGAGGTCCGCGGTGTCCGTCCCCCCCGCGAGGTCACGCGGCGCACTCTCGAGCAGCGAGAGCTGTCGCGCATTCCCGGCACCAACGGCGACGCCTTGCGTGCCCTTCAGTTCTTGCCGGGCGTGGCCCGTCCGCCGGGCCTCGCAGGCCTCCTCATCGTTCGTGGCTCGGCCCCCAACGACACCAACATCTTCGTCGATGGAACGCTGGTCCCCATCGTCTACCACTTTGGCGGCATTTCCAGCGTGGTGCCCACCGAGGCCCTCGACCGCATCGACTTCTACCCGGGCAACTTCAGCACCCAATACGGCCGGGTCATGGGCGGCATCGTCGATGTCGGCCTGCGCGATCCCAAGAGCAAAGACGGCAAGATCCACGGTCTCGTCCAGGCCGACCTGATCGATGCCCGGGTGCTTGCGCAAGGCCCCATCGGCAACACGGGTTGGAACTTCTTGCTCGGTGGCCGTCGAAGCTACGTCGACGTTTGGCTCAAGCCCGTGCTCGAACAGGCGGGCGCGGGCGTCAGCACGGCGCCGGTCTACTACGACTACCAGGCCATGCTGTCCAAAGACTTCAGCAGTCGGTCCAACCTGCGCCTCGCGCTCATCGGCTCCGACGACCGCCTCGAAGTCTTGATCCGCCAGGTGAACGCCTCGCAGCCTGGACTGACCGGCGGCGTCGGTCTCAACACGGGCTTCTGGCGCCTTCAGGCGAAGTATCGCAACAAGATCTCCGACGACACCGAGTTCAAATCCGTCATCGCCTTCGGTCAAGACTTCATCGGCTTCAACGCTGGAAACCTATTCTTCGATCTGAAGGCCAACCCGCTCACCGCACGCGTCGAACTCTCGCAGAAAATTGCGAGCGGTGTCAGCACCAACGTCGGCATGGACTGGCTGTGGTCGCCCTTCAGCATCGCCGTCCGACTGCCGCCCATTCCAAAACCTGGTGAGCCCCCCGCGGGGCCGTTCTCCACGCAGCAGCCGCTCTTCGTCCAGGAGGATGGCGCGCAATACCGACCTGCCCTCTACCAGGACTTCGAACTCACGCCTGCCAAAGGGACGCGCATTGTCCCGGGCGTCCGCCTCGACTATTCCAAGGACACCAAGGGCTGGGACGTTTCGCCGCGGTTCCTGTTCCGGCAAGAGCTCAACCCGAAAGGCATGCGAACCACGCTCAAGGGTGGAGTGGGTGTGTTTCGGCAGCCGCCGCAGCCGCAAGAGACGAACCCCATCTTCGGTCAGGCGGGCCTCACATCGAACCGTGCAATCCACTACAGCCTTGGCGGCGAGCGCGAGTTCACCCGAAACATCGAGCTGTCCACGGAGGCGTTTTACAAACAGCTCGACAACTTGGTTACGCCCCGCGCAGGCAACTCCGGCGAGGGGCGCGTCTATGGCGTCGAGACACTGCTTCGGTACAAACCCGATGCGCGTTTCTTTGGATGGCTGGCGTACACGATCTCGCGCAGCGAGCGGCGGGACACCCCCATCGAGCCGCTGCGTTCGTTCCAGTTCGACCAAACGCACATTCTCACGGTGCTCGGGAGCTACAAGCTGGGCCGCGGCTGGGAGGTTGGTGCCACCTTCCGTTTGGTGTCCGGCAACATGATCACGCCCAACGCGTACGGGTTCTTCGACCAAAACGTGGGCGCGTATTTGGCGCAGGCGTCGTACCCGCAGTTTGGCACCCGGTTGCCGGCGTTCCACCAGCTCAACATTCGCGTCGACAAAGGCTGGAAGTTCCAGACCTGGTCTTTGGGGGCCTACCTCGACGTGCAGAACGCCTACAACCAAGGCAACATCGAAGGTGTAAGTTACAACTATAACTTCAGCCAGAAAACCTTTGCGACGGGCATTCCCATTTTGCCGAGCCTTGGCCTGCGAGGTGAGCTGTGAAACGCATCGCGTCGTTCCTGTTTACGTTGGCCCTCACGGCGCTGGTCCTTCTGGCCTGCAGCGGAGACTTCGAGTCCTACGGCAAGGTTACTGGTGTGCGCATCTTGGCCGCCCGGGCCGACAAGCCTTACGCGAAGCCCGGTGACACGGTGAACCTCGAGCTCTTGGCCTTCGATGGTCGCGCCGAGAAAAAAGAGCCCATGGTGGTCGCGTGGATTCCGTTCCTGTGCACCAATCCGCTGCAAGACGCCTACTACGCTTGCTTCATCCCGCAGGTGCCCGATGGCGGCGTCCCCGAGGGAGGGTTCCCCGCGCTCGGCGCTGATGCCGGGGCCGATGGCGGGGGCGCGCCCCCGGCGGGCCAGCTCGGCCAGTTCATCTCGCAATTGCGGCCTGGCCAAGACCTCACTCCGTTTTTGCCCAAAGGCACCAAGTACTCGGTTCGCCTGCCCGAGAACATCATCGACACGCACACGCCCGTCGCCGGCAGACCAGAGAAGTACGGCCTCGGCATCGTGTTCAATGTGGCCTGCGCAGGACGCATCCGCTACGTCGCCTTTGACCCGTCCAAGGGCATTCAGCAGGTGCCCATCGAGTGTGTCGACGCCGACGGTGTGCCGGTCAGCGCCGACAACTTCGTCTTGGGCTTTACCCGAATCTACGCCTACCAAGACGAGACCAACCAGAACCCGACGGTGGACAAGATCACCTTCGACGGCAAAGAACTCGCCACGAGCCAGGTCATCCAGGTCGACCGCTGCACCACGCAGCGCCGGTCCGAATGCCCCAAGATCAAGGTCGGGGTCAACGTTCCCGACAGCAGTTGGGAGCTCAACCCCGGCGACAACGACGAGAACGGCAACACGTTCCGCGAACAGATCTGGGCCAGCTACTTCACCACGCTTGGCGACTTTGCGAGCGACGCGCGGCTCTTGTTCGACAATCGGCAGGGGCGAGTCTCCGAGTCGGAGATCGAGTTCCAGGCGCCCTTCGAGGCGGGCTCCGGGCGCATCTGGATTGTCGTCCGCGACAATCGCGGGGGCACCGTCTGGAGCGAGCTCCCCATCGTCGTGAAATGACAGCGCCGCGGGGCACGGTTGGCCCCGACGGGGCCGCGGTGCAGGCTCCGCTGGCGCCCAGCGCTGTTCGGGGGCATCCTTTGGGGGTGCGGTTGTTTCTGCGCGCCATCGTCACGTCGCTTTGTGCGCTGCTGCTCACGGTGGCGTGCTCCAAAGACGAGCCTGCGTCGGTGCTCGAGCCCGACGACACCAAGGCCGTCGAGGGCGCGCCTCCGTTCTCCAAAGACAACATCCTCGACAACGCTTCGTTTGCGGACTGGCAGGCGCTCAACGCCGATCAAATCGAGGCGTTCTTGGGCAGCGGCGGCAAGGTCAACGCCACGCCCTACAAGCGCTCCAGCTTCTTGTCGACCTACCAGTCCAATGGCGCCCGGGCCGT
>JBIKNA010000234.1:0-10863 GCA_044358965.1 Polyangiaceae bacterium
CGCCTCACGCAGCAAGGTCGTCACGACGGCGCCCTCACGGCGGCGCCTCACGCAGCAAGGTCGTCACGACGGCGCCCTCACGGCGGCGCCTCACGCAGCAAGGTCGTCACGACGGCGCCCTCACGGCGGCGCCAGATCGTCACGGCGGCGCGCGTCACGGCGGCGCGCGCCCCCCTCCAGGGTTGCCTCCGCGCTGCGCCAGTGGTGCCGGGCCGGTGTTGCCCAAGGTTCGCGCGTGGTATCGATGGATGGCAGCGATGACGCGACGCCACGCACACCAGGGGCTCTTCGGGGGCATGTCCACGGCCACGTTTCTTCGCGAGCACTGGCAAAAAAAGCCCCTGCTGGTGCGCGGTGCTTTCCCGGCGTTCCGCGACCCCATCAGCCCCGATGAGCTCGCGGGGCTGTCCTGCGAGGACGGCGTCGAGTCGCGCATCGTGCGCGAGAAAGGCATCCGCGCGCCTTGGGAGGTCACCTGGGGCCCCCAAGACCCGCGCGCCTTTGCCAAGCTACCCGAACGCGGCTGGACCTTGCTCGTGCAAGAGGCCAACCGCTGGGTGCCCGATGTGGCGCTACTGCTCGAGCCCTTCACCTTCCTGCCCAATGTTCGCGTGGACGACGTCATGATCAGCTTCGCCGCGCCAGGCGGAAGCGTCGGGCCACACACCGACAGCTACGACGTCTTCCTGGTGCAGGGGCAAGGCCAGCGACGGTGGAAGTACGGAGCCAACCCGATCGAAAACCCATCCTTCAAGAAGGGGCTCGATCTGCGCATCTTGCCGCGCTTCGACGTGGCGGAAGACGAGGTCCTCGGCCCCGGCGACATGCTCTACCTACCCCCGGGCTTTGCCCACCACGGCATTGCCCGAACGCCGTGCCTCACCTACTCCGTGGGCTTCCGGGCCCCCAACGCCGGCGAAGCCTGGACCTCGTTCGCCGAATGGTCCTGCGAGCAAGGTGCAAGCCGCCGTCTGCTCGATGACCCCGCGCTTCGTCCCGCACAAAACCCCGGGGAGATCCCGCCAGCCCTGCTCTCGCGCGTTCGGACCATGGTGCGGTCCATCGACACCTCCGACGATGCCATCCACCGCTGGTACGCGTCGTTCTCCACACAATTGAAGCCGGGGCACACACTCGAGCCGCCCCGGCGCCCGCTGGGCACCGACGCCCTGCTGCGAAGGCTTGTCCGCGGCGCAAACATCGGCCGCTCCGAAGAGGCGCGCTGGGCATTCTTGCCCCGGGGCAACCAGGGTCTCCTGCTCTTCGTCGGAGGCATCGAGTTGCCCGTATCCCCCGCCGCGGCAGCCCTTGCCCGCGCCCTGTGTGCTTCCAGGCGCTTCGATGGCCCCGCGCTCGCCGCGCTCGCCAAAGGCCGCGACACGCGCGCGCTGCTTCAGCGCCTCTTTGCCTTGGGCGCGCTCTTCGAGCTTCGCTGAGGCTCACAAGTCGTCACCTGCGGCACGAGGGGGGCCCGCACTTCGCCGCATGTGCACGGCAGATACACGCTCTCCACGAATGCGCTCAGGTTGCGCCGCGCCTCCAGTTCCTCACCGGTTTTGCGGTTCCCAATCACGAGCGAACGGGCACCAAAGGTAACGTCGAGAGCATCGCCGTGGTGCCGCCCCACGAAGGACCGGTGGTCGAAGGCGCCGAGCAGCGTAAACAACCCTTCTTCTCGAAGCTTCTTTCGCGATGGCGCGCGAAGGCCCCGCGCAAGAGACAAGAGCGGTGTCAGCCGCGGCACATCTCCGCGCGTAGGCAGCGTTGCCCAGTGGTCGAGCGTCGGGTCGTCGTAGTGGTGAATGCCGGGCTGGCCGTACAGCCGGAAAAAGTAAGGAATGTCTCCGCGAGCGAGCTGCGATGCCTCGCCTGGCAACAGCGGCGGAAACACCGGCTCTGTATTGGCACGCACGTAGTCACCGGTGCCGCGTAGAAGCACGCGGATGGGCGTCTGCCGCAGCGTCGGAAGCCCCGCGAGCGTCGATGCAATGACCGACGCCTCCCGGTCCAACAAATCGAGCGTCCACTCATACGCCTCGAGCATCAACAGCAAGTCCGTGCAGCGAATGGGCTTGCCCAGGTACGGCAGCACGCGCCGAACGCCGCTCGCGTGACGGTTGATGGTGCCGTACTCCGCATCCGACTCCGGCAGCAACTTGGTCTGGGCTGGCGACGACAGATCATCGAGGATGAACTCGACATCGAGCGGCGCGAACACGATCTGGCCTTCGGTCCCCCGTCCCAGCGCAAGGTTCTCCCAGTGCAGATCGGCCACTCCGAGCCAACTGAAGAGCGCCACCGCACGCCCGACCACCTGCGAAAGCTCGCGACGGTGCGCCGACGACAATGCCGGAAGCGGTTCGAGCAAGAGGCGCTGCACGGTCCCGCCCACCCGCGACGTCGGCGCCGAAAACCACAGCTCCGGTAAGAACTCGAAGGCCATGGGCTGGCCCTCGCGCGTCGCAGCATCACGCAAGATCGCGCGAAGGGGGCTCTTTGCTCCCAACACCAGCCACTCCCACAGCAGCGTGCGCGGTTTGTGGACCTCGTGCGCGCCCACGGCCACACGCCGCCCGAAATTGTGTGCGTCGCCTCCGTTCGTCGGCACGCGCGATGTGCTCATGTCGCCTCAGATACCAGACCCCGCACCGCGGCACGGCCCGAAATGGCGATGCCTTGCGTCCGTCGCTCCGGTGCAGCCTTTTGGCTTCGCCGGGCGGCCAGGCCTACGGCGAGGGTTGCCAGGCCGCAAGAGCACGCACAATGCTTCGCATGGTGTCCTTTGACCCGTCGCCCTTGGTCTCGTACTGGGCCGTGAAGCCGCCATCGGCGCCGGCCAGGGCAAAGAATGGGATGAACTTGTAGCGGTAGCCCGCCGCGGCCAACCGGTCCGCGTCACGATCGGCGTCGAAGTGCAGCAACGTGATGCGCGCAAGCTCGGCATCGATGCTGCCGGACTGGGTGAGTTCGTGGAACTTGCGGCAAGGGTCGCACCAGGTCGCCCCCACGTAGACGACCAAGGCCTTGCCCTCGGCCTTGGCTCGCAAACGCTCCGTGCGGATCAGCGATGCCGCATCGACGTCCCCCGGGGCCTCGATGACGCGGAGCTTCGTCGTCGGATGCGGCGGTCGCCCTTGGGCCGACGCGGCTTCCGTGCCTGCGGCCCCGGGGCTTGCCGACGCCGATGGCCGCACGGCCGGACCAGTCGTGTTCCGCTCGCAGCCTCCGAGCACTGTAGCGGCGACAAGCACGCAAACGAGGCGACTCACGTGCGCGGGCGTCCTTGCGCGATCCAGGTCTCAACGAGCTGGATGTCTTCGAGGGATAGCGCAGGATACCCAAGGGGCATGCCCCGCACCTCCCCGGTGGCGGCGCCGCGTTCTTCGGCGTGCCGCGCAAGCAGTGCCCGCACGAGCCGAGGCACGCCATCTTTTTCGGGCTTGAAGATGCTCTGCCGCTCGTTCTTGTCGTTTAGGAATCCGGCTGTAAGGCCGTTGTAGTCCGACAAGTTGAGCGCCCGCGGGGGAAAGCCGAAGCCACCGGAGTTCCCCGGGCCGCCGTCGCCGATGGCGTAGTCCGGTTCCGAGTGGCAGTGCCAGCACGTCCGGTGGAACACCTTCTTGTCGACCTCGTCGAAGGTGACTTTGCGACTGAGCACCGGCAGGCGCTCGGGCATGGGCCGTACGTCGGGCGCTTCGAGCTGCACCGTGTACAGGTAGCTCACGATGTCGTCGACCTCGCTGCTCGTGAGCGGGATCTTGGGCATGACCGTGTCGGCCTTGACGGCCTTTGGATCTTGGAGCCAGGCCGCAGCTCTGGACGGAGCAAATCGCGCGCGCACATGCCGAAGGTCCGGCGCGAGGCGCATGCCTCGAGCAAAGTCTGCGGGGCTCATGGTCACCGGCAACGCCGATGCCGTGAGTTTGGGCACACCGCCCATTTGGTGGCAGGTGCCGCAGCCCTTGCTGTCGACCAGCGCTCGCCCCTTGCCCGCATCACCTTTTGGTGCGGGCTCGTCTTTGTCTTCTGGCGCAAGGTGCGCAGCGATGGCCTTGGCCTCGGCGCCCGTCATGGCCAGCCGGGGCATGGATTGCACAAGCATCGGCCGCACATGCGTGGGCAAGAGCAAGTACTGCTCGAGGTAGCTGCGCCGGAACCGCTTGCCAGTGGCCTCGAGCGATGGCGCATCTTGGATGTCTTTGACCCGGGGCACCCACTTGGCCATGGACGCCGCCGGGGCCTTGAAGCGGCCCTCGATGATGTCCGTGTGGCAGTGGACACAGTGCTTGTTCTGCGGCACCGCTTCGAGACCCGTGCCATCGTGGCACCGGTTGCACTGGAACTTGCCGAGGAGCGCCTTGCCGTCCAATGCCGGCGTGCCGACTGCTTGGGCATTTACCGGCACCGACGCTGCGGCGCTTACCGAGGGCGCGGCGGAGCCGACGCCACCCGCTCCCTTGGGTTTGTCCTTGTCACATCCAGCGATGAGCGCCGCGGACACGAGCCCGAGCGCGCCCACGAGGCCTAGGGCCCTGAGTGTTCGCATGAAAGTAGGAGTACCGACAAACGATGCGGGTTAGAAGCGCGTCGCGAGTGCGTCGTCGATACGCGGTTTGGCGTTCGGCGACGGCTGATTCACGACCACCCGAACGGGCGCCACCGCGGGCTCTTTGCGGGGCTCGGGCATCTTGCAGACGCCCTTGTTCTTGGCCATCTCCTCGCAGCGCTTGAGCGCCTGGGCCACACCGGCGCCGTCGCCCTTGGCCTGACGCAGGTTCGCGAGGGCCACGTAGGCATGCGGGCTACCCATGAGATCGCTCTCGGCCAGCTTGCCGAGAAGGCCCAGGGCCTCGGTCTGCGTGCGCGGGATCTTGGCGAGCGCCTCGCCCATGTCGGCCTGCACCGTGGGATCATTGGGGCGGGCTTCGTTGATTTCGCGCATGACCTGCGCGGCCCACTCGAGATTGGCCCCAGGCGTCCAGCCCCCCTGGGTGCTTGCGTTCCCGTTCGAACGCACCATGGCCAGCGCCAGCACGCGCAGGCCACGGGTCTGCAAGGGATCGGCGCCCACCTTGGCCGAGCGAATCGCTGGGAAGGTACGCAACACAAAGATGGCTGCGTCTCGCTGGGCGCCGCCCTCGAGGGCGCGTTCGCCGCTTGCGATCTCTTGAACGGGCGTGGGCTTCTCGGGGATGGGCTCGAGGCGCACACTCATGCCGCACGCGCTCGCGTCTTGCGCAGTGAACGCAACGGCCGAAAAGGCGAGAGCAGCAACGAGAGACAGAACGCGCTTCTTCATGTGGACTTCGAGGCTCCTAGAGGTGACGTTGGGACAGGCGCCGGGGGAGAAAGTTCCCGTTGTTGGTGCTTGGCGGGCGCCCGCCTGGCGTTTGCGTGGATGAGACGCTTAGCCCCTCGGGTTTGTTGGACGGGGTGTGACGAAAAACGATCCGTGCGTGCGCTTTTTTGGTGCGCATAGGTGCGCGGGACGGGCCGGACACTCCCGTCCGTTTCACGCGGGTTGTGCCTTGCCGCTAGGCGCAAAGACAAGTAAATCCGCTCATCAAGCTATGTCTGGCACGCGCGAGCACCTCACCCACCTGTACCGACAAATGCACCTCATTCGACGCGTCGAAGAGGAGGCCGCCCGGGCCTACGCCATGGGCAAAATTGGCGGTTTTTTGCACCTGTACATCGGCCAAGAGGCCGTCGGCGTGGGCGCCGTCGCCGCCCTCAAGCCCGAGGACTACGTGATCACCACGTACCGCGACCACGGGCTGGCGCTGGCCAAGGGCATGAGCGCCCGAGCACTCATGGCCGAGCTCTACGGCAAGGCCACGGGCTGCTCCAAAGGCCTGGGCGGCTCCATGCACATGTTCGACGAGAAAAACCGAATGCTCGGCGGCTACGGCATCGTCGGCGGCCACATCCCGCTGGCGGCCGGGGTGGCCTTTGCAGCCAAGTACCGAGGCGACAAATCCGTCACGCTGTGCTTCTTCGGCGAGGGCGCTGTCTCCATCGGCGGGTTCCACGAGGGCGTGTCCTTGGCGGCCTTGTGGAAGCTGCCCATCGTGTTCATCTGCGAGAACAACGAGTACTCCATGGGCACGCCCCTTTCGCGGTCCATGTCCGTCGAAGACGTGTCCATGAAGGCTCTTGGCTACGGCATCGACCGTGATCGCTTCTTCGCCGAAGACGTCCTCGACGTAGAGAAGCGCATCGCCGAGGCCGTCAAGCGCGCGCGCGAGCAATCGCTCCCGACGCTCATCGAAGTGCGCACGTACCGCTACCGCGGCCACTCCATGAGCGATCCGGCAAAGTACCGCACGCAAGACGAGCTCGAAGAGCACAAGCGAAGGGATCCCGTGGGGCGCGCGCGGCGCCAGCTGCTGGAACTCGGCGAAAACGAGGCAGGCATCGAGGCCCTCGAAGCCAGCGTCGAAGCCGAGGTGCAAGATGCGGTCAAGTTCGCCGAGGAGAGCCCCGAGCCCACCGCAGACCTCTTGGAGTCCACGACCTACGACGGTCCCTTCGCAGCCTGAACTGGAGACACCATGGAAACCACAAAGGGCGCGCCCACGAAGAGCATGCGATTCCGCGAGGCCTTGCGCGAGGCCATGATCGAAGAGATGGACGCCGATGACCGCGTCTTCTTGATGGGGGAAGAGGTGGGCCACTACCAGGGCGCCTACAAGGTGTCCGAGGGCATGCTCGAGCGCTTTGGCGCCCGCCGGGTCGTCGATACCCCCATCGCCGAGTCGGGCTTCGCCGGCATTGGAGTGGGCGCCGCCATGGTGGGTCTGCGCCCCATCATCGAGTTCATGACCTGGAACTTCTCTGCGGTGGCGTTCGATCAGATCCTGAACAACGCGGCCAAGGTCCGGCAGATGTCCGGTGGTCAGTTCACCTGCCCCATCGTGTTCCGCGGCCCCAACGCAAGCGCGCGGCAAGTGGGCAGCCAGCATAGCCACGCCATGGAGCACTTCTACGCCACCATCCCCGGCGTGAAGGTCGTGGCACCGGCGTTTCCTGCATGCGCCAAGGGGCTCATGAAGGCAGCCATCCGTGACGACAACCCGGTACTCTACATGGAGTCCGAGACCCTCTACTCCGTCAAGGGCGACGTCCCCGTCGACCAGGGGCCCATTCCCTTTGGCCTCGCGCAAGTATGCGCCCAAGGCACCGACGTCACGCTCGTCACCTACTCGCGGATGACCCACGTTTGCCTGGATGCCGCGGCCCAGCTCGCCAAACTCGGCATCTCCGCCGAAGTCGTCGATCTTCGGTCCCTGCGCCCACTCGACGAGGACACCATCGCTGCATCCGTGCGCAAGACGCACCGTTGTGTGGTCGTTCACGAGGGCTGGCCCTACGGCGGCGTCGGCGCCGAAGTCGCCGACCGCGTGCAGCGCATGTGCTTCGACTGGCTCGATGCGCCCATCTTGCGCGTCACGTCCCTCGACGTCCCCATGCCTTACAACAAGACACTCGAAGACCTGTGCATGCCCCAAGCCGACCGCGTGGTCCAAGCGGCGCAGCGCGTTGTGTCCCGCGGGAGAAGCTAATGGCCAAGATCCTAGAAATGCCCAAGTTGTCGCCCACCATGGAAGAGGGCGTCCTGTCCATCTGGCACAAGAACGAGGGCGACGCCGTGGGTGTCGACGATCTCTTGGCCGAGGTCGAGACCGACAAGGCCACTATGGAGTTTCGAGCCTTCGACAAGGGCACGTTGCTCAAGCTGCTCGTCACGGCCGGCGCGGCGGTCAAGCTTGGCCAACCCGTCGCCATCATGGGCAACCCCGGCGAGGACATCTCGGCATTGCTCGCGCAAGCCGGCGCGACGGTCCCCGCGGCGCAGGCCGCCCCCGCACCCGCGCCGGCCCCCCAACCCCCGAGCCCAGCGGGCGCGCCCACTCCCGCCGCCGCGCCCGCTCCCATTCCGGCAGCCGCGAGCCCCGCCCCCAAGGGCAATCTGCTCGACCGCACCACCCGCGAGCCCGAGCTCCCCTCACCGCCGTTTCCCACTGGCCCCGGCGGCCGCGTCCTTGCTTCCCCCTTCGTCCGCAAGACGGCCCGTGAGCTCGGCGTGGACCTCACCCGCACCCAAGGCTCCGGCCCCCACGGCCGTGTGCTGCCAGGCGATCTGTCGGCTCCCCAGGCTGTCGCTGGCGCGAGTCCCGGTACCGCCCTTGTCGCGCAGGCCCCTTCGGCCATCGCCCCCGCCGGGCTGGCCCTCGCCGCCCCCGAGGTCCGTCCCCTGAGCCCCATGCGCAAGACCATTGCGCGGCGCCTGACCGAAGCCAAGCGAAACGTCCCGCACTTCTACCTCACGGTCCACGTCGACGCAGGCCCGTTGTCCGACCTGCGCGACAAGCTCAACCGCGAGCTCGCCGGAGACCCAGACCAAAAAGCGGACAAAGATGCCGCCCCCAAGCCCAAGCTCAGCATCAACGATCTGCTCATCAAGGCCGTGGCGCTCTCTTTGGAGCGGGTGCCCGAGTGCAACGCCCAGTTCACCGAAGATGGCATCTTGGTGCACAAGCGCGTCGACATCTCTGTTGCCGTCGCGGTCCCCGATGGTCTCGTCACGCCGGTGGTACGCAACGCCAACCAAAAGAGCCTCCTTGCCATCGCCAAAGAGGTCCGCGACCTCGCCAGCCGTGCGCGACAGAAAAAGCTCCGCCCCGAAGAGATGTCCGACGGCACGTTCTCCATCTCGAACCTCGGCATGTTCGGCATCGACGAGTTCGCGGCGGTCATCAACCCGCCGGAAGGTGCCATCTTGGCCGTCGGCCAGGTGCGCGAGGTTCCCGTCGTTCAAGACGGACGCCTTGCCGTCGGACGACAGCTCAGCATGACCCTCTCGTGCGATCATCGCGTGGTCGACGGTGCCGTGGGCGCGGCCTTCTTGGCCGAGCTCCGCAGCATGCTTTCGCACCCCATGCGCGTGGCGCTCGGTTGAATCGGGCGCAGCGCCCTTTGTTGTGTGCGCTTGCCGGGGTCGCGCTCGGACTTGTCCCCGCGCAGGCTCACGGCAAGGGTCAGCGAGCCTTCTTGCCGGTTCCTGCGACAGCGCCCTCCCCACTCGATGCGCCCTCCATCTTGTGGCTCGTGCCCCCCTCGCGGAACCGGGTGCGCATCCCTTCTGCCAGCTTCGTCATGGGGTCCACACCGCTCGAGATGGCCGCGGCGCTCGACCTTTGTCGAACGGAGCTATCGGCGCCACGGTGCAATGAGCCCGCGCTCACGGCATTGGTGCGCGCCGAGGGCCACGCCCATGAAGTCAGCGTGTCCTCCTTCGAGCTCGACCGCACCGAGACCACCGTCGGGGCCTACGACCGCTGCGTCAGCGCCGGCGCCTGCGCGGAGCCCGGCTTCTTTCGTGCGGACCTGCGCTTCTCGGGTCCGTCGCTGCCCGTCACCCATGTGCGCCACGAAGACGCCGTCCAATACTGCCGCTACGTAGGAGGGCGCTTGCCCACCGAAGCCGAGTGGGAGCTTGCGGCCCGGGGCCAAGCCCGCCGTACGTTTCCGTGGGGCATGTTGTGGAACCCCAAGCGCAGCAACCACGGTAGCTTCGCCGACGACGAACGCGACGCCCAGGATGGCTTTCTGAACTTAGCCCCCGTGGCCTCGTTTTCCTCGGGGGCAACGCCGCAGGGGATCCATGATCTTGCGGGCAACGTGGCCGAGTGGGTCTCGGATTACTACGATCGGGACGAGCAGGGCTTTGGCTACCCGGACGCCCCGGCAAAGAACCCCCAGGGCCCCGCGGGTGGCATTTTGCATCCGGTCCGTGGAGGCTCGTTCACCGATGGTGCGATGTGGCAGCGCGCCGCAGCCCGAGGCATTCCCCAAGCGCTGCGCGCCGCCAACATCGGCTTTCGCTGCGCCTACGACGTGGCGCGCGATCTACCGGCGCCGCCGGCGCGCTGAGGTCCCCGGGGGCGCGTGCACCTTTTTGCGCGGGCCGCATCGGCCCCATGCCGTGCAGAGCCCCATCGTGGTAGGCGCCGCCATCGTGATACCCTAGGGCATGCGTGTCGCACACATCTCCGATCTCCACGTGCTCTCCATGGATGGAGTGGGCGCGGGGCGTTTCGTCAACAAGCGCTTCACGGGGCTTCTGAACCTCAAGCTCAAGCGCCAACACGCGCACAAGCGGTCGCACCTTTCTGCGCTCCTCGACGCCATCCGCCAGGGCGCCTTCGACCACGTCATCGTCACCGGCGATCTCACGAACCTCGCCCTCGAGAGCGAGTTCGAAGCTGTGCGGGCCATGCTCGACGATGCCCTGGGGATGCCAGCCTCGGCGGTCACCGTGGTGCCCGGGAACCATGATCTCTACACGCGCGGCGCCATGAAGACCCGGCGTTTCACGTCGTACTTCGAACCGTTCATCAAGAGTGACTTGCCCGAGTTGTCCCGCAACATGGACCTGGGCCCCTTCCCTTTTGTGCGCCTTCGGGGGCCCTTGGCCATCGTCGGACTCACCACCGCGGTTCCAAGGCCTCCGCTGGTGGCCGCGGGCGTCGTCGGCGCCGAGCAGCGCGAAGCGCTCTCCATCATTCTCGATCACCCCGAGGTCAAAAAGCGCGGACTCGTGCTCGCGATGCATCATCCGTTGCACCCCCCGGCGCGCCCGCACAAGGCCCTGATGGAGGGGTTGCACGACGCACACTTGATGCGCGCACTCCTGTCCAACACCCGTGGCCTCGTGCTCCACGGCCACTTGCACCGCCGCATGCAAACGCCCATCGAGGGCAGCCCCATCACCTCCGTGGGTGCCACCAGCGCCTCCCTCGAACACGAGGACCCGCACCGCATGGCAGGCTTCAATGTCTACAACTTCGACCGCAGCAC
>JBIKNA010000235.1:0-10822 GCA_044358965.1 Polyangiaceae bacterium
GCTGGTGGGCACCCCTGCGGCCTGGCCTCGGGGGCCCGCTTTCGCGCGGACCGTGGCCTGCGGGGTCAATGCCGTCGTCACGCGCGGCCAGGTGCGTTGGGACGCGGGCATTCGTGAGCACATGGACATGGTGGCCACCGATGCGCGGCAGGCCCTGGCGATGCGACGCGTGCCCTTTGGCCCCGTGTGCCGGCACCTGGCTGCCGCGGGCGTACCGTTCTTCGACGGTGCGAGCCCGATCTTCCAGACCGTGCTCAACCACTACGGTGAGACTGGCCCCCTCGGGGCCATCGCCCTGAGCATCGCCGGCACGAAGCTTCGGCTCGGCGATCTCGACTGCGAGCTACTCGAACTTGCGCCATTGCACGCCGTCGCAGAACTGGCACTCGGAACGTACATCGGCGAGGACGGTCAGCTCTCGGGGCACGTAACCTTCGACGCCGATCTCTACGATCTGCACGTCGTCGCGCGCGTTGCAAAGAACTTCGAGACGGCGCTCACCGTGTTGGCCACCGAGCCCGATGGCTCTTTGGCCGCCTTGCGAGAGCAACTGCGCCCCGCACGACAGCATGTGCATCTCGCGGCGAACTTTGCCCTGGGCGACATCCAAACCCCGCTGGCCTTTTGGTTGGACGCAGCTTCCCTGCCCAGCCGGTTCTCTCGCACAGCGGGGACGGACCTGTTCCGAGAGCTGCTGGCCAACCCTAGCCCACGAAAGCAGCACCATGGCCCGCGGGTCGTGCTTGTGCGCATCGAAGAGCTGCTGGGGAAAGACGCCGAGGGCACTGCCGCAAACGTGCGCGAGCTGGTTGCCGCGTTGGCCCAAGCCGCAAACACCGGCGCGTCCGCCCTTGTCGTGGCCATTGCGCCTTGCGAAGCAAACGAAGAACGCGCCACCTGGGCGCGGGCGCAGTTGCTCGCTGCCGTGCGCGATCTCTCCAGCGTGACCACGCTAGACCTCACGGAGGCCGCGCGGCGCTACGCGGTGCCCGAGGTGTATGTCCCGGACAGCTCTTCCGTGGGTTCGTTGCTGACTGGAGAGATGCTGGCTGCCAGCGCTGCGGCCATCGCCCAAGAGCTACGGGCACTGCGTGTGCCACCCCGCAAAGTGCTCTGTTTGGACGCAGACAACACGCTTTGGGCCGGCGTGGCGGCAGAGGACGGCCCCGAGGGCATCGTGCTGCGCAACGCCCACGAAGCGCTGCAGCGGCACGCCAAAGCACTCCGGGACGCTGGCATGTTGCTCTGCATCGTCAGCAAGAATGACCCCGCCGACATCGCGTCGGTCTTCGCGACCCGGACGGACATGCCGCTCTCGCTGGCGGACTTCGTCAGCGTTCGTGCAAGCTGGGGCACCAAGTCCGCGGCGCTCCGGGAGCTCGCCCGCGAACTGTCGCTCGACACATCGTCTTTCGTCTTCGTGGACGACAACGAGGTGGAGTGCGCGGAGGTGCAGGCCGCGCTCCCCGGCGTGTTGTGCATTCGCTTCGATGTCTCGTCTGCGTCCGCCATCACGGGCTGCTGGGACCTATTGCCGCGCCCGGCCACCCGCGAAGACGCCGCCCGCGCGGCGTCTTATGCCACGGAACAACAGCGTCGGCAGAGCCGCACGGGCGACGAGAGCTTGGCGGCGTTTTTGCGCAAGCTCGATCTGCGCGTCACCGTGCGACCGATGCAACCGGGCGATGTGGCCCGGGCGGCGCAGATGACGGCGCGCACGACGCAGCTCAACACGACGACCCCCAAGCTTGGTGCCGCGGAGCTCACGCGCATGAAGGACACATGGGTCGTGGACGTCACAGACCGCTTCGGGGACTACGGCACCGTCGGGCTCATGTTTGCCGAAGCCCGGGACCACGCGTGGGTGGTTCTTGGGTTTCTGTTGAGCTGCCGCGTGCTTGGCCGTGGCGTCGAGGCCAAGATGTTTGCGTCGCTCTTCCACGAGGCACGGCGCCGAGGCCTGGAGCGCTTGGTGTTTCCTTACGAGAGGACCAAACGGAACGCACCGGCGTTGGCGCTACTGTCCGCAGCCGGCCACGTCTCGCCCGAGGGTGCTTTCGGCCGGGTGCAGATCGACGTCGCGGACGAGGCTGCAACCCTGGCCCGTCTGGATGCGCACCTGTTGGCGCCGGACCACGCCGGACCTTCGGCAGATGTTGGCGCATCGAACGAGCTGGCCCCGGGGCTCCCCTCCACAGCAACCGCGGCCTTCGAGGCGAGCACGCTGGCGGCCACACGACTGCTTGCGACCACCAGCCAACTGGCCACGGCCCAAGACATGCTGCGGCAGGTCGGAAGAACCGGTCGCCGCCGCGAGCATGTTTTCGTCGCCACGGAGACTCCCCTCGAACGCTTGGTGGCCGAGACTTGGGAATCGGTATTGGACCTCCGCGGCGTGGGTCGACACGACGACTTCTTCGCGCTCGGAGGCACATCCTTGGCGGCCGTCGAGATGCTGGCCCGCCTGCGCAACGTGCACCCCCGAGGCCTCTCCGAGGGCCTGTCATTGCTGCTCTCGGCGCCCACGGTAGCGGGGTTTTCGAGCGCGATTTCCAAGGATGTCGCATCGGCGGGCCCCGCACTGGCGCATCTTCGGGGTACACCCCCGGCAGGTTCCCCCGGGGTGGTGCCAGCGCTGCCACTGCAACAGCAGCTGTACCGGAGTGCCGTGCTCGCTCCCGACGATGCAGCCTACAACGTGGCGGTTGCGATCCGGGTGCCCGCACAGCTTCCGGTGGCGCAGGTCGAGCGCGCCCTTGGGGCCCTGCTGCAGCGACACGACGCCCTGCGGGGACGCCTGAAGGCCCAGGACGGCGCCATCACCTTCGTGGTCGCGGACGAGATCCATCTCGAACTTGCGCTAGATGCGATCCCTGACGATACGCTGGACGCGCGCATCTTGGGCCTTGTGCGCACACCGTTCGATCTCGAGGCGGACGCACCATTGGTCCGTGCGCAGATGTTTCGTTGTTTCGAAGGCGAAGGCGCCAAGGAGACACGGACCGTCCTCTTGGTGGTGCTGCACCATGCCGTCGTCGATGGCGCATCGCTCCGCATCTTGGGCGCCGAGTTCTTGCGGCTGCTCCGCGCGGACCCGTTGGCCCAAGCGCCCAGCTTTGCTGCGTGGGCGCAAGCCGCCGCACGGCAAGCACCGGCTCCGCCCATGGACGCCGCGCTCGTGCGCGAACTGCGCGAGACGCCCCCGCTCGAACTGCCATTTGGTCCGCCTTTGGACGTGGTGCCGCAGGGCGCATGTTCCGAGACCTTGCCTCTCGATGCCGCGGGGCTGGCGAGGCTGGAAGATCTGGCCTCTGCCGCGCGGGTCTCCCTGGTGAGCGTGCTCACCGGCGCCTTCGCCGCCACCCTTGTGCAGCTCTCGGGCACACATTCCATGCTCTTGGCCATGCCCGTGTCCGGGCGCGACAGCGACGACACGTTGGGCGTGGTGGGTCCGCTCGTGCGTACGGCCTGCGTTGCGTTGCGTGTCTCTCGCGAGCAGCCGGTGCGAGCGTTTCTACGGCAGGCACACGAGAGCATCGGGCGCGGAGCCGAGAGTGCGAACCATTCCTGGGACGCCTTGATGCAGGTCCGCAGGCAGGCCCGAGCAGCCGACGGGCCCGCCCCGGTGCAGGCGCTGTTGTCGGTCATGGATGTGCCGTCGCTTGGCGGCTCCGGCCACGAGTTGCTTCCGGTGGCGCCGGCGGCAGCGCAGTTCGACATGGATTTGCACGTGCTCTTGGCGGCTCCGCAAGCGCCATGCACGCTGCGGCTGACGCACAAGAACGCGGCACTCCCAAGAGGTGCGGCCCGGGCGGTCTTGCAGGCGATGAGCGGCATGCTCGAGTTCATGGTGCAGAGCCCCGACGCGCCCATGGGCCAGGCGCGCCTCGTGACCCACGCCGAGCGGGAATCGCTGGTGTGCCTTGGGCGTGGGCGCCGGCAGCCCTTCGCATTGGACACGAGCATCCTGGCGCCCTTTGCGGACCGCGCGCAGCGCACACCGCAGGCCCTGGCGCTCGTCTACGACGACGAACGCGTGACCTATGCCGAGCTGTGGCGCCAATCGTTGGCGGTGGCTGGGACGCTGCGCGCGCGGGGTGTACAGCCGGGCGATCGCATTGGCATCGATGTACCCCGCAGCCCGGCGCAAGTCGCCAGCATCTACGGAACGGTGCTCGCCGGGGCCGCGTATGTGCCCCTCGAGGCCGACGTCCCCACACCGCGGCAGCAGTTCATGGTGCAAGATGCCCGGGTGTCGTGGGTGCTGACGGTGACCCCGGCCAAGTGGCCAGGGCTTTCCATTGGCGTCCAAGAGGCCCTGGCCTCGCCGCCGGAGGCGCCGGCGAATCTGCCCGTGCTTCGCGGCACGGATTTACTCTATGTACTCTACACATCTGGCTCCACGGGACGTCCGAAAGGTGTCGAACTCGAGCACCAGGGGCTCAACAATCGCTTGTGCTGGCAGGAGCAAACGCTCCCCCTGGGCTCGTCCGACCGCGCGCTCTACAAAACCCCGTTCGGCTTCGACGTGTCCGTGTGGGAGCTGTTCCTGCCACTGCGCGTGGGGGCAACCCTCGTCATCGCCCGCGAAGGCGGTCACCGAGACCCCGAGTACATCGAAGCGCTCCTCGATGCCCAAGACATCAGCATCGTGCACTTCGTGCCTTCGATGCTCCGCGCGTATCTGACCTTTGCCAAGCGGCCTTTGCCCAAGCTGCGACGGGTGCTGGCCAGCGGCGAGGCGTTGACCTCGGATCTTGCGCAGCAGCTCGGCCAGGCACTGCCGGCGGTGGAGCTTCACAATCTGTACGGCCCGACCGAGGCCAGCATCGAGGTCACCCATACGAGGGTGACAACGGGTTACGCCGCGCCGGCGAACATCACCATCGGCCAACCCATCGACAACGCGGACGTGTACGTGGTGGGCCCCCACGGCGAGCTCTTGCCCCGGGGTTTCGTGGGCGAGCTATGGATCGCCGGCGTGCCCGTGGCCCGGGGGTACACGGTGGGCGAGCCCACGGAAACCGGCGGCTTCGCCAAAGACCCATTCGCCGCGTCGGGGGCCCGGGTGTACCGCACGGGCGATCGCGTGGCGTGGACGCACGCAGGCGAGCTTGCGTACTTCGGTCGGAAGGACACCCAGATCAAGATCCGCGGGCAGCGCATCGAGCTATCCGAGGTCGAGCACGCGCTGCGACGGTGTCCGGGCATCCGCGACGCCGCAGCCATCGTGGCCGACGCCGGCACCGCCGATGCGCGCTTGGTCGCGTACGTGGTGGCACGGGAGGAACAGCTCACAGACGCGCAGCTGCACGACGCCACCCTTGCGCTCCCGGACGCCATGCGTCCGAGGGCCTACGTGTGGCTCGAGGACATCCCCAGGGGCCCCGCGGGCAAGCTCGACCGCAAGCGGCTGCCAACACCCACATACCAGGGCTCGCTGCCACTGCTGGCCACTGCAGGGGAGCTCTCTCCCGAAGAGGCTGTGCTCGGAAAGATCTGGTCGGAACTGCTTGGTGCACAGGTGAGCCAAGAGACGGACTTTTGGCGTGCCGGGGGAGACTCGATCTTGGCGCTCAAGATGGTGTCGAAGGCGAGGGCCTGTGGCCTTGCTTTGTCGCCCCGGCAGGCCTTCGAGCACCGGACCTTGGGTGCCCTGGCCAAAGTGGCAACCATCGTCGCCGCAAGGAGCGCGCCGGAGGTCCCCAAGGACGAACCCGAGGGCACCCTTGCCCCCTTGCTGCCGATGCAGGCCTGGTTCTTCCGCACCCAACCCGAAGAGGCGCACGATCACTTCGTCCAGTCGCTGGGTCTGATCGCAACGAGGCAGCTGCAGGATCTCGAGCTCACAAGGGCCATCGACGCTCTGGGCACACGACATCGGGGCCTCTCCTGCGCCTTTGTACCGGGGGCCTCAGGCATGCAGATCACATTGGGTCCCGCGGCCCGCATCGCCAGTTTCACGCTGGAGCTGGACGCAGACGCGCAGCTCGGCACCATGCGAACCGCGGCACATCGTCGCGCTATCGAGGCCGTCGGTGTACGCAAGGCGTGGCTGTGCATCGCGCACCTTCGCTGCGCCGCGCACAGCGAACTCCTGCTCGTGGCGCACCACCTCGTGGTCGACGGGCTCTCCCTGCGGGTGTTGGCCGCAGATCTGGAGCGTGCCTGCCTGGGGCAGCCCGCGGGGCCAAGCGCCGCAAGCCCACTGCCCTGGGCGCGAGCCCGCGCGCTGCTGCCCTCGGACCCGAAAGAGCAAGAGACCGGTGCTTGGGCGCGGCTCCCCGCCGAAGCCTTTGGCCTCGGGCTGCCGGCCCCGGACCCTGGCCTCGAAGGGGGAGCGTTCGTCGCGCACTTCGAGCTCGACGCTGATGCGACCGGCGCCCTGTTTGGTGAGGCCGCCCACCGCCTCTTGAGCGGTCCCCAAGATCTCCTCTTGGCCGCGCTGCGGGCGGCCCTCGCGCCAGATGGCGAGCCTGTCGCACTGGACGTGGAGCTGCACGGGCGCGAGCGCGCCCTTTCGGCGGGCATCCCCATCGCCGAGAGCGTCGGTTGGTTCACCGAGCTCCGCACGGTGCATCTGGCCGCGCCAGTGGTCGACGCCTGGGCACCGAGCGATGCGGCCCTCGCCGTTGCCTCGTCCATCGATGCCTTCGGCGCGGAGGCCAGCAAACTGCCGCCGCGGGCGCTGGTCTTCAACTTCCTTGGCAGCACGGCGGCAATGCAGGGCACGGGGACCCTTCTCCAGGCCATGCTCACCGACGCCGCACTCGACCGTGGCCATCGCTGCAGCCGTTCTCATGCGGTCGAGCTTGTGGCGATCCTAGTCAATGGCCGACTCCGCGTATCGCTGCGGGTGCCCGACAGCAAAGCAAATCGAACGTGGGCCGACAACCTCGTCGCCCGATACCGCGCGCAGCTGACGGCGCTGACGGCCCTCGGCGCGGGCCCTTCCACGCTGCAGTCATCGATGCCCTTGCTGCCCCTGCAGATCGCCCTCGTGGCCGCGTGCGAGCGCTCATCGGCACCGACCCAATACGTGGAGCAGGTGTCCATCCGCCCCAAGGCCCCGCTCGACGAGGCCCGCCTTGCAAAGGCGGCCCGGGCCTTGTGGGCGCGGTACCCCGCGCTTCGAACGCAAATCCAGCACGGCTTTCAGCACACCTTGCGGCGAGACGAGGGCGAGGGCGCAGCCGCGGCTTACGCGGCTTACGCAACGGACGCTCACCCGAGCGACGAGGCGTTCTTGGCGACGGAGCGCACCTTGGTGGGCCGTGCCTTGGCAGGCGGGCCGCTCTTTCGCCTGGCGCTCCGAACGCGCGGCGATGGCACGCAGCTGCTTTCGCTCGCCTACCACCACGTGATTCTGGACGGCTGGTGTGTGCCGATATTGCTCCAAGACCTGTACGGCGCCTACGACGGCAAGCCCCTTGAAGGTCGCGCCCCGGACTTCGCAGACTTCGTGCTCCGGGCTCTGCATGCGCCGTTGGACTCCTTGGCACGACAGCGGCGAGACGCCATCGTGGGCCACGATGAGCGCACGCTCGTGCCCTTCGATGCCACGCACCTGCGTAGACCAAAGAGCGCCGTCAGTGCCCCGGGCACCCGACACAGTCTGGAGATGCCTATCCCTGCCGATGTCGATGTGGCCCTGCGGGGTCGGGCGAGCGTTCTCGGCGTATCGCACGGCACGCTGTTGCTCGCGGCCTATGTCGCCACCCATTCGCTATGTACCGGGCAACCTGCACTATGCATCGATGTCACCGTAAGCGGGCGGACTCCCGAGGTTCCGCGGGCGCTCGAGATGGTAGGCCTGCTTACGCAGACCGTCCCCCTCGTGGTGCAGGTCCAGGACACGCTGGATCAAGCATGGATCGAAGACCTTCATCGGAACCTGGCCGAGACACAGCTCACGGCCGTGGCTCTGGCCCGGCGGGGCGTGGTGCCTCGGCATCGGCCCGAAACCCTGTTCGCCATCGAGAACTACCCCGTCGATGCGGGCCTCTTGGCGCATGCCGACATCGAAGTATTTCGATTGGTGGACTACCCCTTCGCCTTTGTGGTGCCACCGGGCGCCCCCCGCGCATGTGTGGACTATGATCCCGCGCGCATCGACGAAGCCGACGCGAAGCTGTTCCTCGACGGTTTCCTGCAAGCGACGCGGCTCGTCGCCCAAGGAGACCTCGTCATCAGCTCCGACGCATTGTGGCCCAAGGCAACGCGCCCGGGCCTGCCGTTGCAACCTGCGCGAGGCGGCTCCGCGCTGGCCTTGCGCCTCGGGGCCTTCGACAGTGCAAAAGACGACGCCGATGCGGTGTTCGACGGCGGCGTAACCTGCACCTACGGGGAGCTCCGGCAGCTCGCGGCCGGCATCCAGCAGGCCATTGCCGAACGCCCGTTCCCAGAGCAAGCCCGTGTGGGCATCCTGGCCCCCGCCGGCGCCTTGCAGATGGCAGGCCTGCTCGGCGCGTGGGCCGCAGGCGCCATCGCCGTGCCCTTGGATCCCGCGTACCCGGACGAACGGCTGCAGCACATGGCGCGCACGGCGAACCTCTCGTGCGTGATCGTGCACGAAGCCCACGCAGCCCGGGCTGCAAGCCAACTTGCAGTGCACAGGCTGGTCCCCAAAGAGGGTGCCCCTCGCTTCGGCCCCACCGCACTGGACCTCACCAAAGGCGCGTACATCCTCTTTACGTCCGGCTCCACAGGCACCCCCAAGGGGGTCTTGTGCCCTCTCGAAGGTGTCGTGTCGCTCATCGCCGACATCGATACCCGCGCCCCCGTGCCCCAACGCGTCCGAGGCTCCCAGTGGACGAGCCCAAGCTTCGACGTGTCTCTTTGGGAGACCCTCAGTGTGCTTGCCCGGGGTGGCACCGTCGTGGTTGTCCCCGACGAGGTACGCGCGGATGCGCCGGCGCTGTGCGCGTTCTTGGCCGAGGCCCGCATCGAGAGCGCGTACGTGCCGGGTTTCGCACTGGCCGCACTGACGCAGGCCGCCGAGCAAGGGGCTCTGCCGCATCTGCGACGCGTGCTCGTCGGGGTGGAGCCCATCGCTTCGCAGATGGTGCAACGCCTGCTCGAGGCGGCCCCCGAACTCACCGTGGTAAACGGCTATGGTCCAACGGAGGCGAGCATCTGCGCCACGCTTCACACCGCGGTCCGTGGCAAGAGCGCCCACGATGTGCTCCCGTTGGGGATACCTGTGGCCGGGGCCGACGTGTGGCTCGCGGACCGTCGGGGTTGCCGCGTGCCGGCTCGGGTACCGGGTCGCGTGATGGTGAGCGGCGTTGGCCTTGCCCTTGCGTACCTGGGAGGCTCCGCCGACGACGCCGCGCGATTCCAACGCGATGAAACGAGCGAGAACAGCCGGCGCTACGACACCGGGGACATCGCCTATGCCGAAGCCGACGGGACGCTCGTCTATCTGGGCCGCGCCGACGCACAGTTCAAGGTCCAAGGCCTGCGCGTCGAGGCCGAAGAGGTCGAGGCGGTGCTCCTCCGCCAGCCGAACGTCGGCGACGCGGCGGTTTGCGTTGCGGGCGATGGAGACCAAAAGCGCCTGGTGGCGTTGATCGTGTTGGCAAGCCCTGGGGGCCCCTCGGACGCGTCCGCGGCGCTCACGTCCATCATCGACGGCGCAAGGTCCCTATTGCCTGCGCCCTTGGTCCCTACGGAGCTACACGTTGTCTTGTCACTGCCCAGGGACCGCAGCGGCAAGCTCCGCCGCGCATTGTTGTCGTCCCTGATCCCCTCGCGGGCAGACAGCGAGCCACCGGGGCCCGAGACAGACCCGCGGGCCTTGCTGCTGCTCCAGATCACGACGAAGCTCCTGGGGCGCAGGCCACGTCTGGACGAGTCGTTCTTTGCGGCAGGGGGCAACTCGCTCCTCGCAGCACAGCTGGTGACGCGCCTGCGCAACGTACTGGGCGCAGACGTCCGTCTGCGGCACGTCTTCGAAGCACGAAGCTTGAGGGACCTCTTGGCGCACATGGGTGGTACGGCGCCCCTGCCCGCTCGACAAATCCCGCTCACCCCATCGTTCCAACAAAGCGCCCGTGCGTCGTTCGCGCAAGAGCGCCTTGCGTTCATCGACCGGCTGCGTCCCTTGGACCCAGTCTACAACTTGGTGTGCGCCGCCGAGCTGCGGGGTTCGCTCGACGAGACACGTCTTTTGCAATCGGTGAGCGCTGTGTTCGCTCGGCACGAGGCGCTCCGCACGGTGTTCCGCGACGATCAGGGCACGTTGCTGCAGATTGTTCGCCCGGACCTGCCTCTAGCCTTCGAGCGATTTGCCGTGCCGGGGCGAGATGCTGCCTTGGCGCAAGCGCGCGCCGCGGCACGAAGCCCCTTCGATTTGTCCCAGGGGCCGCTGTTTCGGGCGCACTTGTTCGCCTTCGGTAAAGACGAGTGGCTCTTCTGCCTGACCATGCATCACATCGCCGCCGACGGCTGGTCCCTCGACATTCTGCTTCGGGAGATTGCCCAAGCCTACCAAGACCCGGCCAAGCTGCCACCCGTCGGCACAAGACCCATCGACGTCGCCGTGGCAGAGCGCGCCGGGCTCGACGGCCAGCGGCTGTCCAAGCTGACGGCCCACTGGCAAGAGCGTTTGCGAGATCTGCCCGATGCGCTGCCGCTCTACCGCGATCGCCCGCACCCCCAAGAGCAATCGTTCCGCGGCGGACACCTCTTGCTACGCCTTCCGGCGGACACTGCATCGATGGTGCGCCGTTGTGCCGTCGCTCTCGATGCCACCCCGGCCATGGTGTACCTGGCGGCGCTGGACGCGATGCTCATGGCGATGTCTGGCACGAGCGACATT
>JBIKNA010000019.1:0-34648 GCA_044358965.1 Polyangiaceae bacterium
CCCAAGTACCCGCTCAACCCCCACCCAGCCAACCCAAAAGCCGAAGCCCCGGTCCCGGCTCCGTCGCTTCGCGCCCCGCGCGCTCGCGGTCAGCATCTTCGGCGTGCTCGCCCTTTGGATCGCAATCCAACGCGTGCCGTGGCTCGGTCCCCTGCTTGCCGACGGCGCCCGGTCCGTCCTTGGCCCTTCAGCCGTGGCCTGGCTCGAAGACACCGCCTACGGGGCCCAAGACGCCCTCAACCGCTGGCGTTACAAAGACGCCGCCCCCAAAGAGTACTGGGAAGGCCAAGGCCAAGGCCAGACGCCACCCGCCGTGCCCCAACCTCTGCCTGCGGCCACGGACGCCGGCCTCGACGATGCCGCCGCGGACGCTGCGCCCCGAAAAGACGCGAACTTCCCGCCCGCGGCGGTCACGCCTCCATTCCCCGCGGTGGCCGGCAAGACCGACGGCGTGTGGCTGCCCATCGCCGACGACGTGGCCCCCAGCGAGACGCCGGTGCTCGCCAAGACCATCATCCACCCTGACGACAAGCGGACCTATGCCGCCGTGGCCGTGGTGGCCATCGATGTCCGACGCGTGCGCATTCGCTCCATCGCTGGCACCGAAGAGCCCGCCAACCCACAAGTGCCGCGCAAAGATCGCCCGGGCAAGATCCCCGCGAGCGATCACCCCAAGCTCGTCGCGGCCTTCAATGGCGGATGGCAGGCCATCCACGGGCATTTTGGCATGATGGTGCAGGGTCTCGAGATCCTGCCGCCCAAGGCCGAGTCGTGCACCGTCGCGCTCATGAAGGACGACACCATTCGCATTGGCAGCTGGCCCGCGCTCGCCGGCGACCGCGACAAGATGACGAGCTTCAGGCAAACGCCGCCGTGTTTGTACGAAGGCGGCACCGTGCACAAGGCGCTCACGGACGGCAGCAAGAGCTGGGGGGCCGCTGTGGACGGCGCCACGGTGATTCGCCGCTCGGGCGTGGGCATCTCCAAAGACGGCAACACCTTGTACTATGCATCTGGCGATGGGCTCACGGCGCTCACACTCGCGCAAGCCCTTGGCGCCGTGGGCTCACACAGCTCCGCCGAGCTCGACGTCAATTGGGCGTTCCCGCGCTTTCTGTTCTACGTGCACCCCACGGGCGGCAGCGGCGAGCCCCAGGCCAAGAGTTCGCTCATCCCTTGCACGTACAAGCCCAACGAACACGTGGGCCAAAGTTACTACCGCGACTACTTCTACGTGGTGCGCGAGTAGCGCGCGGGGGGCCCGCTCAAGGCACGAACCAACTGTACCCCATGGTCACGTCGGCCCCCACGAACGCCGGTGCGCGGGCCGTGCCGAGGCGGTCGCCGATGCATTGCATGACGCTCGGGTCGATGACCTTGGGCTCCTCGAAGGCGACCTTGGCGATGTAGCCCTGGTCGGTGAACGTGAGCCTGGCACGGCCCCAGCCACGCTGCGCCCCGTGTTCCTTGCAGGGCGACAGGTCCACCTGGTTGAGCGCGGCACGGGCCCCGGCGCCGTCGAAGAACCGGGTCGGCTCACGATACGAGACGCGATCGCGGGGCGAGGGCGGCAAGGGGGCAGCGACGGGGGGCGGGGGCGGCGCATACGAACGCTCGAGCATCTCGCGTTCGAACGCCTGCCGATTGGCGCGCTGCTCTTGCCACGCGATGAGCGCCGCCACCGTCAGGGTGGTTTCGACGATGGGCACCGCGTAGCGCACGCGGCCACGGGGGTAACCACATCCCGTGGCCAGGCAGGCAAGCAGCACCAGGGCGGTAACCTTCGAGAACAACAGCTTGAACATGTACATGACGGTTTATTCAACAAAGGTGCCGAATGCCGTCCGCGCGAACTTCCTGGGATTTCTGCCGTCAACCGGGAGCCGCGTAAACAAAAGTACACAACGCCGGAGGACCCGAAAGTCCGCGGCGCTGTGGATGATGAGCTTGGGGTGACGCGCTCGGGGTGACGCGCTCGGGGTGAGCGAGTCTCGCGCCCGCTTAGACCGTGACTTCTTTGAGCTTGATCTGCGCGCGGTCGAACATGCCAAGGCCCAGATCGGCCGCGGCCTTGATGTACGTGGGCTCACGCTTGTCGTCTTTGAGCGAGCGGAGGCCAAGGTCTGCGCGAAGCTTCTCGACGATGTCCCAGCCCACGGCGTCGATGGCCACCGGATCGGTGCTGACCATGACGGCGCCGTGCACCTTGACGTGTTGCGGGCTCTTGTAGAGCGGGCCGCCCTGCGCCATGACCTTGAACACGTCGGCGATGTTGAGCCGCACGCGGGTCTTGACCACATCTTGGGCAAACATGAGCGCGATTTGCGGGCTTGCGTTGTGCACGTGGAAGTCGTGCGGGTTGATGCTGCAGCCGTGCGTCATGTTCTTGAGCGCGCCGGTGTAGCCGCAGATGGAGTGGTCTTTGACGAGGGCGAAGTTGAAGACCGCCGTCGCGTCGGTGAAGGGCTTGACGAACTTGGTGCGCACGCCGGTGCCGGGGATGAGCCGGTCGGGCATGGTGGCCATGGCCGGGTTGTCTTTGGCGTTCTGGTGCACCACGGTCTTTACGCCCTTGGGCACGTTCTGCGCGTTGACACGGGTGCCGTGCAAGAAGCCGATGTACTGCTCGAGCACGGTGATGTTCTCGGGCTTCACCCCGGAGGCGATGAGCGCCTCGAGGAACGGGAGCACGAGCTCCTTGTTGGTGCCCATGCTCTCGCGAGCGATGCCGTTGACCTTCACGCAGACGATCTCGTCTTTGTGGACGAACTGACCGACGGCGCTGACCAAGTCGGGCTTGCCCGTGAGCTCGGTCATGGCCTTCTCCAGCATGACCTTGGCCGCATCGGCCTTGGGGTAGAGCTGGTTTTCCTGCATGCAGTCGGCCTTGTTGACCTTGATGACGCGGCCCGGGGCCGTGAACGGGGCGAAGCCTGCGGGCGGCTGCGCCGCCAGATTGACGTCGGGCGCGGCGCTGGCGGTGGAGGCGCCCGTGGCGACGACAGTGCCTGCGGCGGCGGCAGCGGCGCCGGCCAAGAAGCCTCGACGCGAAGTCCCTGAGCCCGAGGGCGGGGAAAGTTCCTCTTCGATGCGCGCCAGCTCTTCGTCAAAGTTCGCCATGGGGTCAGTCAACTCCTCGTATTCCTTTATCTACGCGGCTGGCGCTGGCGCGCAAGGTCGGCGACGCGGGCGTACGGCGATTGTGCAGGGTGGCCCGGGCCAGGCACGGGGCCAGTTGGCCAGCCGGTAGCCACACCAAGTGGCTGAAATCACTACGCGTGGCGTGGGCACGTGACTCGCAGTGCCCTTGTCTCGACGGCAGGTCACCGCGCGAATCATCGTGCGGCCGCGCTGCCAAGAAGGAACACACATCATGGACAACATCAGCAATGGCATGAAGACGGTCTACACGGTGGTCGAGGGCTCGAAGGGCAAGTCCTTCTGGGTCAAGGTCGGTGTGGGCTTCCTGAACAAGGACGGCTCCATCAACCTCAAGCTCGATGCGGTGCCCGTCAACGGCACGCTGCAAGTGCGGGACTACGAACCGCGCGAAGAGCAAGCGTCGTTTCGGGGAGGCGCCTCGGCCGGGGCCCTGGCCTAAGGAACTGCTGCCGCGATGCCTCCCCGCATCGAAGCGGCGTCGCCGAGCGCAGCCCGCCTGTCCCGGTGGGTTGCGCTCGTGCGGCCCCACGGCAAAGCATTCGCCGTACTCTTGGCCGCGCTCGTGTTTGCGGGCATCGGCTGGAGCGCGAAACGCGCCGAGGCCGACCTCGGCAAGAGCGCGGAGCCTGTGCCTCTGGTACTGGACGCCGGCGTTGTCGCACCAGATGCGTCCATCGCCGCGCCGAGCGCCACGCCCACGCCCGCGCCCACCAGCATCGGGGCAGCCAGCAGCCCGGCCGTTCACGCACAAGGCCCGGCGACCCCGGAATCGCCGGTGTTCCTCAACGTGGCGACGCTCGACGATCTGCGCCGACTGCCGGGCGTCGGCCCCAAGCGCGCCGAAGCCATCTTGACGCTGCGAACCCAAAAAGGCCGCTTCCGCAGCGTCGAGGAACTCATGCGGGTCAAGGGCATTGGCCGGAGCACCATGCGCAAGCTCCGGCCGCTGATGCGCCTTGATGCGCCTCTTGATGCGCCTGCGGCAAGCGATGCGGGCGTGACGGCGGCCCAGATAGCGCGTTAATCTGCCGCGCAATGACCGGTCTAGGGAGCCGTGCGAGCACGAGGAGCTGGCGCTTGGGCCTCGTGCTCGCTTGCGCTCTGCTCGGCTGCCGGCGCTCCGATGCCCCCCGGGCATCGGCCTCCGCGGCCAGCCAGTCCCCAGCCGCCGTCGACGTTGGAACGCCGCCGCCGCGCGCGAGCGGCAGCACGGGCGCGAGCGCCAGCGAGGGAGGCGCTCCGCCGGCCTGGGGGTCTGCGCACGGGGAAACGTTCCGTGTGTTTGGCGAGAGCTTTCTGCTCAGCAGCGTGGAGCTATCCATCGTCGACATGCACATGGGGCGCTCCCTGGGCCCGGTGCTCGAACAGGCCGCGGGGGTGTTGGCCATCAACGGCGGGTTCTTCGACCCCAAGGGCGCACCCTTAGGGCTCGCCGTCTCCCGCGGCACCAAGCTCTCGTCCTATTCGAGCCGCATGTCCGGTGGCGTGCTCACCATCGACGCGGGCGTTGGGCGTCTCTGGGAGACCGAGACCTTCGATGCCAGCGTGGCCCACGAGTTTGCCGTGCAATGCAAGCCGCGGCTCGTGGTGGACTCCAAGGTCAATATCCGCAGCGACGATGGCAAACGCTCCGAGCGCACCACGCTGTGCCTCAAGAAGTCCGGTCGCGAACTGCAGATCCACGTCATCGAAAACGATGATGGCGGGCCGTCGCTGCTGGCCACGGCCGAGTACCTGAAAGAGCAGGGCTGCGAAGACGCGCTCAATCTCGATGGCGGCCCCTCGACGGGCATGGCCCGCAAGGTGGGCGCCCGCGTCGAAAGCAACGGGCCAAGGGGGCCCATTCGGCACGCGCTCGTCGTGCGGCAGGCGGGAGCGTCCCCGTGATCTCCCCCAACTGCGCACCAGTTATCCACATGCTTTCCACAATCATTTCAATCATTTCCTGACTTTCGCCACGTAAGTTCCCGCGCTACACCAGGGGACCTCATGACCAAAGTCGACGAACAACTGGCCGCCGCCGAAGAACGCTACGCAAGTGATCCCGAGCGGGCCGAACTCATCGCGCGCTCTCGTCGCTTCAAGAACAGCTGGCTCGAGCTCGCCGAGGCGCTCATCACCGTGCGCAAGAACGGTCGCTTTGCCGACTGGGGCTACGAGACCTTCGAGGCCTACACCCAAAAAGAGCTGCACCTCCGCCAAGAGACCGTCGACAAGCTCACCGGCAGCTACGCTTTCTTGCGCAAACGCGCCCCGGCGGTGCTCGAGCGCGACGGCCTCGACGCGCCGATCCCGAGCTATCAATCCATCGATTTTTTGCGGCGCGCCGAAGAAGAGTCCGGCGCCCCCGAAAACGTCATGGTCGACCTGCGCAAGAAGGTCATCGACGACTGCGCCAGCGTGCCGCTCATCGCCAAAGAGTTCAAAGACACGGTCTTCCCCATTTCGGCGGCCGAGCGCAAAAAGAAGGACGCCGCCGGCATTCGCAACGTGGCAACACGGCTGCGCGATCTCATCGCCGAGAGCAACGCCCTGCCCAAGGACCTGGCCGTAGAGGCCAAGCTGCTGCTCGACCGGGTGCTCGAAGCGGTTCCCCGGGAGCGCCAAGAAAAGGCTGCTTAGAGCGCCTTTGGGTGGCCTTTTGGCCCGCTATTTGTCGAGAGGACCGAATGGTCGGGCCGACGGCACTTAAAAAATCGTCACAGAGGTAAATCCGATCAACGGCGGAGGGCGAAAGCCCTTTAGGAACCATGGAAGCCGCCACCATGACCGGTCACCCTCCGCCCAGCCCAAAGCCGCCGCCGGCCGAGCCTTCGAGCCCTGCCGCGCAAACCTATGATCTCTTCACGCAGGGGCTCATCTGCACGCGCCTGCACGAGGACCTCGAGGGGGGAGCGCCGCACACGCTGCTGGCGCCCCTCGACGAGGCGCCGTGCCCCCTGCCCTGCTCCGTCGAGCAACTGCTCTACGACGAGAAGCTGCACGACACGCGTTTCGACGTGTTCGAGTACCTCGTGGTGCCCGGGCATGTCGATGCGGAGACCCCGCGGCAGGCCTGGGACACACTCCACGGCACGCCGGTGCAAATAGGCGGAGGCTTTGTCTTTGGTGCGGCGGGCGCAGCGCGTATCGTTCGCACGATCAAGCAGGGGCACCTTGTGTTGCACTTGCTCGACGCGTGGGTGCTACCGCTCCCCGCGAAAGACCTCGTCCCCACCTGAGGTGGGGCGTCTCGCATTCGAACGAAGCCGGAAACTCCGTTGGAACTTGATACCGACTCATCCTTGCTTGCCCGTGTGGCCGCTGGCGACGCCATGGCCGCTCGTTCTTGCGTAGACCGCTTTGGTCCACTCGTTTGGTCATTGGCCCGAAGGCACTCACCCAGCCGCGTCGACGCCGAAGACGCTGTTCAAGAGATTTTCGTCGACTTGCTGAGGAGCGCGCCCCGCTTCGACGCTGACAAGGGAACCGAAGCAGGATTCGTCGCCATGGTTGCACGTCGCAGGCTCATCGATCTCTCGCGCCGAAGGTCCGTGCGCGCAGAGACCCCAGCCGACCCCACCGGCTCGGAGCCCCAAGGCATCGCGGCGCAAACCACCAAGGCCTTGGGTGCAGCGAAAACCGCCGAGAGCACCGCCATGGCCAAGCAGGTGGCCCGCGCCGTCGATTTGCTGCCCGAGGTCGAACGAGACGTGATCGCGCTCAGCGCCTTCGACGGCCTGTCGCACCAAGAGATCGCAGAGCACATGGGCTTGCCGCTCGGGACCGTCAAAACCCACGCGCGCCGCGGCCTCATGCGCGTGCGCGGCCTTCTGTCGGAGCTTCCCGCCGAGGAGGTGCCGTCGTGAGCGAGGATCTCGAGTTGAGCCGTCTCGAAGAGCTCGTGTGCGACGCCGCGCTTTCGGGTTTGTCGGCCGAAGAGCGCGCAGAGCTCGACGCGCTGGCCCCGGATGGCGCTCCCCTCGAAGGTGAGCTCGAGCTGCTGTTGGGCGAGATCACCGCAGTGGTCTACGACCGGGTGCGCGAGCATGCTCCGCCGCGAAGCACCATGTCCGACGCGCTCAAAGAGCGCCTCTACGAGTCCATGACCTCCGCGCCCAGCCAGGCCCAGGCGCCGAAGCTGCGCCTGGTGGATGGGGGCGCCGCTCGTAACCCGAGCCCGCAGGCCCCCGAAAGCGAGCGCCCGAAGGCCGCCGAGCCACAAGCCGCCGGAGCAACCAACTGGCTTCCCTGGCTCGTGGCCGCCGCGGCGGTCCTGCTCGCCGTCGCCGGGTGGGGCCGAGGTTCGTCAACGCCTTCGGGCACAGTCGCGACGGGTCCGCAGCCAACGGGCTCCCAGGCGCAACTGTCCGGTGTCGAGCCGCCCGCTTCGGCCATGGTGCCTCCGCCGGCCTCGGCGCGGGCGCCTTCGGGGCCGCCTTCCCGAGACCAGCTGCTCGGGTTGCAGGGAACGGCCAAGCTCGACTTCAAGGCCACCCAAGACACCGCAGCCAAGGGCGCCACGGGCGATGTCGTGTGGCACGGTGGCCTCCAGCACGGCTACATGCGCATCGCCGGCCTCGAGGCCAACGATCCCACGCGCGTGCAGTACCAACTTTGGATCTTCGATGCCGATCGCGACGACAAGTTCCCCGTCGACGGCGGCGTGTTCGACGTGAGCAAAGGCGGCGAGGCACTTGTGCCCATCAGCGCCAAGCTCAAGGTGGGTCGTCCCAAGCTCTTCGCCATCACCGCCGAGAAGCCTGGAGGCGTTGTGGTCTCAAAGCGCGAGCGCATCGTGCTGACGGCGGCGCCGCCCTCTTAGCGGTTTCTTTCGGCGGGCGGCAGCTCCCGTTCCCCCGAGCCAGGCGCAGTGGCCCTCGGCGCTCGATGTGCCCACAGGTGGGGCACCTCGGGTGCGCACATGCGTCCTGCCACCGATTGCAGCCTGGAGTGCACGCAAACTTGCGTGCCGGAACCGGCTGGCCCGTCGAACCCCCTAGTGCTTCCGTTGCTCGCGTTGCTCTTGGCGCTAGGCCTTACAGCCCCTGCTTCGGCGGCGGACACCCCGGACACGAGCGCCGAGTCTGCCTTCACCACCGTCGCACATCGAAGCCGGTCGCGGCGCTCGAAGGGACAGCGAAGGGCCGCCATCGCACCGCCGTCGGTGCCCAAGCGAGCCCCCATTGTGGCAGTGCCGCCACCACTGCCTGCGTTGCCGCTCCCCCCGGTGCCAGTGCCGGTGCAGCCAACGTTCCACTTGCCCACACAGGCAACCGAGAGCGTGACCAACGACGCTCCGCAGTTCGTGGCCCCGTGGCCCACGGGAGCTCGCGTACAGCTTGGTCAGGGGCCCGGAGGCAACTTCACGCACCAAAACAGCATCGGCGCCTTCGATGTTTTCATGCCGCTTCGCACCACGTACCTTGCCGTCGGCCGCGGCGTCGTGGCCCGCGTCGAAACCGGCTGCCCCAGCGGCACAATCGGCCACAACCGAGACTCGCGTTGCGGGGGCGGCGGCTTTGGCAACCACGTGATCATCGAGCATCGCGTGCGCGGCGCCGATGGCATCGAGCGGCCGCGTTTGTCCAAGTCCGGCGCGCCGGTGTTCTCGCTGTACGCACACATGGACAAGGTGAGCGTACGGGCGGGGGACCAGGTGGATGCGGGCACCCCCATCGGCACCTGCGGGCAAACGGGCTACACCACCGGACCGCACATGCACTTTCAGTTCCAGCGTTCGACCAGCGTGCGCAGCAGCGAGCAGCTCGGTCTTCGCGATGTCACCTTTGGCCGCGGCCTCTTGGGCGCACCGGCGGCCATGCTGCGAATGGCCACACACTAAAGCACCGAGCCCTGCGCGCGATGCTTCGGCGCTTCGGCGCGCACACAGCTGACAGCATGTTGCACGAGACGGATTGGTCTCGCTGCGGCCATCGGTCTTGTGTGCGCACACAAACGAGCAGGACGGGGTGGGCTTTCGTTCCGGCGGCATGGCTCGCCTTGACCATGCTTTCGGCCTGCGGTGGCAAGATCGCCGGCGCCAGTGGCGACGTGGCAGCGCAGGATCGCGTCTCCAGCGACGGCCGCACCGAACAGCAAAGCGAAGGCATCGATGCGCTCCAAGCCGAGCGCGAGTGCCAAAGCCCCGAAGCGACCTCGGTGCCACAGGAGGACAGAGATCTGGATACCGTATGCACCCTCGAGTGCCAGTCGCGGGTGCGCTGCTCCGGCGCCCACATCGGTGTGTGCCTGAAGACCTGCCTCGAAGAATCCCAACGCGGGCGCTGCGTCCCGTGCACCGCAGCCTTCTGGCGCTGCCAGTCACGCAACAAGCAGCCTACCGATGAAACGTGCGGCAACATCGAGCCCGTGGTGGAGCCCGAGTGTGAGCGGGCCTACCGCGCCATGGTGGCGTGCCGACAGCCCCTGTAGGCCGACGGCTCCATCAGGTGATGGTCAACCCTCGACGCCGGTCACACGCTCGATGTCGGCGCCCACACCGCGAAGCTTCTCTTCGAGCATCTCGTAGCCACGATCCAAGTGGTACACGCGACGAACCTCGGTCTCGTCTTCGGCGATGAGCCCCGCGATGACGAGCGAGGCGCTGGCACGCAAGTCTGTTGCCATGACGCTGGCGCCGTATAGCTTGCTGACGCCTTGCACCACGGCGGTGTTGCCACGCACCACGATGCTGGCCCCCATGCGCTGCAGCTCGGGCACGTGCATGAAGCGGTTTTCGAAAATGGTCTCGGTGATGACGCTCTCGCCTTTGGCCAAGCACATGAGGGCCAAGAACTGCGCCTGCATGTCGGTGGGGAAGCCAGGGTGCGGCGCTGTGGTGGCGCTGACCGCGCGCAGGGGTCCGTCGCGGCGCACGCGGATGGCCTGGCCCTCGGCGTCGACCTTGATGCCCGCGGCGCGCATCTTGAGCACCAGCGCCTCGAGATCGCCGATCTCGCCGCCTTCGAGCAGCACATCGCTGCCCTCGCGCATGGCCGCAGCCACCATATAGGTGCCCGTCTCGATGCGGTCGGGGATGATGGCGTGGTCGAAGGGCGCAAGCGCACCGGGCTCGGCGCCGACGATCTGAATGGTGTCCGTTCCGGCGCCGTTGACCTCGCAACCCATCTTGTTGAGGATGCGCCCCAGCTCTTCGATCTCGGGCTCGCGCGCGCAATTGACCATGGTCGTCCGACCCTTGGCCAAGGCCGCAGCCATCATCAAGTTCTCGGTGCCGGTGACCGTGGGCAAATCGAAGTAGATCTCGGCGCCACGCAAGCGGCCACCGCCGCCCGGGCCCTCGGCCATGACGTAGCCGCGCTCGATGGAGATTTTGCAGCCCATGGCCTCGAGGCCTTTGAGATGCTGATCGATGGGTCGCGCGCCGATGGCGCAGCCGCCCGGGAGCGACACCTTGGCGCGGCCAAAGCGCGCGACCAGGGGCCCCAGCACGAGCACGCTGGCGCGCATCTGCTTGACCAGCTCGTAGGGGGCCTCGGGCCGCACATTGGAGCCCGCGGCGACGTGCACCTCGGGTGCGTCGACGGTGACGTCGCGCCCCAAGAAGCGCAAGAGCGCCGCCGTGGTGTTGATGTCCCGCAGCTTGGGCACATTGCGCAAGCGGCTCTGGCCATCCGAGAGCAGGGTGGCGCACAGGATGGGCAATGCAGCGTTCTTGGCGCCGCTGACCTTGACCGTGCCCTTGAGAGGCGTTTGGCCGCCCCGAACTCGAATGGCATCCATGTTGCTGCGTGCTCAGCCTTCGTTGACGGTGATCTTCTTCATTTGCACCGGCGTGGTGGGGCGGTCGCCCGGATCGGTCTTGGTCTTGCCGATCTTGTGGACCACGTCCATGCCGCTGATGACCTTGCCGAACACCGGGTGCTTGGACGGGCCGGGGCTGAACCAATCGAGGTAGCTGTTGTGCACCGTGTTCACGAAGAACTGGCACGAACCGCTGTTGGGGCGGCCGGTGTTGGCCATGGAGAGCGTGCCCACCTCGTTGGAGAGCTTCGCATCGGCGGGGTGCTCGTCTTGGATGGTGCCGTAGGGGCTGTCGCCAGTGCCCGCCAGGCGGCTCGACGGATCTTTGCTGTGCGGGCAGCCGAACTGCAGCATGAAGTTGTCGATGACGCGGTGGAAGTGCAGGCCGTCGTAGAAGCCGGACTTCGCGAGCTTGAGCCAGTTGCCCGCGGTGATGGGCATCTTGTCGACGAAGAGCTCGACGGTGAACGTTCCAAGAGAGGTTTCGCAGGTCGCGGTGGGATTCGCCATGGCCCAGCACGATAACCGAGGCCGGGGCCAAGCACCAATGGGCAATGCGCAGGGCTGCCGCTTCATCCGAAGCAAACGTGACCACCATCCGAAATTCACTCTGCTAGACCTGCTTGCGCTCGGGTGTGGCGACGGTCTCCATCGCCCACAGAGTCGAAGCGATGCTGCCCCACGAACCTGTTTGGAAAACGCAGCCACCGAAAGATTTCGTCATCCTGCGCAGCGGGGTCACACTGGCATTTTTCCTTCCAATGCCATTCGGCGACGTGGCCGCCGCCGCACTCCAGACGTTTGACCGCTATTTGGCGGGCATTCCGCAAGGCGTGTTGCGGTGGTCGGCGGTGGGGGCGACCGCGCGCGAATGGAAACCACTGGCGAAGACGACCCTCGGCCGGTGCCGGACGATGCTGACCGGAACCGGACCGGGAACCCGCAACTTGACGGCCTTCAGCTTGACCGACGGCGGGGAAGGAGGCGCGGCGCCCGGCCATTCATTCCAGGTGGTCGGCGGCAAACCCTCCCCGCGACTCCCCCATGAACTCGCGCTGGTCCAAATGACGTTTCCTTCGAGCGTTCTGACAGAAGACGGCATCGAGAAGTTCGTCGCCTTCGCAACACACTTGGCGGAACCGCTCCCGTACGTCAGCGGCTACGGCAGCCCGGCACTGATCTGGTCCCCCTCGGATCCGACGGCGGCCTTGCGGGCAGCTTGGAGCCACGCGGTGCGTTGCCCCGGCTACGATGTAGACAGCAACGAGAACGGCCGACTCCGACTCGGCGCAAGAGTAAGGGGCGCTCGATGGCTCACGTTCCTCGGATCGGAGTTGCTCGCCAAGCTGGACGGCCCGGCATCGCTACAAGCGGCACTTCCCGATGCCGTGGCACAATCGCCAGCCGGCCAAGGCACGCTGCTGCGCGCTGGAGCTGCGCCAGAAATCGGTGACCGGGACCGCCAGCAGGAAACGCCGTTGCTGCGCGCCGTGGCCCGCGTCCTCGAACCGGTCACCCAGTTCGAGGAATCGATGTTGTTGCGGAGCCCGTTTGCGGCCAGCCACGAATCGGCATTCCTGGAGTGGGAACGCCGATTCCTGACATGACGAAAGACCACGGGCTGTCGCGAGGCAAACGTTCCCAATGGTCGGTCGCCATGAGTTTTCGCGGGGCTAGGTCGCGGCGGGAAGGCCGGGGCCAAGCACCAATGGGCAATGCGCAGGGCTGCCGCTTCATCCGAAGCAAGCGTCACCACCATCGAATCGCCGCGGCGTCAGCCTTGGCTTTGGACCTGCCCCGGCGCCCCGGTGACTTGGAACGAGCGCGGCGGCTCCGCCTCGTCGGGAGCGGCGCCAAAGAAGCGTTCGCGAATGGCCCAATCGACCGCCACGAGTTCGTCGCGGAAGGCCTCGAGGAACGCCTCCAGCGTCGCGAGCTCCAAGTCTTTGGGGTCGGCGTAGGCAAAGCGCGCCACCAAGCGCCCCAGCAAGCGGTCCATGGTCTCTTCGGCGCTGCCCACCACACCCGTGATGGCCGACATCGATTGCTGCACACCGCACAGACAGGCATACAGCGATCGCGGGAACTGCCGGTCGAACAACAAGAACTCGAGCACGCGCTCGGGGGTGATGCGGCGGTACTTCTTCCGGTACATCTCGTACCCGCTCATGGACTTGAGCAGGCCCACGAGTGATGGCTCCAGCGATTCGCTGGCTTCGTGTTTGGGCAAGATCACGCTGAAATGCCCGGAGGCAATGCGGGACCCCTGATCCGCGCGCTCGATGAGGCCCCCCGCACGGGCAAAGTGCCAGCCCTCGTTGTGGCTCATGACGTCGGCATGCAAGCCATGGAACAAGTGCGAGGCCAGCTTGACCTCTTTGAAGAACGCGTGTGGCCGGAGCAACAGCCCCTCTTCTTGCGAAGCGCGCTGCACCATCAAGAACGCACGGTTGACCTGCTCCCACATCTCGCTCGAGATCACCTCGCGAATGGTGCGGGCGTTCTCCCGGGCCCGGGCAAGGCAGGTCAAGATGGAGTTGGGGTTCTCGCGCTCGAAGGACATGAAGCGCAACACATCGTAGGCCGATGTGTCGGCCCCGGATCGCTCGTAGAAGTCTTCGTCGCCAGTGGCACGGAGCACCGCGGCCCAAGGGCCCGCCGTGGTTGCGCCGTTGTCCCGCGCCTCGGTTTGCGCGGCGTGGAGATCCACGTGCAGGTAGAGCCCAACGTCCACCAAACGCGCGACGTTCTCGGCGCGTTCGACGTAGCGCATCATCCAGTAGAGCGCATCGGCCACACGACTCAGCATCAGCGCCCCCCGATGGGTTTCGTGGCCCCAGGGATGGGCGTGGTGCCCGTGCGCGAGGCCCCTGCGTGCTGGGTGCCATTCTGCGGCGCGCCGCTCTGCAGAACCCACGTATCTTTGCTGCCGCCACCTTGCGATGAGTTGACCACGTACGACCCAGCGCGCAAGGCCACACGCGTCAGGCCGCCGGGCAGCACGTAGGGCGATTCGCCAAAGAGCACGTACGGGCGCAAGTCTACATGGCGGCCGGACAGCTCGCCGTCGACGAGCGTGGGCACGCGGGACAGCGACACCAATGGCTGCGCGATGTAGTTTCGCGGGTTGTCGGTGATGCGCTTGCGAAAGACATCGCGCTCTTCGGGGGTGGCTTGCGGGCCCATGAGCATGCCGTAGCCGCCAGATTCGTTGGCCGCCTTGACCACGAGCGAATCGAGGTTTGCAAGAACGTGCTCCCGGTCTTTGTCGTCGCAGCACGCGTACGTGGGCACGTTGGGCAAAAGCGGCTTTTCGCCCAGGTAGTATTCGATGATGCGCGGTACGTAGGCGTAGATGACCTTGTCGTCGGCAACGCCAGTGCCCGGCGCGTTGGCCAGCGCGACGCGCCCGCTCTTGTACACCTCGAACAACCCGGGCACGCCCAAGAGCGAGTCGCTACGGAACACCCGCGGGTCCAGGAACGTGTCGTCCACGCGCCGGTACACCACGTCGACGCGCCGATAACCTTGGGTCGTACGCATCATGAGGTAGCCGCCTCGGACCACCAAATCGCGGCCCTCGACCAGCTCGATGCCCATCTGCTGCGCCAGAAACGAGTGTTCGAAGTACGCCGAGTTGTAGATGCCAGGCGTGAGCAACACGCTGACGGGCTCGGACACGGTGCCAGGGCTCACATGCTGCAGCGTCTCGAGCAGCTTGCTGGGGTAGCCATCCACGGGCATCACCCGGCTGGCCTCCACCAGGTGTGGCAACAGACGTTTCATGATGCTGCGGTTCTCGAGCACGTAAGACACGCCCGAGGGGCAACGCAGGTTGTCTTCGAGGACGTAGAACTGACCGTCCTTGTCCCGCACGAGATCGGTGCCCACCACGTGGCAGAACACGTCTTTGGGCGGGCGCACGCCTTTGCACGCGGGCAGGTACCCGTCGGCGCTCTCGACCAAAGACCTGGGCACCACGTTGTCTTTGAGAATGCGCTGCGCGCCGTACACGTCGCCCAAGAACAGGTTCAGCGCCGTGATGCGCTGCACGAGCCCGCGCTCGATGTGACTCCAGTCGCTGGCCGGCAAGATGCGCGGCACCACGTCGAAGGGGAAGATCTTCTCGGCGCCAGCCTCGTGGCCGTACACGTTGAACGTGATGCCCAGGTCGAGCAGCATCTGCTCGGCGCTGCGCTGTTGGGCGGCGAGATCTTCGGGGCGTGCCTCTTCGAGCCAACGGGCGAGCAGGGCACGACCGTCTCGCGCCGCTCCGGGCGCCGCAAAGGTCTCGTCGAAGAAGGGGCCGATGTCGTAACGGGACAGATCCACGGCGGTACGCTCGACTTCCGTCGTATCGGGCCGCCTGTTTCCGGTTTGTTTCGCCTGCGGCGACCGGCGCGAAGGCTGCCCCTTTTGCGCGCTCAGCTTGCCGCTGGGCAAACGACTGCGGCCTGCACCGGGGCCTCCAAGGCACCCGCGTATGGGGAGCCGCGTTGGCTCACACTTGTGCGAACAAGTCTCAGTAGGCCGGCGTGTTGCCGCCGTCGCCGCCGTCGCTCACGACGGGGCACGAGCTGTTGCTGTTGGCGTAGCAGGTGCCCGCAGACACGTCGCAGCAGTAGATGCCCGCGGGCGCGGCGGGGCAGCTGTTCTGGCACTCGAGGTCCGAGGTGCACTTGGCCACGCACTGCTTGGCCGGGGCGGTGTCTGTGGACGCGTCCTTGGTGACCTTCGGCGCGGGAGGCGTCGGGTTGGGGGTCTCGTCCGTGGGCTCCTCTTTGGGCGGGTCTTGCGTTGCCGCGGTCTCGCTAGAAGCGCAGGCCGCCACGATGAAGACGGCGAAGAGCGAAGAACCGACGGTAAGGAGTGTTGCGTTGCGCACGGTGCAGTGTTTATGCACTGCGAAGCTGTTTCTGGGAAGCAGCAAGAGAGAAGGGCAGGCCTCCTGCCGTATCCCCGGGGCTACAGTTGCGAAATCCCGCAAATATCGCGCAGTTCGCCATTCCGGTGCCCGGGCGCCGGGGCCTCGACGAGCCATTTTTGCCGTGTTTCGAGGTCCCATGAGCCGTTTCGAGACGCTCAAGGGACGGCGCGCAGCCCTGTTCGTCATCCTGGCTTTGGGGCTCTGCGTGTTCTCGCCGGCCATCCGGGCGCCCTTGTTTCTGGACGACTACCTGCACGCGGCCATGGTGGACGGGACGTTCACGGGCAAGCGTGGGCCCGCAGATCTGTACGACTTCGTGAACGACGCAAACCGTGACGCGTTGGCCGCCAAGGGCCTCCTGCCCTGGTGGTCGCATCCGGTCCTCACCATCCGCTTCTTCCGTCCGCTATCGAGCGCCCTGTTGTGGCTGGAGCATCGGGTGTTCGCCCACGAGAGCTTGCCCATGCACTTGTGCTCCTTTGCATGGTGGGTCGCCGCCACGCTCGCGGTACGTGCATTGTACAGGCGCTTCTTTTCCGGCCGGGTGGTTGTCCTCGGCACGGCCATTTTTGCGCTCGCGCCATGCCACGCGCTGCCGCTTGCCTGGCTGGCCAACCACGAGACCCTCGTCACGTTGACCTTCGGCGTCATCGGGCTCTCGTTTCATCTGCGGTATCGCCTGGGCAAGGGCACCCCCTTGCACGCAGCTTTGTCGGCGATTTTTTTTGGCCTGTCGCTGCTCGGAGGAGGCGAATACGCACTCGCGTTCTTCGGTTATGTGCTCGCCGTAGAGCTAAGGTCTCGCCCAGGCGCTTCCTGGGGCGCCCGTGCCCTCGACGCCATGCGCGGCGTCATGCCGTTTGCGCTGCCCGCAGCCGCCTACTTGGCCGTGCGCTTCAAGCTCCACTACCGCACCGTTGGCTCGGGCTTCTATGCAGACCCGCTACACGCTCCCCTTTCGTTTCTGCGCACGGCGCCAGATCGGCTCGTCGCCCTGTTGGCCGACAGCTGGCTCACGATGGGTTCTCACACCTGGCTGCCGGGGTACCCGCGCTGGGCGCTCGCGGCCATCGTGACCGCCAGCGGGGCCGCGCTGGTGGTCCCCGTACGGCGAGCCTTCGCCTCGCTCGGTGACGAATCACGCTTGGTGGCGCGCACGCTGCTTGTGGGATCGGTGCTGGCCCTGGTGCCCACGTTGGCCGTGGTACCCGCGTTTCGACTGCTCGGCGTCAGCACCATTGGCGTGGCCGCGGTCTGTGCGCTGGTCATGGATCATGCGTGGTTCCCGAACGCCCCAGAGGGCAGCACGGCGAATGCCCGCGCGGCGGCGCACGCCTCGTTCGTGGCTGTGCTGCTCGGCTTCTCGCAGCTTGTTCACGGTCCGATGACAGCTTTCTTGGCTGCACGCGCGCATCGGCACGACGGCGATAACTTTGCAAAGCGCGCCGCATGGACCAAGGCGCACTTGGGCAACCCATCGCAGGCGGACGTGGGCATCGTCCGGGGCCTCGCCGGATCGTTCTTTACGCCCTTTGCACTCGACGCACATGGGCGATCCCCCCGACGCTGGCGGGTGCTTTCGCACTGTGGGCACGTGCTGGTGCTGCGCACGGACCCGCGCACCATCGAGCTTGTCTTGGCGCAGAACCGCAGTGTCTATCCCATCGGCGAGCAGAACCTGTATCGCGATCGCGGCTCCCCGCTGCGGGCCGGCGACGTGATCCGCGCGGCGGGCATGACGGTGACCATTCTGGAAATCGGGGAGATTGGTCCACGGCGCGTGCGGTTCACCTTCAACGAACCTGTCGAAGCCACCTCGTGGCTCGCGGACACCTTCGACGCGACGGTGCCGGCGGTGCTGCCAGAGCCGGGCTACGGCACACCGTTCGACCCGTAGGAGCCAGGGCCAGAAGCGGCGAAGCGTGGAGCGCACCGGAAGCTGGTGATGGCGGCTTATCCAGCCAACCGCTCGCGCAAGCGGAGCGCAGGCTTCTCGATGGCCACGTGGAACACATAGGACACGGCGAGCGACGCCAGCATCAGGCCCACGAGCGAGCTTGGCCAGATGAACAACATGGGCACGTTGCGCGCCTGCAGCGCACGGGCGTAGGGCACGGCCACGTGATCGAGCAGCGGAATGTGAATGAGATAGATGCCGTAGCCCAGCGTGGCCACGCGACGAAAGATGTCTTTGGACAGCGCGCGGTGGATCCAGCCTTCGCCGTGCAAGAGCAGAATGAGCCAGCCGAAATACATGATGCTGGTGACCGTGCCCCACACGAACACATGGCAGATCTGCAAGTACTCGGGCCCGAACATGCCCGGCTTGAGCAACAGCCAAAGGCAACCAAGCGACACCATGGACACAAGGGCCCGATGAAAGGGCCGCTTGAGCCATTGGGTGATGGCCTCGCCATGGTGCCGATGCACGAAAGCCAAGATGATGCCCGCGATGAGCGTGTCGAAGCGCGTGTGCGGTCGGAAGTACAAGGCTTCGTACAGGGCCAAGTCCGTCCAGGAGCCCCGCTTGAAATAGACCACCAGGCGAATCACCAAGGCGAGCAGCCAGATGGTCGTCAAGAGGCCCACGCGCGCGCGAAACGAGCGCAATCGGTAGAGCACGAAGAACAGAAGCGGCACCAGCAAGTAGAACTGCTCTTCGAGGGCCAAAGACCAACCCCAGAACATCACGATGTCGTCGCGCAGCAGCGACATGAAGTTGGTGGCGTAGATGTACTCGTAAGGTAGATGCGCGCGCTGGCTGGCCGTGAGGTGCGTGGTGAGCGCCAGGAACGTGAGCACCAGGTAGTACAGCGGGAAGGTCCGGGTGATGCGCCGAATGTAGAAGCGCCCCAAGTTCTGTGAGCCGCTGGTCTCGAGGGACCGCAGCAAGATGGACCCGATGAGAAAGCCGCTCAAGATGAAGAACAGATCCATCCCGAAGAACACGGAGAGCGACGACGCCACGAAGTCTTGGTCGATGGCGATGTTCTGCTCGCCAGCGAACACCCACGTCACATGAAACTGCACCACGCTGATGATGGCGAGCACACGAAGGCCGTGCAGGGACGGATAGCGGTTGTCCAGCAGGTCCAGGCCGAAAAAACGTCGGAGTGAAGACACGCGGGCGCTCTCGTCTTAGCCGTCGTCGGGCAGGCGCTCGACGCTGACGGCCACATCCAAGGTCTCGTCGCCGCCGCCCACGAAAATGGTACCCGAGGTGGGCGTTGCATCGCGGTAGGTGCGCCCCACGGCCACGCGCACGTGTTCGGTCTGCGCAAGGGTGCCATTGGTGGGGTCGAAGCCACGCCAGCCCACGTCCGGCAAGAACACCTCGACCCATGCATGCGACGCGAGGGCCATGGCCTGACGGTCGCCGCCGTTGCCCCCCACGTGCACGTAGCCGCAGACGTAGCGCGCCGGCACGCTGAGCAAGCGAGCAAGGCAGATGAACAGGTTGGCGAAGTCCTGACAGACGCCTTTGCGATGCGCGTAGACATCGAAGGGCGTGGTGACCAGCGTGGTGGAGCCCTGCTCGTATTTGTACTCGCGATAGATGGTCTGGTTGATGTCCATCAGCGTGTCGATGAGGTCCGAGTCGTTGCGCCGCACGAAGTTCATGGCGTACTCCGTGAGCTCCGTGAGCTCGGACTCGAACAGCTCCGGCGGCAGCAAGTACGGCGCGAGCATGTGACGCTGCCAGGGCATCCACACCAGGGGGATACTCGAGCGCACGTGCCGCCGGGAGAACGACAGATCCACCGCCCGCACCAAAGCCACGGATTCGGACTCGATGGACAGCTCGTTGTACGCTGTATGAATCAACAGGCGCCGGGTGCGGTTGCCAAAGACGTCCTCGAAATCGAAGCCGGTGTGCGGCACGCTGACGCGCAGCTCGAAGCGCTCGACGTGTTGCCCGCGGTCGTGAACGGGCTCCAGGCGAAGCACGTGTTTGCTCCGCTCCACGGCTTTGGCGTAGCGGTACACCGTGCGATGGCGGATGCGGTAGCGCGCCTCGCCCTCGGGGGGCAACTGGGGCCGGCTGCCCACGGGCACCACGGGCAGTGAGCCGCTCTGGGGCAGACCCGCGGCGCTCTCGGGGCCCCGGGTTTTGTGCCGAACCACGCCGCCGCGCACCAAGATGAGCTGGCCGGGCTCGACCTGGTGGTGCTCCACGCGGCCATCGCCGTACACGCGCAGGGGGTTCGACGTGATGATCACTCCGCGCCGGCTCATGGCACCGCGTTTGGTCAGGTCCAGTTCGACGTCGTCGTCACCGAACGCTGCACGCTCATACGGCGGATAGAAGCTGGCGACGTGCGGCAACGTGACGCCACGCTCGTCGGCCCACACGCACAGATCTTGGCCATCGGTGAGCACGCTCGACAGCGAGCCCAGTTTGTTGAGCTCGCGGTACCAGCTCGCGAGCAGGTCTGGATCCACGTCGGCAATGCGACGGCAGCCGTGTTTGGCCATGCGCTCGAGCAGCTCGCAGAACAAGCGCTCGGTGTCCGTGGAGCCCACGGGCTCGAAGGGTATGTCTTTGGGCCCCTCGAGCCGATGCTCCAAGCTGCCCGAGTGACCAAAGAGCCATTCTTGGCCGCCGTGGTGCCGGGCGAACGGCTGCGTATTGGCGCTTGTGTTGCTGCCCCAGCGCGCATGCCGGATGTGAAGCACAAAGATCGACGAGGCAGTGTGCTCCCAGGCGCGTACGAGCTCGCTGCGAATGCTGGTGGCCGACGGCGCCGGCTCCTTGAGCACGGTGACGCTGGGCTCGCCGCTCGGGTAGTAGCCGAGGCCCCAGCCGTCCGGACGATCGCGGCCCTCGGCGAGGCACTTGAGGTCGAAAGACGGTGCAACACGACCCTCGAACGACAGTGCGAGCAGGTTGGGCATGAGCGGTCGGCTTGTAGTCTCGCACATTTTGCCGCGTCGCTCCGCAGCGCTTTCGCACCGCGGGTCTGGCGGCGGAAAGAGCCGTCAGACGTCGAGGATGACGTCGAAGCCACCCCAGATCATTCGCTTGCCATCAAAGGGCATCTCTTCTTTTTCCATGCGAAGGTCGGCGACGAACTTGGCGTGGCCCGCATCGCGCACCTCTCGCGAGGGCCAGCGGATCCACGAGAACACCACGGTCTCGCCAGGCTCCAGTTTGACGGACAAGGGGAACGAGGTGACCTTGCCCTCGGGCACTTCGTGGCCCCAGCACTCGACCACGCTGAGCGCGCCATACTCTTTGAACGCCGCGGCGACACGCTGCGCCATGGCCAGATACTCCGCGCGCTTGCCAGTGGGAACCGGCACGACAAACCCTTCGACGTAGGCCATGGGGACCGCTCCTTGTGCGGAGGGTTCTTAGCACCGGCGGTGCGCGCCGGGACCGTTGCCCGCGCGTGACAAACAGCCCCGAGGGAGATCCAAGAGGGAAATGTAGGCAGATCTGCGCATAGGCCAACCGCGGCGGGTTTTTAGCCCATGCAGCGCCTTGGGCCCGCCCTGGCCGCCGCGCGTTCTAGGCGGCACAACGCTTGCGATGCTTCGGTCTCATGAAGAACGCGGCTCTGCTCACGGCCCTGGCCCTCGCCTCCTCCGCCCTGGTTTGGGCGTGTTCGTCTGCGCCCGAGCAGCCCATCGAGGAAGAGCCCGGCGTGGCCCCCGCACCGTCCGTCAACTCGGCGCCCGCCATCGCCGGCGAGGAGACCAAGCCCGCAGCCCCGGCCGCCCCCGCAGCGCAGGCGCCCGATGCCGATGCGGGAACGACTGCAGACGCCGCCCCAAGCGCCGACGGCAGCGCGGCCACCCCCGAGGGCGGCACCGGCGGCACCGTGGGCACCGGAAACCCTGGCGGCCGCTGCAAGGCGGGCGACACCCCCGAGGGCGAGCCCAACAACACCCCCGACAAGGCCACCCCCTTCACCGATGCCGTCTGCGGCGAGGTCTCGGACGCCAACGACGTGGACTTTGCCGTGATGACCCTGCCCGCAAACGCCAAAGGATTCGGCTGGGCCATGGAGATGACCGCCAACAACATCGAGTATTGGGTAACTGTTGGCGGCAAACGCCAAAAGCTCTCGGGCAAGGTTCCCTTCGAGCCCGGCGAGAAGTACCTGTTCGAAGTTCGCAACACCGGCACCAAGAAGGTGGGCTACCGCGTCGACCTAACGGTCAAGTAACCCCGGGGAGCCGACCCCCCAAAGCGACACGCAGGAACCGTGCGTGGTGGCGTCGCTCTGGCTCGTGTCGCGTTTCCGCGATCAGCCCAATGGAAGCTACGTCTCGGTGCGCGGCGCGTCGGGCTTGGGCAGATCCGGATCCAAGATGGGCTCGAGCACCGGGTGGTCCACGCGCAACGTGCGCAAGTCGAGCGTGCGGCGCCCGGTGGGCATGGGGTGCCTGCGAACCTTGGGTGGGGCGAGCTGCGGCGACTCGATGGTGAACCGCTGTGCGCGCCGCGCCTCGGCCTCGAAGCGCGTCAACGGAGGCTGATCGAACGCGCGGCCTTCGGGGTGCCACACGTGGTAGCCGCACGCGCCGAGAGAGCGCTGCGCCCGCGTGTCGATCACACTGATGCGCAAGGGGTGGTGCACGCCAAGATGCGCTTGCAGCGAGCGCGGCGGCGCCCAGGCCCGAAAGCGAACGCCGGCGACATGCACCGCGGGGTCGTGCGTTGCGTGCATGGGGAGTTCGACGCCGTTGACGGTGACAACGTGCCACTCTGGCGTGAGCCCCGTGCACCGGACTTCGATGCGCTCGACGGACGAGTCGACGTAGCGTGCGGTGCTGCTCTGCGTGAGTTCTTCGCCAAGCACGTGCCAGGGCTCGAGCGCATTGCGCACCTGCAGGGTGACGGGCCCGGCGCGCAAAGTCCCTGCCAGGGGGCAGCGCAGCGCAACGAAGGGCATGAAAGCATCGATGGGCAGCTCGAGCCCTGCGCGCCGCAGATGCTCCAGCACCAGCAACAGGTCTTGCTCCATGTAGTAGGGCAGCAAGTACTCGTCGTGCAGCCGCGCGCCAAAGTGCACCAACGGGTGGTCGTATGCAGCGGCACAAAAGCTGGCCACAAGGGCCCGCATGAGCACGCCCTGGGCCACGGTCATGTGCGGATGCGGCGGCATCTCGAAGGCCCGCAGCTCGACGACGCCCTGGCGACCATAGGCCGTTCGAAAGTCGTAGAGCTTGTCGATGCACAGCTCGGCCCGGTGGGTATTGCCCGTCAGATCCACCAAGAGATCACGGAAGAGCTGGTCTACCAGCCATGGCTCCGGAGGCTCTTCGCCCAACGACACATCGAAGGCCTCGCGCAGGGCAATCTGCAGCTCCGGCAGTGCGTCCATGCGGCCTTCATCTACCCGCGGGGCCTGCGAGGTGGGCCCCACGAACAGCCCAGAGAACGCGTACGACAAGCTGGGATGATGCTGCACGAAGGTCAGTAAACTGGCGAACACATCGGGCCGCGTCAGGAACACGCTTTGCTCCGTTGTGGGGCCACCCAAGGTCACGTGATTGCCACCGCCGGAGCCCGACAGGCGGCCATCGATCAGGTACTTCTCGGACGTGAGCCCGGCGGCCAGCGCGCAGGCGTACGCGCGCTCGACGAAGCTTGCGTACTCTTTGGCCGACGATGCCGGCGGCAAGTTGAGTTCGATGACCCCCGGGTCTGGGGCGAGCATCAGGCGGAAGAGTTCGTGTTTGGAGGGCGGCGCATAGCCTTCGAGCTCGACGCTTAGCGAAAGAGCAACGCGCACGGCATCGACGACCGCAAGGCATGCGATGAAGTCGTCGGCTGTGTTGAAGGGCGGCAGGAACACGTGCAGCTTGCCATCCCGCGGCTCGACGGCGAGTGCGGTGCGCATGCCGCCGAGCGGGCCTACCTGCGCGTGCTTTTTCCAGGCTTCTTCGACGGCCTCGGGGTGCTCGGCTTTGGGGCGGCGCGGGTCTTTGCCCGCCTCTTCCGGCGGAATGGGCAAGAGATCGCCGGCCAGGCTGGCCAATGGCAGGCGCAAGCCCACGGGAGAATCGCCCGGCACCAAGTACAAGCGCTCGCGACGGAAGCGCCAACGGTCCGAGCGAAACTTGCCGAACACCCGGGCCAGCGGCAACACGTACCCCACGGGCGCCTTGACCCCGCGGTCGAGGATCCGCGCCAGGCGCGCACGGTCTTCATCGTCCAAGCTGCCTTCGTGCGGGTCGACATCGACGGGGAGTTTGGCCTCGAGTTCCAGCAGCACGCTTGGATCTTCGTAGACCGCAAGGGGCAGGACACCTACGTCGAAGGCTTTGGCCAAGGCGGCGGCAAACCGCTCGGCGGCTTGGAGATCACCTGTGGCATTGCACGACTCCCTTGGGGGGAACAATGGCGTGCCGTCGCGCATGCCCAGCACCCACAGCACCCAGCGCGGTAGCGACTCGCCGGGATACGCCTTGCCGGTGCTGCGCAGTATGCAACCTTGCGGGGCGAACTCTCGACGCAACTCTTGAGCGAAGCGAGCCCCCTGCTCGTCTTTGCTGGGGCCAAGGGCCTTGTCGCGCCACTCCGGGGCCTCGGGGAACAAGCGGCTCGTCCATGTGGGCTCGCCACCAATGGTGAGCGCGACCTTGGCATCGGCCAGCTGTGCGTCGGTCTTGTCGGCGGCACGAAGCAACGCCTCGTAGGTGCCGGGCTGGTACGGACGCACCGGCGCCGGCTCGCTGGCCAAGCGCTCGACCTGCATGTGCACCTCGAAGGCACTGGCCACCAAGCCTGCGGTGCCGTCGATGGGCGCGGCCAGCGCGGGTGAAGTCGTGGACACCAGCGGGATGTGCCCCTCGCCCGCAAGCAAGCCGCTGGTGGCGTCGAGCCCTACCCAGCCCGCGCCAGGCAAGAACACCTCGGCCCAGGCATGCAGGTCGAGCACGTCTTTGCTCATGCCCTTCTTCTCGTCGGGCAAGAGGCCATCGTCTTGCAGCTGCACCAGGTAGCCACTCACGAAGCGCGTCGCTAGGCCTCGCTCGCGCAGCAGCCGTACCAACAAGAGCGCCGAGTCGCGGCAGCTCCCCTGCCCGTGCGCAAGGGTTTCTTCGGGGGTGTACACCCCGGCCTCTTCGCGAATCACGTAGCGAACGCGCTCGAAGACCCGGCGGTTGAGCTCCACCAAAAGTGCGACCGTGTTGCCCTCGCGTGGCAGCTCCGCCGATAGCGCGGCAACCAGCGGGCCGCTCGCCAGCACGGCGTCGTCCAAGCGCAAGAATGGCGCGAGATCGCCCTGCAGTGCCTCGGGGTAGGCGAACGGCATGTTCGTGCTGCGCTCGTCGACCACGAAGTCGAACGGGTTTACCGCATGCACATTACATACAATCTCGACGGTAAACGAGATCTGCGGCACCAGCGCCTCGGGTCGAAAGAGCACCCGCGCCACGGAGTTGCCCAAGGCATCCCGCTGCCACTGGAGCCGGTGCTCGACGTCGATGTGAAGCGCGTAGGTCTCGAGCTCTCCGCGCATGTGCGCCGCGGGGCGAAGGCGCACGGTGTGCGGGCCCAGGGCGGCGGGCGATGGGTACTTGTAGGTGGTCTCGTGACGGAGGCGAAGGCGCACGGCGCTAGCCTATCTGGCCCCATGTTTCGGGACCGTGACTTGTGCCGCCACGGCGAAAATCGCAGGGAGTTTGCTCAGCCTTCGGCCTTCTTTTGTGCGGCGGCCTTGGCCGCGGCCATGCGGGCCCGGAGCTTGGGGCCGTAGCCCTCTTTGTTGCTCTGGGGCACACGGGAGATGGCCAGGGCATCGGCAGGTACGTCTTTGGTGACGCAGGTGCCGGTGCCCACGTAGGCGTTTTTGCCCACGCGCACCGGCGCCACGAGCTGCGAGTCGCTGCCGATGAAGGCGCCTTCTTCGATGACCGTGGTGTGCTTTTGGAAGCCGTCGTAGTTGCAGAAGATGGTGCCGGCCCCGATGTTGGCCCCAGCACCCACTTGGCCGTCGCCCAGATAGGCCAGGTGGTTGGCCTTGGCGCCCTTGTCCAGCGTGGTCTTCTTGGTCTCGACGAAGTTGCCGATGTGCACGTCTTCGCCGAGCACGCTGTCGGGCCGCAGGTGCGAAAACGGCCCTACCTGCGCGCGGGGGCCGATTTGGGAGTCTTGCGCCACCGTGTAGGGCTTGAGCACTGCGCCCTCGGCCACGGTCACATTGGTGAGCACGCAGCCCACGTCGATGAAGGCCCCCTCGCCGATCTTGGTCTCGCCGCGGAGCACGGCGCCAGACTCGATGGTGACGTCTTTGCCCAGCACCACGCCATCGTCGATGCGCGCCCCCGCGCGCACGGTGGCACCTTGGGTACGCCACTTGCGCAGCAGCCGCGCAGCCATCTCGGCCTCGACCTCGGCCAACTGCTGCCGATCGTTGACGCCGTCCATGACCTCGGCCCGCGCGGACACCCCAAGCACGCGGCGGCCCTGGGCCACCGCCTGCGCAATGATGTCCGTAAGGTAGTACTCGCCTTGGGCGTTGTTGGGCTTGAGGTCCGCGAGTGCCTTGCGCAAGAAATCTGCGCGTACGCCATAGAGCCCAGGGTTCATCTCGCGGATGGCGCGCTCGGCGTCACTGCGCAGATCTTTGTGCTCGCGGATCTCGATGATGTCGCCGGAGGGGTCGCGCATGATGCGGCCGTAGCCCGTGGGGTCTTCGACTTCGCAGGTGGCCATACCGATGGCCACGCGCGCATCGGTGCCGAGCGATTGCGCCACCGGCGTGACATCGATGGCCTCGATGAGGGGCAGGTCACCGTTGAAGATGAGCACCAGCTCGGCGCTGGCAGAGACCGCGGCGATGCCCGCGCTGGCCGCGTCGCCGGTGCCGAGCTGTCGCTCTTGGACGGCGATTTTGACGCGATCACCGAAGGCCTTCTTGAGGTAACTGGTGGCCGCTTCGCGCCCGTGCCCGACGACGACGACGACCTCGCCACAGCCCGCTTCTAGCGCGGCGCGCACCGGGTAGTGCACGATGGGACGCCCACAGACCGGGTGCAGCACCTTGGGCAAGCTGCTCTTCATGCGGGTGCCCTGGCCGGCGGCCAAGATGATGGCGGAGATGGTGCCTAGCGACATGGCCGCACTGTATCCAAAGTGGCGCGTTCTTGCAGCGCCTTGCGGCAGATTCTCGTGGCCGGCACCGTTTGGGCGCGTACTTCGAAAGTCGGGCGGGCGCTGTACTGGCCACGCACCGGCCTCAGGGGTCGCACGTAGGCTCGAGCACGCTCACGACGATCTGCTTCTTTCCGAGATCTTCCATGGCGAGCACCACCCGCCCCTTGGAGGCCCAGGCGTGGGCGTTGCTGTTCAAGACGGCAACGCCGCTGGGCGCGTTGAGCGGCGCTGGGTTGAGCGGAACGTCGAGGTTCTTGTGATACGCAGGCAACATGCCGGCATCGCGACTGTACACATCGACCTCGGCGCCGCCGTCAGCGCCGCGAAGCACCACGACCGAGCGGTCTCGATCCACAGACGCCAACGCTCCGGTGGCACGCTCGACGTAGGTCGACCCGGCAGGCGCACCATCGAGAGACGCGTCGCGCGCCACAATGCCGCCGCCGTCGGCGATGTAGGAACGCAGGACCGTGGAATTGTTGAGCGTTGGGTTCTCCGCCGCCCCTTCAGCCACCCAGAAGAGCCGCGCTTCTCGAACCTGTGTGAGCGAGGTGTTGCTTCCGCCAGGCACGTCGGCGTTGGGCACCAGCCATATGACAAGCCCGCCCGGGCCTGTCGCGAAGACGCCCTGGGCGTGCGCCGTCCGAAGTCCGTTCGGCAATGGCGGCGCGGGAGCGTCGACCACGGCACCCGTCGTTCCGGCGAAGCGGTCCAGCTGAAGTGGAGATGTCGTCGCGACGACGTTGCCGCCGAATTGGTACAGCAGGCGGTCTTTGAGCAGAACTTCGGGTACGCCGTAGCGGCCCGAGGTGCCCGAAGGGACGGCGAAGATGACGTCGCTTCCCTTGGCCAACGGCAGCGTAATGCGCGCCTGGGCGTGCCTTGAGACAGTGGGGTACGAAGGGACAATCAAGAAGGACCCGTCGCCCGCGGGCAACGCTTCGGGGAACGAAGGATGTGCAAACGTGTCCGTGAGGTTGTCGTTGAGCAACCGCACGACGGCGCTCTCGCCGGCAAGAGCGCTGCCATACGGGTTCTGGTCCGCGGCGAACCAGCCGATGTTCAGGTTGTTGACGCCACCAGATTTAATCAAGTCGGAAATTGCGAGGAATTGCGTGTCTGACGCCACCAGGTTGACTGGGTTGTCCGGAAAGTCTGCTGCCTTGAGCGGGATGCCCACTGGGTCTCCGGCAAGCAAGTCGATGAGCGGATAGGCGTAGATGCCCGGCGGTGCCCCGGCGGAACCCGGCCGCGACACCACGAAGAACGGGTGCGCATAGGCCGCACAGCGGGAGAGCACTTTGCAGAACCGCGAGGAGAAGAGCGCGTCATCGAGCGGGATGGTGAACGTGCGCAACTGGTACTTGAGCGGTGTTGGAGCGCCACATTTGCCCTGGGTCCGATCGCAGGTGCGCTCGGCGCAGGCGCCCGCCGCAGGGCATGCACTGTACACACATCTCCCAGCATCCACGTCGCAGGTCTGCACCTCTAGGCAGCCGTTGTCGACCTTGCACTGGTCATCGGAGGTGCATGCTTTGACGCCAGCGTCGCCAGCGTCGCCAGCGTCGCCAGCATCGCCAGCGTCGCCGGGCGAGGCGGCGTCCGGGTTGCCTGCATCGAGACCGACTGCGCCGTCGTTGCCCAGGGCCCCGGCGTCGGCCCCTGGCACGAGCGGCGGGTCCAACGCCAACGAACACGCGAATGCCGCCGACGACACCGCGAGTACGAGGCCCAGAATGTGCTTCGCCCTCACCTACAGCGCTCCTTGCAACATGATGCTACTCGGGCCCAAGGAAACACTGGTCGCAGGGCCCCGGGCGGAGCTCTTGGGCAGCACCAGCAGAACCACGCCACCGGCAGCAAGTACGCCGCCGGCGATGAACGCGATGTTGGTGTACGTCTGCATGCTGCGCGCGTGATCGAAGGCCTGCTGCGTGCGCGAGGTCTGGTAGGCGTCGCGCGCGGAAACCGCCGAGAGCCCCAGCACGGCGCCCGCGCCGAGACCGATGGCGCCGGCCCCCAAAAGCCCAACGCCCAGGAACTGGGTCAGGGGCGTTTGCGCGGGAACCTCTTTGGTGACCACGCGCTCGACCACGCGCTCGGTGGTGACCACCGTTGGCGCAACCACGGGCGGAGGGACGTCCGTACGATCTGCCGGGGCATCGGCCTCGCTGAGGACGATCTCTGCACGCAAGCCCGGGGTAAGGCGCAGATCACGGCGAAACGACGCGCGGTCTGCGGGCGCGACCACGAGCACGTGCGTGCCAGGCAGACCATGGAGAACCGCGGGCACGGCCACATCGGGGCGATCGTCGAGATGCACTCGCCAGCCGGCGGGGGCGGCGACACTGACAGTGCCTAAGGTGTTCTTGAGAGCGCCGAGGCGCCCCTTGGCCAGGTTCACCCGGTCGTCCGGGAGGCCCTTGTACTCCAAGGAGATATGGTAGGCGTCTGCGGCCCGGTCGAGCTGCCCTGCCTGCTCCCACGCCGAGGCGGCCATGTACCAAGATGCCGCGTGGGGGTTGAGGCGTCCGGCATTTTCGAAGTGCAGCGCGGCCTCCTGCCAGCGTTTGTCGCCCATGGCCTCGGAGCCGCGATCGTAGGCGGCGCGCGCCTGAGCCAGCACTGAGGGCAGTTCGTCGGCGCGGGCCGAAGCTGGAGCCACGATCAGCAGTGCAATGGCAAGAGAGGTCCGGAGCCGCGTCATTGGTATGGGTTCGGGAGTGCTTTGGGCTTTGTCCGAAGAGCCGGCTTGCCAGGAGTCGTGACCGTGGCGCTCGCCGCGGGCTGGGGGTCGACAATCTCGATGGTGGCAGCGGCACCGGCGGCCACCGGTACACGGTCTTCGGCAGCTTTTGGGCCCCCCGTGGATGCCGGGGTCGCCGGTTCGGCGCTGCGCGCGGCAGCCACGGCCGAGGCGTCACGTTTGCTCATTTGCCGGTAGCCGACCGCAGCGCCAGCGGCAAGCACCAGCAAGGTCACCGAGATACCGCCGACGAGCCACGCGACGGCGTGGTTTGATGGCGCCGCAGTGGCAAATGCCGGGGCCTCGTCGACAATGGTCGAGGACTCGTCGTCGGTCGGCGGCAGCGAGGGCCCCACGAGCGCGCCGTTGTGCACACGTCGCGACCCGGACGCGTGCCCGGGCTGCAGCGAAGGAAAGCTGGGCCGCTTGGGGCCGAGGCTCGGCCGCACCGGCGGCATGCTGCCAAAAGGTCCCGAGTCGCCCGCGGAAATGGACGGGTTGGAGGCACGGGCGCTGGCCAACGCCTTGCGGACCTCGCCTCGGCGATGGTCGAGTTCGACGCCACAACGCTGCACGATGACGTTGCGCACGTCCAAAGCACTGGGCATGCCCGCCTGCCGCAAGTACGCGAGCAGCGCTGCGCGCATCTCTTCGGCGGAGGAGAAGCGGCGCGCCGGGTCTTTGGCGAGCGCCCGCATGATGATGGACTCGAGTGCCGGAGGCAGCCCTGGCCGATGCAGCGACGGGGGCGCGGGCTCCATGGTCATGATGCGCGCGATGGTTCGCGCGTCATTGTCGGTGCGGAAAGGACCAACGCCGGTCACGGCCTCGTACAGTGTGCAACCGAGACCAAACAAGTCGCAGCGCCCGTCGATGTGCTCGCCGCCCACCTGCTCCGGCGCCATGTAGGCGATCTTGCCTTTGACCTCGCCCGTCTTGGTGGCGTGAGACTGCCCCGCGGCCTTCGCGATGCCAAAGTCGGCCACCTTTACGGCGCCATCAATGGTCAGCAGGATGTTGTGCGGCGTGACGTCGCGGTGCACCACGCTCATGGCGTGGCCCTCTTCGCTGCGCAGCGTATGGGCCGCGTGAAGCCCCGCGCAGACCTCGGCCGCGATGTACGCCGCCAGCGCCTCTGGCAGCGGCACCATCACCGACCCGTCTTCTTGCCGCAAGAGCCGCATGAGCGAGACGCCGTCCACCCACTCCATGGCGATGAACGGCATGGCGTTCTCTTCGCCGAGCTCCAGCACCTGACACACGTTGGCGTGGTGGATGCTGGCCGCGATGCGGGCCTCGTCCCAGAACATGCGCAGCACTTCGGGGTTGTGCACGAGGGTCGGCAGGATGGTCTTGACGGCCACGAGCTTTTGGAAGCCCGCAGCGCCATCGAGCCGCGCGGCCCAGACGCGCGCCATGCCGCCCTGCGCAATGGGCACCATGAGCTGGTAGCGCCCGAGCCGCGTGCCGGGCACTGGCTCGTTTGTCCACTCGGCAGCTCCGGGTTGGCCCATGAGCCCTTGATGCTAACAGCGCAGGGCCCCGGTCGATCACGTTCCGCAGCCGATTCTTCACTTCATGATGCGAGGCGCCGGAGGCACCTCGGTAAGAAGCAGACGAATCGACGGGGAACGGCGCGGGAAAGCTCGGCGCCCATGGTACGCCCAGGTGGGGGAACTCCCGCCGGCGCCGCCGCCCCACGTACAAGCTGTCGAGCACGGACAGCTCGGCCGCAGGGTGTGCTAGACCGCCCCGACAAGGTCATGGAACGCAGGGCAACACAACCCGGACGACGGCGCATGGCGCTCGGCTTCGCGGTGCCCTTGGCCCTTGCGCTCGTGGCCACGGCGCCCAGCTGCACGCTCTCGTCGACGGACTATGGCACCACCTGTCGCTTCGCGGGCATCGACGCCCCTTGCGGCAAGTGCATCGCCACGCATTGCCAACCGTTGGTCAACGCGTGTTGCGCCGACGGCCAGTGCCGCAAAGAGGACGAGACCAGCGGATGCAGCGTCTTCGGCGTTGGCGGCGACACCACGGTCCACACCATGAGCAAGCTCGACGCCTGTGCCTCGGGCAAGAACTGCTTCGACCTCGAAGCCGACCCATTGGGCGCTGCCATGGCAGGGTGCACAAGGGAGCACTGCAGCGACGTTTGTGATCTCCGGCGCGAGCCCATCGTGCGCAACGCCCAGGCCACCGACTGCTCCTTCGACTCGAGCCGAACGGGCTGCACGTGCAAGGTGCCCGGAGTGCCCGATGTGCCCGCATCGCCCAACGACGTGGCGTGCACCCAAGGCGACCGCACGGACGTGGTTTGCTGCGCAGACCTCAATTGGCCCAACGCTGGCTCGTCGTGCTCGTGCAACGTTGCGGTCTGCGTCGCCTACTCCAACGCGTGCTCTTGCGAGTTGGCGCGCAGTTACACCAGCGACAACCAAGTCCTGGGCTGCACCTTGGGCAACTGCTGCGAAAGCAACGAGGGCGAGTGCAGCTGCCGGGAGACCGCGTGCAATGCCAGCTACTCGAGCCGCGGCTCAGCCGTCAAGCAGTGCAGCCCCGCACAGGTGCGCTGCGATGCCGAGAAGCGTCGGGTGACGAGCTGCTCGGCGCCCAAGGTCGAATAGGCTGCGCCAAGCAGCGCCCCCCGGGCGGAGTTTGCTAGTACGAGGCTCTCGGGGAGGGCCTCTCACGCGGAGTCCCGCTCCCGCTCCCGCTCCCGAACTCGCACCAATTCCGAGCGGGTTCGGGCTGCTGCGAGCGTGAGCGGGGCTCGGGGCTTTGGGGTCGGGGCTTTGGGGGCTCGGCGGGCTGGCCGCCTGGGCATTTGTGACAACGCGCTCTAGAACGTGCCCTGCAGCGAAGCCTGTGTGGGCCCCACGCGCAGCGCGGCCTTGGCGGGCGCGGAGCCACCGGTAAAGTCGATCACCAGCCCGGCAAGCACAGCCACCGCGGCGCCGCTCGCCAGGCCGACGCCCAGCCAAGACAGGGTGTAGGCCCTGGAGGCCGCGTCGATGCCATCTTGATCGGTGCAGTAGGAGCGCGCGGCAATGCATTTGTCCGAGGCGGTGTTGTGTGCGTCACTGGCCCCGACGAACGACAGTACGGAGCCCACGGCGAGCGCGCCGGCAGAGACGTAGAGCACCGTAGGTACCACCGACGAGCGCTTGGGCGCTTCGGCCGCAGGGGCTGGGGCCGGAGGGACTTGGGCCGCTGGGGCTGGGGCCGCTGGGCTTTGGACGGTCGCTGCGGGGGTGGCCACGGGGGCGGAAACGGGCACCGCACCGGGCTGCGCGAGTGCCACCAGGGCAGGTACATCGAGCTCCCGCGAGCGCCCAACGTCGATGGATCCTTCCCAGACAAATGGCGTGTACCCGGGCGCGGACACCACGAGACGATGCGCCCCCGGGTCCACCGGGGTGGCGGCGTCGAGAAAGCCCGTCGCCACGGGCTTGCCATCGAACTCGGCGCTGGCGCCGGGTGGCAGCGCAGCCGTGGTGCGCACCACGAGCCGGGGCAACATGGGCGCGAGCTTGCCTAGGTGCTCCCGGGCCGTCTGCTCTCGGTCTTTGCGCGCGTCGCGCTGCGCCAGCACCAACGCCTGCGTGTACTCTGCATATGCCGTGGCGATGCGCTGTTCGCCCTCGTGACACGCGGCGAGATTGAGCAGCGTTCCGCCTCCGGGGTCGAGGCGCTGGCTCTCTTCGAGCATGGGGCACGCCTTGGCGTAGTCGCCCACCTTCATGAGCGTGCGCGCGGCATCGAAGAGCGATTGCGCGCGCTGCTCGTCGGCTTTGCTGGGTGCGGCCCATGCAAACGACGGCACCAGCAGAGCAAACGCGAAGGACCGCAGTAGGTGGCGAGAGTTCAGGCCCACGCGCCCAGCTCTACCCTTGCGGGCGGGCGCTGTCGAGCACCGGGGCAGCGCCCCGCACCCGTCGTGACTTTTTTTTTGCGACAACCAGGAGCCCCGTGTCTCCAGAGATCATCATGAAGCATTCAACGCTCTTTCTCTCGGTCCCCGCCCTCGCCACTGCGCTCTGCCTTGCCGCCTGCACGGTGAGCAGCGATCCGGCCACCGCGGGCGCCGGGGGCCAAACGCCGGCGACAGTGACCGGAGCGCCCGAAGCGCCGACGTCGTTGGACGTCGCCGCCACCATCGCCGTGGACAGCGCCCTCCGGGTGTACACATTTGAGACCTCGGGAGGAACCACGTATCGCGCGGACGTCGGGGCCACGTACCTCTTGGTGGAAGTGACCATACAGAACGGCGCCAAGGGTCGCCCGCTAAACATCGCGCCCACGGGGTTCAGCGCGGAACTCGCAGGGGGACTCGCGTACCGCGCCGAGTCTGCGGTGCCAAATACGGCGACGTATTGCTCCTCGGAGATGGTGCTGGTGGCCGGCGGCAAACACACCTGCACCTTGCTGTTCGAGGTGCCCAAGGCGGGCACCCCCGTGCGACTGCACTACTACGAGGTCGGTCTGACGGCCGCCGAGGGTGCGCCACGCATGGCGGTCGCGCCACTGCCGGCAGAGGTAGCCCCCGACACGAGCCCGGGCACCACAGAAGTCTGCGGCATGCCCGTGGGCAATCGTAGCGAGTCGTGTGAAAGCTGCTTGGTGCAAAGATGCTGCAGCGAGTTCGCGGCTTGCGGCAAGGACGCGGGTTGCCGTGAGGCCTTTGCGAAGCTTGCCGCCTGCACCACGGAGAGCTGCAGCCAGGCCGTCTTTGACGACCTGTCGTCGACCTCGCGCGCGTATGTGCAAAGCGTCGCCAACTGCACAGGTTCGGTCTGCAGGAGCGCTTGCGAGGCGCAGTAGCGCTTGCGAGGCCACGTAGCCGAGATGGGTGCTACTTGCGATCGCTCATGCCAGAGGGGTCGTGGGGGGCCGGGTTGGGAGCGGGTGCGGGGGCGGGTGCGGGGCGACGGGCCGTGCCCTGGGCCGG
>JBIKNA010000020.1:0-34588 GCA_044358965.1 Polyangiaceae bacterium
CGGGGCGTCTCGCTTTTGTCGCGCAGCGCGCAGCGAACATAGCCAATGGGCTCGAAGCGAAACTCCATACGGGGTCCGTAGCCAATTCAGCCTCGAATGGCTACGGCGGAAAAGAGGGGAGTCTCCAATGTAGGTGTCCGAACCGAGGGAACCTGCGCGCAACCGAAGGGGCCCCCAAGGCGTAGGATGCCCGTGCGCATGACTTCGCCCCGGTGGCTCGTCGCTTGGTTCCTTGGGACCTTCCTTCTCGTTGCTTTGGCCCCAAGGCTCGCCCGGGCCCATGCCGTGGGGCTCTCTTCGGGCGAGTACAAGGCCCAGGGCAAAGAGCTTCGCGTGCACGTGGCGTTTGCTCGCGACGAGTTGCTCACGCTGGCGCCTGGCATCGATGAGAACCACGACCGCGTGCTCGTGCCCGCGGAGCTGTCGTCGGCCCGCGGGGCGCTCCAAGGCCTCGTCAACAAGGTGCGCGTGACCGGCGATGCGCAAGCCTGCAAAGGAGCCCTCCAAGACGCCGCGTTGACCGAACAGGACGGGGTGCTGCTCAACTTCGTCTACGCCTGCGATGCGCAACCCGCGCGTTTCGAGGTGGAGCTTGGGTTCCTTGCCGACGTGGCCGCTGGCCATCGCCATCTGGCGCGTATCGCCGGGGCCGACACCCGCGATCAGATCATGACCAGGGGCGAGCATAGGTTCCAGGTGGCGCCCGCCGCGGGCCCAGCGCCGGCGGCCAAGAGCGCGTCGCCAGGCTTTTTGGGCTTCATCAAGCTCGGCGTCGAACACATTCTGACGGGGTACGACCACCTCGTGTTCTTGCTTGGCTTGGTGCTCGTTCGGGGCCGGCTGCGTTCGGTGCTCGGCGTGGTCACTGCGTTCACCATCGCGCACTCCATCACCCTGGCGCTCTCGACGCTCGACGTGTGGGCCCCGCGGCCGAGCCTTGTGGAGCCAGCCATCGCCCTATCGATCGCCTATGTGGGGATCGAGAACTTTTTCGTCCGCAGCATTCGCGGGCGCTGGCGTGTGACGTTCCCCTTCGGCCTCATCCACGGGTTCGGTTTCGCCGGTGCGCTCAAAGAGATCGACCTGCCGCGGGCGCAGATCCCCACGGCGCTGGTGTCCTTCAACCTGGGGGTCGAGCTCGGGCAGCTCGCGGTGCTCGCACTGCTGCTGCCGCTCATTGCCTTGGCCCGCAACAAGGCCCCGTGGTTCGAGACCAAAGGCGCCAAGGTCATGAGCGGCGCCATCGTGCTCGCGGGCGTCGTGTGGTTCGTGCTGCGCGTGGCAGGTTATGCGGTCTGACGCGCCGACAACACGGCCCGGAGCACCACGCTCCCCACGATGAACGAGGCCCCGACGATGGCCCAAGAGGTGGGCCGCTCGCGGGTGGCCCAAAACACCCAGATGGGGCTCAAGATGGGCTCGATGGTGGCAAGCAGCGAACTCTCGAGGGCCGGCAGAACGCGTACGGCGCGGGCATAGAGCAGGTAGGGCAGGGCGATCTGAAACACGCCCAAGGCCGCGAGTACGGCCCAGTCTGTCGGGCTCGGGGCATCGGAGACGACCATCATGGGGCCGCAGGCCAGGGTGGCGAGCAAGTTGCCGAGCACGATGGCCACGGTGGCCCGAGTGCTTGCGTCTTCCGCCCCGGGCCCGGCGTCGAGCTCGGCGCGGCGCAAGCATACGGGCAGGCCCGCAAAGCCAAACGCCGACGCGATGGCGATGGCATTGCCCCACAGGCCCTTGGCCTCGAGCTTGCCGACGAAGAACAACGTCATGCCTACGGCTGCCATGCCCAGGGTGAGCGCATCGATGCGCGCAAGGCGCTCTTTCAGCACCGGATACGACAGGAGAGCGACGTACAGCGGCGCCGTGTATTGCAAGAAGATGGCGTTGGCCGCGGTGGTCATCTTGGCGCTGACTACGAAACACACCACCATCACCGCGTAGGACACCGCGGCGGCCCACACCAAAGGTCGTCGGAGCGAAAGGGCCACCTGCTTCAGCGGCGATGTCGGGGGGTGCGCCCGCGCCCCGCCCAGGCTGCCGACGAGGACGATGCCCATGGCAAAAAATGCAAAGAGCGCCCGGTAGCCTGCCGTGGGCAACGCCGCGGTGTGCAGCAGCTTGACCCCGAGGCCGCCGGTGCTCCACAAGAGCGCTGCGACGAGCACCAAGGCGATCCCTTGGGCGCGTCCGGGAGCCTTTTGCACGCTCGGGCTCACGACAGACCGAGCTTGCCGCGAAGGTCTTCGATGTATGCAAGCAGTGCCGCGCGCTCTTGTCGCAGCGCTCCCAGGCGCGCGTGCGCCCGGGAGCCAGGTGTCAGCAAGCGGGCGCGCGCAACGAATCGGTCCCACTGGTCGAGCCACAAAAGAGCCGCGAAGGGCGCAGCCACGGACAGCGTCGCGGCACCCAGGGCCTGCGGCCATCGCAGCAGCCCGAAGGACACTCCGAGCAATGCCGCGAGCCACAGCGGGTACACCAAGAGCCCAAGGCCGAGCTTGTATGTCGACGCCACGTCGCCGTGACCTCCGATGCGGCGGGAGATGGCTCGTGGGAGCTGGTAGGGCAGGGCATAGAGCACGAGCCCCAGCATGGCCAAAGGGGTCAGCAGCAAGAGGCCGAGTTTGTGTACCGGCGACGCCGTGCTGATGCGGCGCTCACCGTAGGCGACGAGGTCGTCCGTGAGTCCAAGCTCTGCGAGCTTCGTGTAGTACGCATCCACCTTGGCCGTGGCCTCGGCGACCACCTTTGGGTCTGTGGCGCTTAGCAAGCGGTGTGCTTCTTCGACGCGCCGACCGATGGTGTTGTAGTTGGCGAGGGATCGCTCGCCGGCCTCGTGGGCGTACAGCTCGGCCACCCGGACGGAGAGCAGCCGGGCCTCCCAGGTGGGGCCTTCGACCAGGAGCTCCGAGAGATCCTGGCGCAACACGTCGGTGATCTGCTGCGGCCGATCGCCTTTGCCGTCGTGCAAATCGCGCAGGTACCTGACGGGGCCAAAGAGCACGAGGCAGCGGGAACGAAAAATGTCTCGGGCGTCGAACTCGAGGGCCACGGCCTGCACCGACAGCTCGCGCGCGCCCTCGGATTCGGCGCGGGCCAGCATGCGCCCGGCACCGGTCTTGAGTGGGACCAAATGTGGCTCGTTGTGGCTCGTGCCTTCGGGGAAGATGAGCACGTTTCCGCCCTTGCCCATGTGCGAAGCGATGCGCGCAAAGATGGCGTCGTTGTCTTGGGCGCTCTTGTCCGGGTTGTCGCGGCGGCGCACCACGGGTACGGCGCCGGCAATGTCGAGCAGCAGCCGCATGCCCGGGATGTCCCACAGGGTGCTCTTGGCGATGGGAGACACGGGGCATTGGGTGCTCGTGAGCACCAAGATGGGATCCACCAGGGCGTTCACGTGATTTGCGGCAAGCAGCCTGCCCTGGGTGTGCTCGTCGGGCACGGGGCCAAGCACCTCGATGTCCCGGAAGTACAGGCGCATGACGCGTCCGAAGAACGCGCGCAAACCACGTTTGACCGGGTGTTCTTTCACGGTGCCCTTCTTCCCTCGTATCACAGGTGGCCATGACGGCGCGGCTTGCGCCGAGCTTTCCGTGCTCGCTCCCGGCTGTGTGTGGGCCGCTCGGTGTTGTATGGTGCCGCCCCATGAAACATCAGGGTGCCTTGTCGCTCGCCCTTGTCTTGTCGCTCTCCTGCGGGCCCGAGGCGCCGCCGGTGGTGGCTCCCAGGCCGGCGCCTGCCGCATCTTCGGTGCCCGATGCGTCTGCTCCCGCGCCCGCGCCCGCGGCGTTCGGGCCCGCGCGCATCGACGAGGCGCTTGCGGCCGCGTGGACCGATGCGGGGCTGACGCCCGCGCCCGCGGCCGACGATGTGACGTTCCTGCGTCGCGCGTACCTCGACTTCACCGGGACCATTCCCGCACCCGAGATCGTCGTGAGCTTTGCCAAGAGCGCCGCGCCCGACAAGCGGGCCGCGCTCATTCGAACGCTGACCGAGTCTCCGGCCTACACCGAGCACTGGACGCGGTACTGGGATGACGTGCTCATGGGCATGCAGCTCCGCGGACAGACCGTGGACCGGGGGGCATTCCGTCACTGGCTCCGGCAAAAGCTTCGCGCCAACACGCCGTGGAACACCATGGTCTACGAGCTCGTCTCGGCCACGGGGCAGAACTCGACAGGCACCGCGCGCATCGCCGACAACACGCCGGCCAGCCCGCTCCCCACAGGGCCTGGCCCCGGGCCCGAGGTCAACGGCGCCGTCAACTGGACCTTGAAGTTCACCGATGCGCCCGCAGACCTGCCGGGCCAGGCATCGCGCACGTTCCTCGGCGTACAGATCCAATGTGCCCAGTGCCATGACCACAAGACCGAGAAGTGGAAGCAGGCAGACTTTCGCCGCTTGGCCAACGCGTTTCTCCACGTCGACATCGATCAACTCGACAAGGGCCCGGCCAAGGGCATCGTGCGCCGGGTAGAGCTCAAAGACGCCGAGCGCATGCTTCCGCGTGCGGCCAAGATGGCGGACTTGGTTGCGGCTGGCAAAGAGAAGCCCACGGCCCTCGACGGCGCGGACTTGAACAAGGGCGCAGGCACCCGCAAGGCCCTTGCGGCGTGGGTTACTTCGCCGCAAAACCCATGGTTTGCCAAGGCCATCGTCAACCGCATGTGGGGCCATTTCCTGGGCCGCGGCTTCACGGACCCCGTCGACGACTTTCGCGAGAGCAACCCGCCCACCTTGCCAACGCTGCTCGATGCCTTGGCCGAGGACTTCGTCAAACACGGCTACGATCTGCGGCACCTGCAAACCACCATCGCGCTCACCCGGGCCTATGGGCTCTCGGCCAGCGGGAGCGCCAAGGCCGGCGACGACAACCGGTACTGGGCGCGCTTCAAGCTCTCGCCGCTGGGCCCCGAAGAGCTGGTGAACGCGCTTTTTGCCGCCACCGACGTGGAGACTGCTGCCAAGCGGGCGGGCATCACCAACATCGATGCCCTGCGCGCCCAAGTGCAAAAAAGTTTCACGTTCTTGTTCGACGTCGACGAGGAGTTCGACACCCAGGACTATGTCGGCACCGTCACGCAATCGCTCACGCTCATGAACGGCGGTCTCGTGGGCTACGGAAGTCGCGCCCTGCCAGGGGCCATGCTCGCGCAGGTGCTCGCGCAGAACCTCTCGGCGGAAGCCACCATCGATGCCATCTACGTGCGCGTGCTCTGCCGACCGGCCACGACCGCCGAGCGCGCCCGCTGGCAAGCCCACATCGACGCGACGGTCGCAAACCCACAAGTGAGCGCTCCGTCGGCGAGCGTCGGGGTGGCGCCGCAGGGCAAGCCCGGCAAGGGTCCCAAGAAACCCGCCCAAGACCCCTTGGCGCGCATTGGCAGCAAGGCTGGGCCGCCGGTGGATGCCAAAACCCAAGCCTACGAAGATTTGGTCTGGACGCTGCTCAATTCGAGCGAGTTCCTCTTCAACCACTGAGCCAAGGAACCAAGCCATGCGTCTTCATCGTCGTGATCTCTTTCGTGCATCGGCCTCGGGTCTGCTCTCGGCCATGGCGTATCGTGCGCTCGAACGCGCCGCATTCGCGGGCGACATGCCCGCGGCGCCGTCTGCTGGCACCGCCAAGGCCAAGTCCGTCATCGTGTTGTGGATGAACGGCGGCCCAAGCCACGTAGATACGTGGGACCCGAAGCCCGGTAGCAAGGTGCAAGGCCCACACAAGGCCATCGCCACCCGCACCAAAGGCCTGCTCGTCAGCGAGCACCTTCCGCGCCTTGCGCAGCTGTCGGACAAATACGCTGTTGTCCGCGGCACAAGCAAAGAGGGCAACCACCAGCGCGCGCAGTACTTCTTGCGCACGGGCTACGCCCCCAATCCTACGGTGGTGCATCCGTCGCTCGGCGGCTGGGTCTCGCGCAAACTCGGCGCTCCCAAGAACGGCTTGCCGGGCTTTGTCAGCGTGGGTGGCCCTAGCCTTGGTGCGGGCTTCTTGGGCGTGCAGCATGGCCCCTTCGTGCTCGGCAAGGGTGGAGACCTTCCCAGCAACACCGGCTACGGCCCCAGCGTCGAGCGCGCGCGGTTCATGGCGCGCAAGGCGCTGCTCGAGCAAACCGAGGCGGACTTCGCACGCTTCACCGGCGACCCCAAAGTGCAGGGCCACGCGCAGGTGTACGACAAAGCCGAGCAGCTCATGCACTCCGCAGACTTGCCGGCTTTCGACATCTCCAAAGAGCCAGAAAAGGTGCGCGCGGCATTTGGCGACACGGACTTCGGCCGTGGCTGCCTCGGCGCCCTGCGTCTTGTCGAACGGGGGGTGCCCTTTGTCGAGGTCTCCCTCGATGGCTGGGACACGCACGTCGACAACTTCACCAAGACCAAGAACCTGATGGGGACCCTCGATCCGGCCATGAGCGCCCTCATCACCGAACTCGAGCGTCGGGGCAAGCTCAGCAACACCATCGTGCTCTGGATGGGCGACTTCGGTCGTACGCCCAAGATCAACGGCAACGACGGGCGCGATCATCATCCGGGCGCGTGGTCCGCGGTGCTGGCCGGTGGCGGTATCACCAAAGGCGTCGTGCACGGTGAGACGGATGCCGATGCCGAGAAGGTGGTGAAAGACGCCGTGACGGCGCCGAACCTGCTGGCCACGGTGGCCACGGCCCTCGGGCTCGACCCAGCGGAGAGCTTCTTGACGCCCATCGGAAGGCCCATCTCCATCACGGACCACGGCGCCCCCATCCCCGCGCTGCTGCGGGGCTGACGAGGGCGGGCGGCCAAACGCCGGGGGCGCATGCGCGGTTTCATTGCGCCAAAATGTCGCCCCCGCCGGTGCGATCCCGTGCGACTTTCCGCGCCCCGCGGTATCTAGCTCTCGATGCACCGGATCCTTCACGCCTTGGCAACCGGCCGCTACGAGACGGTCGACGCCGCAGGGGAGGTCGAAGAGTGGCTTCTTCGCCCCTTTCGCCATCGTCGCGCCCGGCGCGCCATCGCCGCGGCACACCTGGCGACGCAGCACGTCGATATCGCCCACGTTGCGCGCGTGGCGCGGCTGCTCTCGCTGCGGGCCACCTTGGGCCTGAACCTGGACGACGTCTCGGCCGTCACCGCCAGCTACGCCAATGTTCCGCCCAGTCTCCCGCGGGGGTGGCCCCGGCAGACTGTGCTGCTCTTCGCGGGCCTGCTGGCGCTGTTCGGTGTGGGCGTCACGGTGCGCGCGCTGACGCGGCCCTTCGCGGCCGACGGGACCGTGCTGGGCGATGCCTTCGCGCACGCCTTCGGCGCGCATGTGGCCAGCGTGGCCAATGGCGGCAAGCCCGATCCCGAGCGCGCCGTGCAGCAGGTGTTTCCGCGGGGGGCCCTACCGGCGCCTGCGCGGGGCCCCATGAAAGAGCTCTTCGCCGCGCAACTGTCCGCAGCCAAAGACCCAGAACGCATGCCCGACGTGTTCGCGAGGACCCGGGATGTCAACCGCGCCCTCGCCGCTGCAGGGCAGTCCTTCTACCTAGACGCGCGCTACTACCGCCAGGCACCCATCCTGTATGCGTTCTACAAAGAGCGTGAGGCCGAGGGGAGCGCTCCGGGGTTTGCCCCCGAGCGGATGGTCTACTTGTGGCGTCTCGACAGTCTCAACCTAACGAAGGCGGCGCTTGGCTACACGCATCGGGAAGCCGACGCGGGCATGGTCCTCTACGATCAGGTGGAGGAGTTCCTGATTCAAGATGTGCTCCCGGCGCTGGTGGAGGGCGAGAGTGTCGAACTCATCGATGCGCCCAGTCGGGACAAGAAGAAGGCCTGGCAAGAAGACATCGAGGTCCGGTCCGCGCGCATGGTGCGCCAGAGCTTTGCGGGCGCTGCGGATCGCGACCAGCTGCTCGAGGTGGGGACCCTGCTGGCGCGGCGGCGCGCCATTTTGCGCAAGTGGCGAACGGAACTGTCAGCGCAGGGCAAAGAGCTGCGCGAGCCTCGGCGCCTGCTGCCCGAGGCCAACTACGTCAAAGATCTCTGGGCCTTGGTTCCCAGCGCGTCGCGCTACGAGTGGGAAGAGGTCCACGACAAGTTGCGCGGTGAGCGGGTCTTGCGCACGTTCGAATCGCTTCGGGATCTGTTCGCCGAAGACGTGGTGCGTCACGAGCTTCAACACCGCTTCGACGCGCAGAAAACGCCTGGGTGTGACGGCACGGCCCCCTGCGCCACCCTGGATATTCCTGCCCCGGTCCGCAACCGCGTCGGCCCCAAGAGCAAAGACGAGATCGTGGGTGTGGGATCCATGCCGGGCCGCGTGCGCAACGAGACCAGCGCCTACCTAGCAGAGATGGCGCGGCCCGGCGGCATGCCCAAGATGACCATCTTGAGCCTCTTGCGTACGGTGCTCGACCGCGAGGCTTGGGGCGACGCCTATTGCAACACCACGCTGGTGTTGCTCGATGTGCTGGGGGGGGCCTTTGGCCTCGTGGACGAGGGGATGCCCCTCGTGGTCTCCGGGGCAGTGCAGCGGGCTTCGGTGGCGTCGCTGGTCAGCATTCTATTCGCCAAGAGCGACGACGAACTGCGCGGGACGGCGGCCAAGGCATGGGCCGAACTGTACGGCTACCCGTTGCCCGTGGCGCAGATGAAGCTCGTGGCCCAAGGCAAACGTTGGCGTCACTGACGTCGGGCGCGCGCTGCGTGCACACGGCGTCCAACACTTTGGTGTCCAGCGTCGGTTTTCCGCATCCCGGAGAGCCGGTCGAACGAGGTGGCCTCGGCGCATCGGGGCTTCAAGCCGTGTCACACCCATTCGTACTTCGCGCTCGCGGTTCGGCCTCGTGGTCGCCCTCGCTGCGCGCCGCGGTAGGATGCGCTGGCGGCGCGGGCTGCGATGGCGTGGGAAGCCCCACGGCGGCCAGCGCCGGGCCCAATGGCGATGGTACCCACGCAGACGTTGGCGGCGCCTCCGGAGTGGGGTGACCCAGCGAGGCTGTGAGGTCTCGGACCAGGTCCGTCACCTGTGCGGGCAACGGGATCGGGGGGTGGCCAGCGCCTAGTTTCTCTACGGCGTCGACGCAAAGCCGTAGTGCATCGACGGAGCGGAGCGCGAGCTCGGCGTAGTGACCGGTTCAGAGCACACTTCCCGTGCGCATCCCCGACAGGAGATCCTCGGCGGCGTGGCCAACCGCCACCACGCTCGCCAAACCGAGGAACCCGGCGCTGCTCTTCACCGAATGAAATGCCCGAAACGTGCGCCCGATGGCTTCGGAGAGAGAGGGGTCTGCCTCGAGCTCCAAGAGGGCGGCCTCGGCGTCGCACAGGTTCTCGCGTGTTTCGACGAGAAAGTCGTCGAGGGTACGGGCGTCGACGTCGCTCGGCAGCTCGAGCATAGGGCGCTCGGAGGCGCCCTCAACGGTTGCAACATCCGTTGAGTCGAACACCGCCACGCCCATCGGCATCAAAGAACGGCCGCCTCGCTTGCGTCTGAAGCCCCGATTGAACAAAACGTGCCTTTTGGCCGTTTCGAGGGTGCGCGGCCGCCTTCATGATGCGACCTTGGCCACCCGAAGCGCGCGTTAGTCGATGCGGCAGCCGCGGCGTTCGAGCTCCGGGCGCACCGTGTCGAAGGCCTTGCGGTACCGGTACCAGGGGATGGTTGTCCACAGGTGGTGCACCAGGTGGTAGTTCTGCGCCAGCAGCAGCACGTGCAGCACGCGTCCGGGGTAGGCCCGGGTGTCCTTGTAACGCCCCCGCGCGTCGTGCGGATAGTGCGGCAAGAAATCAAACGCAAAGGCCAGCAACGTGGCCGCCAAGAGCGCCGGGGCCACCCACAAGGTCAGCACGTGCGTGCGGCTCGCGGGGAAGCAGAGCGCCACGCCCAAGAGTCCCAGCAGCACCAACTCGGAGATCACAACCTCGATGATCTCGGCGCGGGCGCGCCAAAGGGGCCGTGCGTAGAAGTGCCTGCGGTACTCGAACACGATGGCGAAGCAGTACAAGGGCAAGAGCGCTCGAGGCTTGCGTGCTACGCCGAAGTCCGGGTCCCGGGCTTCGTCGTTGGTGTGCGAGTGATGCTCGAGGTGAATGCCTCGAAACGAGCGATAGGGGCTAAACAGCAGGAACGCACCGATGCGCCCCATGAGGCCATTGACGAGCTTGTTGGGGTGCGCGACGCCGTGCACCGCTTCATGCATCACCGTGAACGCCACGTAGCAACCTAGGGTGCAGGCGCCCATGGCCACGGGCAGGGGCAAGCGCCCGAGCACGCGTCCCGCGACGCCGAAGGCCATCGACGCCAGCGCAAACCCGAGCAGCCAGACCGTCGGGTTCGCCCAGCTGCGCGTTGCGGCGCCAAGCCAGGCACGGTCGATGGCGATGGGCTTGTCCTTGTCTGGGCGCTCGGCCATCGGTGCCTTCATCATACGGGTTTTCTTTGCCCCGTCCGGGGTGCTTTCGTATCTGCGGCAAAAGCAGGCGTTGCCAAGACCCCCGGTCCGGTGACAAAACCTAGGGACTGTGTACGGACCCTTCCGCCACATTTCGGCCCTGGCTCTCCTCGCGACGGTGCTCGTGACCGCGGCGTCGGGCTGCGAGAAGAAGGACCCCGAGACGCGCCCCTCCGCGGATTTCTCGTCGCAGCCGGTGGTCATCGGAGTGTCCGCGGCGCTCGACGGAAGCCTGGCTGATTTCGGTAAGGGCATCCGCAAGGGGGCACTGGTTGCCGAGAGTCTCATCAACTCCAACGGCGGCGTCCGCGGTCGTCGCGTGGAGGTCCGTATCGGCAACGACATGACGGCCAACGATCAGGCACAGTCCGTGGCCGACTCGTTCATCAAGGCGTACGGCAGCGAATACGTGGTCGGCGTGGTCGGTCCCACGGGTAGCCCGCAGGCCGAGTTCATCCACCGGGCCTACGCCGAGGCGGGCATCATCCTCATTTCGTCGTCGGCCGCCACGCCCACACTCACCACCGCCCAAGACGCGCGACAGCGCTTCTTCTTCCGCACCACCCCGTCGCACGCGCTGCAGGCGCGCGCTCTTTCGTTGCTTGCGCTGGGACCGCCCAAGGGCACCGGGGCCGTCTGCAAGAAAGCCGCCGTGGTCTTTGCCGACGACGCCTTCGGACGACCCATCGCCGAGCGCTTCCAAGAAGAGTTCAAAAAGCGCGGCGGCAGCATCATCGGCACACCCCAAGGGGTCCCCACAGACGAAAAACAAGACTACAAGCCGCAGGCCGAGGCCAGCCTCGCGGCCATCAAGGTGGCGGGCGCAGGCACCGACGTGTGCCAGTTGCTGGTGGCCTTCCCGCCGGCCGGCGCCGCGTACATGCGCAAGTTCCGGGACCTCACCAAGGCCGACAGTTCGCGGGACTGGACCAAGTTTGTCACCGTGGGGGCCAATGGTCTGGCCCAGGCATCGTTCATTTCCAAGGCCAAGAACGACCCGAACAATCAGGCAGAGCTTTCTGCGGCCGAAGGCATGTACGGCGTACAACCCGAGTCCAACCCCAACACCCCAGAGTTCGCCTACTTCAAGAAGCTCTACCAGCTGTCGTTCCCGGGCGAGACGCCGCCCATCTACGCGTCCAACACCTTCGATGCAGTGCTGCTCTTGGCCCTGGCGGTGCAAAAAGCCGGGCTCGACGACAACACCAACTCCTTCGTGCGCGACGCACTCTTCGACGTGTCAGCGAGTGGACGCGCCTATGGCCCATCGGAGTTCGCGTCGGCCCTTGGCGCCCTCCGTCGCGGCGAGGACATCGACTACAACGGCGCGTCGGGCAAAGTCGACTTCGACGACCGCGGAGACGTCATCGCCGACTACACCATCTGGAAGGTGGTGCAGGGCGCCTTGGTCTCCAGCTACGAAGAGCGCATCAGCGCCGAGGCTCTGCAAGACCCGTGAGCATGTTGTTCCGCCGCACGTGTGCCATGGCGTTGGTGGCGGGTCTCGTGGCCTGCGGTCTTGTCGCCTGCAGTACGGCGTCGCCCACCCAGGGCACCTACGCCCTGCAGTTCCCATCGACTGCCGCGGCCATCGCCACGGACCGCATGCAGGTGCAGGTCTTCGAAGCCAAAGACGAGACCACCTGCGCTGCGCTCCTCAGTGCCCGGCGCTCGGGGCAGCCCTTGCCCGCGACGCCCATCGCCGAGACCAGCGTCAAGCTCTGTACAGCCTTCGCCGGGGCGGGCATCAGGGCCCTCGACGTGGGGTACGGCCGCCGGGCTTTTCTGGTGCTCGGGCAACGGTCCAAGGAGCCGGTCGATTTCCTTGTCGGCTGCACCGTCGATTACGTGGCCTCGGACAGCCCGCCGGTCTCCATCTTCTTGAGCTTGGTGAGCCCCGATACCCCGGTGCCCGCCACGGACTGCCCGAGCATCGATGCCTTCTGCGTGCCGCCTTCCCGGAAGACCTGCAACGCCGAATAGGCCTCTTTTTCGAGCCGTTGCGCCGGCCGTCGGCCCCCATGCGCCCCCATCTATGCGCGTTTCGGATTCGTGCTAGGGTCCCATTCGTCCGAGCGAGAGAAACCCCTTCTTGAGGCATCCCGTGACCGTGAGCGCCACTACCTTCGAGGCCCCCAAAGACAAGCAACAGCTCCCCGGCGAGATGTTGCTTCGCATGCACGACAACATGCTCAAGGCGCGCGTGCTCGAGGAGCGCCTGATCACCATGTACAAGCAGGGTGACGGCTACTTCTGGATCGGCGGTCCTGGCGAAGAGGCGCTGTCGGTGCCTCTCGGCATGCTCGTGCACAAAGGCCAAGGGCCCGAGTACGACTACCTGCACCTGCACTACCGTTCGAGCGGCACCATCCTCACCATGGGGGCCGATCCGGTGGACTCCCTTCGGCAGATGAAGAACACCGCCACGGACCCATACTCCGGCGGCCGTAACTTCTGCTCGCACTACTCCATCCGCAAGTGGAACGTGGTGCCCATCTCGTCGCCCATCGAGGTGCAGTTCTCCATGGCGCCGGGCACGGCGCTGGCCAACAAGCGCGTTCCTGGTGGCAAGGGCATCACCATCGTGCAAGGCGGAGACGCCGGCACCGCCGAGGGAGACTTCCCCACCTGTTTGGTGTGGAGCTCGCGCAAAGGCGCCGAGCTGCCGGTGCTCATGATCGTGGCCAACAACAAATACGGCATCAGCACGACTTTCGATGGCCAGCACGGCGAAGAGCGCGTGTCCGACCGCGGCAAGGCTTTCGGCATGGCCACGCAGACCATCGACGGCAACGACCCGGAGTCTGTGTATTTTGCACTAAAGGCCGCCATGGACTACGTCCGCACGCAGCGGAAGCCGTTTTTGCTCGAGGCGATGGTCTCGCGCCTCTACGGCCACTCGTCGGCCTCCGGCGCCAACTTCGTTCGTGACGAGGGCGATTGCCTCGCACGCTTCGAAGACAAACTCATCGACCGCAAGCTCCGCACGCGGGCCGAAATGGACGAACTGCGTGCCAAGCTCACGCAAGAGTTGCTCGAGGCATCCAAGCGCGTCGTCCGCGACGAGCCACAGCCCTTGGGCTCCACCATCCACGATTTCACCTTCGCCGACCGCAACGTGGTCGCCGAGCGCGGGAACTAGGAAGGACATTCGCGATGGCGACGATGGTTCAAGCGATCCGCATGGCCCTGCACGTGGGCGAAGAGCGGCTGGGTGTCACCGATATCTTCGGCGAAGACGTGGGCCCCCCGTTGGGCGGCGTGTTCACGGCAACGCAAGGCCTCCGCACCACCTGGAACTCGCCGCTCGACGAGCGTGGCGTCGTGGGCACCGCCATGGGCTTGGCCCTCGCAGGGCAACGCCCGGTGGCCGAGATCCAGTTCTGCGATTACGCGTTCAACACGGTCGATTTGCTGAAGCTTGCGGGGGCCATGTATTGGTCGTCCAACGGCGACTGGAACTGCCCCATGGTGCTCATGACGCCGGTGGGCGCCGGCATCCGCGGCAGCATCTACCACTCGCACTCCTTCGACGCGACGGCCACGCGCCTGCCGGGCTGGAAGGTCGTCATGCCGTCGAACCCGCGCGATGCCTACGGGCTCATGCTTTCGGCCATCGTCGACCCCAACCCCGTCATGTATCTCGCGCCCAAAGGCCTTCTTCGCGTCAAGGGTCGGCCGGGCGAAGACGTGCCCGGAGCCCCCACCGACGACAAGGTGCTCTCCAAGATGATCGATGCGCCCCTGGGCGACCGAAGCAAGTGGCAGCCCGAGTGGCCTGCGCTCGAAGACTTGTTCATCCCCTTCGGCCAGGCGCGCGTGGCCCGCAGTGGCAGCCAGGTTTCCGTCATCACCTACGGTCGCATGGTTCACATGGCCGTGGCCGCGGCCGACGAGCTTGCCAAAGAGGGCATCGATACCGAGATCCTGGACCTCAGGTCGCTGCACCCCTACGACTGGGACGCAATCAAGGCCACGGTCAAGAAGACCAACCGCGTGCTCTTCCTCAACGAAGACACCGAGATCACCAACTTCGGCGAGCACCTCTTGCGGCGCACAGTGGAAGAGCTCTTCTACGAACTCCACGCACCCCCCAAGCTGCTCGCCGGCGCGCACGTGCCCGGCATTGGCCTGGCCGACAACCTCGAGCACGCGAGCGTGCCGCAAAAGGGAAGCATCGCGGCGGCCATCCGCGAGCTCGCCAAACACGAGCCCTGAACCGTGAAACGTTGGCACGGCCTCGTGCTGCTGGGGAGCCTTGTCGGCCTGGCAGGGTGCAACCAGCAGCGCAGCGCAGAAGAAGCGTTCTCCAAAGACCGGAGCTGCCCCGTCGACAAGGTCGCGGCAACGCCGCGGCCCTCACTGTCCATCTACGATCTGACTTTCGGCAAAGTCGCTGGAGAGCCCCCCAAGGACATCGCCCAAGACCCTGAGCGACGTGCGCTTTGGCAAGCCAAACAGGACGAGAGCAAGCGCGTGTGGGACAAAACCGGCACGCTCTACGAGGTCGCTGGCTGCGGTGAGAAAAAGTACTACGTCTGTGGTCGCGCCAGGCGTGCCTCGTCGTGTTCTTCGCTTACTGCCACGCCGCCCTGACGACGCGCCGCATGCGAGCCGCCCGTGGGTCGCGCTTTACGTTGGTTTACCGGCCAAACCCGCGACAGACCGTTCTTCGTGACACATCTTGCTCCTGCTCGGGGCGCGCTGGTGCAAGCGCCAACGAGCGATCTGCAACGAAAGGTGTGTTGGATGATCCGCTATGTCGTTCTAGGTGTTGTCGCTGTGGTTGCCGTGCGCCTTGTGGCCAGGCTCGTGCGTCGGGTGTTCTTCCGGTCGGCGCTTCGCCACCGCGGCCCCTTTGGCTTTCGCCGCCGGTACTTGTCGTGGTTATTTCGTAGGCTCGACGCCACCCCGGCACAAGAGAGGCACATCCGCGACGAGCTCCTGCGCGTCGAGGCCGCGGCGGCCGAGCTCCGGGCCCAACGGAGCGCCGTGTTGGGTGAGCTTTCCATGGCGGTCGCACAAGAACCCTTGGACCTGACCCCCGCGCGCCTCGCTCTCCGCGCGGCCTTCGACCGCTTCGAGGATGCCTCGCAACAAGCCATTGTGGGCATCGTGTCGGTGCTCGACGCCAAGCAACGCGAGGCGCTCTCCCACATGCTCGCACGACGCGCCGGTGGGTCACCGGCCGCACGGGGCACGTTGGGGCCATACCGAACGTTGGCCCTCTAGCGCTCGCCTGGGCCCTTGCTCCAGGGTGCGACAGCCATCACGCCTTGCGCACCTTTGTGCCCTCATTTTCGCCAAGGACGTGGACGAGTCCCCCTGCCGTCTCGTAATCTCAGATGTCGAGGGAGCTGTCTGGGAGCGCCGCTGTGCGTGCGACGAAGCACGCGCGGCAGCACGTTTCTAGGTTGTCGGCGCGGTCCCTCGCGCGAAGCCCACTCTGGGCCGCGCTGCAGCCGGCAGGCGAGAAGACACCATGGCATCCAGGCACGCAAGCAGCCTCGCGCGAGCGACGTGGATCAAGGTAATTGCATCCTGCATGCTCTTGGGGGTCTTTGGCTCCCTGGCCATGGTTGGTGGCTGCGGCTCTGACGCCGTGGTCGAAACGAAAGAGGGCACCGAGGCCGGCGCCGAGGGCGGGGGAGGCTCATCGAGCTCCAGCTCTGGGGCGACCTCGTCTAGTAGCGGCGGTGTAGATGCCGGGGACGGCGGCGCCTTGCTCGATGCCCAGGCATCGGACGCCTCTTGCGCCGATGCCTCGGGCGAGATCGAGTGTGCTGGGCGTTGCGGACCTGTCAAAGATCCCTGCACGGGCAAGGTCAAGCAGTGCGGCGGGTGCCAGCCGGTACTGGGCGGCGCCGATGGCGGAGTGCCCGAGGCCCGCGTGTGCGACCTCGCCACCAACAGCTGCATCAAGCCTCTCGTCAATTGCACGCAGCTCGGCGACGAGTGCGGAACGCTCAAGAACAGTTGTGGCGACTACCTGGATTGCCCCGAAGGCGCCACAAAGGGTTGCCCCGCAGGCAAAGAGTGCGATCCCGACACCAACAAGTGCCGCGATTGCCGTGCGACCACGTGCCAGGAGCTCGGCTTCGAGTGCGGCTTTGCATGGCTCGGCTGCGGCGAAGACACCGAGGCCAACCGAACGGACTGCGGCCAGTGCGCGCCAGTCAACGGCGTCAATCGCGTCTGCAATGGTGTCTTTCGGGTGTGTGAGCCCCAGTGCACCCCCAAGAGTGCGCTCGAGCTCTGCAACGACGCCAAGGCCAAAAAAGGCCTCGAGTGCGGCGTGATCTCCAACGGCTGCGGCGGCACCGTCAACTGCGACACCGTGGCCGGCTTCGGTTGCACAAATGGCGAAAGCTGTGGCGTGCGAGGCATTGCCAACCGATGCGATCGGAAAGCACAGCCCGATGAGTGCAAGGCCCTCGGCAAGACCTGCGGCACCGTAAAGAGTGTCTGTTCCGGCGCAACCCTCAACTGCGGCGACTGCAAGGTCGGCGAAGTCTGCAATGCCAACGGCGTCTGCGGCCCGCCCTGCGCAGCCAAGACCTGCAACGATTTCTCCCAGTTCCAATGTGGCACCTTCGATGACGGCTGCGGCGGAACGCTCAAGTGCGGCAGTTGCCCGAGTGGTGTTTGCAGCGCCAACAACACGTGCTGCAACGCCAATACGTGTGGGGTCACCTTTGCCGGCAAGTGTGGCACCAACCTGGCCAACGGTTGCGGCGCCAATTCCGTCACCTGCGCGTGCGCCGCAGGGCAGGCTTGCACCCAAGACGGCGCAGCGACGCCGGCGCCCGCCAATGGCACCACGGGCCTTTGCTGCACGCGCAAGACCTCGGCCACCTTCACCAACGCGGGGCAGTGCGGAACCAATCTGCCCGATGGGTGCGGCGGCACCGTCAACGCCACCTGCGGCGCGGGCAAAGAGTGCGTTGCCAACCTGACTGGCGCGGCGGGGCCCGCGCCAGCATCCGGCGTGGTCGGAACTTGCTGCACGCGTACGGACACGTGCAACAGCCTCGCTGCAGACACCTGCGGTCCGGTGCAGAACTCGTGTCGCCCGGCGGGCACCACCACCCAGTGCAACAAGTGTGTCGCCCCCAAGACCTGCAACAACAACACGACCTGCTGTCAGGCTGCACCGGCGTGTCCGGGCGGGGGCGGCGAGGGCGCCGAGTGCAACACCGTCAAGGTCCCCGTCGACGTTGGCTGTGGCTCCAACCGGAGCTGCACATGTGCCGGGGGTCGCGTGTGCTGGTGTGGCAACAAGGTATGTGGGGCTGGCGATCCGGCGGGGGCCTGCAAGTCCAAGCTCACCTGCGCTGGAGCCTACGCGGGCAAGTGCGGCACGGGTCTGTCCGACGGTGTCGGCGGCACGCTCAATTGCGGCTGTGGCAATGGCAAGGTGTGCAGCACAAGCGCGCCGGGCCAAGAGGGCACCTGCCAATGCAACACACCCAACGGTCAGGCATACACCTGCGGCACGGTGCCCAACGGCCCCGGGCAGCCCGGTGGCGATGCCTGCGGCTCGTTTAGCGACGGCTGCGGTGGCACGCTCAACTGCGGCTGCAGCAACGGGCAAGTCTGCAACACGACGCCAAACCCCAACGCCTGCTGCACTCCTGCCGTCTGCCCGGCACAAGGGCTCGGCAGCGCTTGCGGCAGCATCACCAACGGCTGCGGCGGAAACATCAACTGCGGCTGCCCCAGCGGTGCAGCCAACGCCAACTTCACCTGCACTGCGGGCAAGTGCGCATGCGTCAAAGACACGTGTCGGGGCCGTACGGGCCCGCAGCCGGACTTGTGCGGCGGCACCCTGAGCTGTGGAGGCTAACGCCCATGAACCGAACCCTGTATTCCTCGTTGGGTCTCACCACCATTGCTGTCGCGTGCGCTGTCGCGTGCGGTAGCAGCGACAGCGACAACAAGTTTCAAGACACACTCGACGGAGGGTCGAGTGGCTCCAGTGGGGCCAGCGGAGGACTCATCAGCAGCGGCGGGGCCAGTGGCTCCAGCGGGGCCAGTGGCTCGAGTGGGGCCAGTGGCTCCACTGGCAGCAATGGCTGCGCCACGCAGTCGCGCAAGGCCGAGAAGGTCCCGGTCGACATGGTGATTGGGCTCGACACGAGCTTCTCCATGGACTTCGACGACAAGTGGACCAACGTCAAGGGCGCGCTCAAGGCCTTCGTGCGCAACCCGGCGTACGCGGATCTGGGGCTCGGGCTGCAATTTTTCCCGCTGCGCAAGCAATGCAGCGTCGCCGACTACAGCGCGCCGGCGGTGCCGCTGACCCTGCAGCCGCAGGCCGCGGACCCGATCGCGCTCGCGCTCGACGCCCAGCGCATGTTTGGCGGGACACCCATGGTGCCCCTCCTGCAGGGCCTCACGACGTACCTCAAGGCCAACGCCAAGCCCAACCGCAAGCCGCTCATCGTGCTGGCCACGGACGGTGTCCCGGACGACACCTGCTTGGCGTCTAGCCCAACCGCCAAGGCCAACACCCTCGACAACGCTGTCTTGGTGGCCACCGAGGCCTTTGCTGGCAATCCGTCCATCCCCACCTTCGTCATCGGCGTGGGCGGCGAGCTCACGGCGCTCAATGCCATTGCGAAGGCCGGTGGCACCAGCAGCGCCATTTTGGTCGATACCGGCAAGAACGCCGAAGCTGCGTTTTTGCAGGCGCTCGACACCATCCGCAAGCGCGCCGTGCCGTGCGACTACGAGATCCCCTTCAGCCCCGTCGACTCCAATCTCGTCAACGTTTCGTACGCCAAGGGCAATGGCACCACCGAAGGGTTTTTGTTCGTCGGCAACGCCGAGGGCTGCAGCAAGGCGCCCAGCAATGGCTGGTACTTCGACGACGACAAGAACCCCAAGAAGGTGGTTCTGTGCACGCAGACCTGTGACGCCGTGAAGGGCGACGATGGCGCGCGAATCGACGTGGTGTTCGGCTGCCCGCGCAATGAAGTGAAGTAGCCGCGCGTCCCCGACGCACGCATTGGACGGGGTCCCCGACGGGGTCCGCATCTGTGCGCGCGCCACAAGCGTAGGGGGCGACCTCCCTTTGCTGGGTTCCCAAGCACGCCGGGCTTGGCTAGTGTTCGCTCGACGTGCGGCGCCTGGGAACAGTCTTGTGGTTTTCGTGGCTCTTTTGGGCCTGCAAAACGCCGGGGCCTTCGGCGGGCAACGACTCCGGCGCCGCCCAGGTTCTCGCGAGCGCTTCGGCGCAGGCCGCAGCGCTCTCGTCTGCGGACCTGGGGTCCGCCGAAGCCGGTGCCATGGGTGGCGGCTCCCAGGCCCTCGTGGTCTCCGCAAAAGAGCAGCGCACCCGTGCGCGCTCCGCGTCCAAGAAGGGCGAATCTGTCGAACTCAAGGCGGGCACGCACGAAGCTGGCAGTGCGCCGGGCGAGGAGGGGCGCGAGCCCGGCATCGAACCTGCGCTGGTCCCCGTCGAGCTTGGAGCGTTCGAGATCGACGCCCTGCCATACCCCGGCGATCCTTCGTCCCCGCCACGAACCGTGGGCTCCGCCGCCGAGGCAGAGCGCTTGTGTGCGGAGCAGAAGGGGCGATTGTGCTCCGAGCTCGAATGGGAGCACGCCTGCAAGGGACCCGATGGCGATGCTTTTGTGTCTGGCGCTGCCTGGGATCCGGTGTGCGACAAGGAGCCCAACACCTGCGTCTCGGGCTACGGCGTTCGGGCCATGGGGACCCAGCGCGAATGGGTCAAGGGTGGCACCCGTGGCGCGCAGGCCGGCGCACCCATTGCATCCCGCCGCTGCGCCAAACGGACCCAAGACCCGGGGGGAGCGCAGCTCGCGTTTCGCTGCTGCCGCGGACCAGAGAGCAAAGCAGTCGTTCCAGAGATCGAGACCAAGCCGGCTTTTCGCAAGGCGAAGCTCGATGCCGCGCAGATCGGAAAGATCTTCGGCGCCTTCCCGGAGCTTGCGCGCATCGGAACGGAGATCCGGCTCTTCGAGGGCGAGGTGCAAAGCGTCGTCAATCGCTCCAACGCGGCCCACGAGGGCATCACCTTCACCGGATCGCCCACACTGTGGAGCCCCGAACTCGGCGTCGAGGTGTTGGTTGTGACGGGCCGCACCAAGAACCTCTCCTTCGTGGTGGCGCTCTATGCTGGCGCGGCCGACAAGTACCGCCTCGCGTCGTCGTTTCTCATGTTGGGTGACGTGGCGCCGGTGGCGCTTGCGTACAACCCTCAGCGGCGAAAAGAACTTCTCTGGTCGAGCTGCTGGGGGTGCTCCGGCGAGCAAGGCAGCGTGAGTCTCCGGGACGACCACCGGGTGGTCATCGTCCAGCACTAACTGCGAGCGCCCATGAGCAAAGATCGCAAGGCCCGCAGGGCCAAAGACCGCGAGACCGTCAAAGACGCCCGGCAACGGCTTCGCCTGGCGCTTCTCGAGCCCGGCGGCTCCGCCGAGCGACCGCTCGGCGTGGCCACGTCGCACTTGGTGGAGCCCGTCGCCGCATCGATGCCGTGCCCGGTCTGTGGGGGCTCCGTGCGCGTCCTCGAACACGTGGTCCAAGACCGGCTACGCGTGGCCCATGTTCAATGCAGCATGTGCAACGTCGCGCGGTCCATCTACTTCCGCATCGAAGCGCTGCAGCTCAACTAGCTGGCTGGCTGTTCCAGTGCCTTTACGCCTGGCTACGCAAGCTAGGGCAGGGCCCGTGCGCTCTCGTTTGGCCCCAGTCGATCCATCTGGGCGACCAATGCCTGGGCCCGTGTAAGGACGTCTTTCCGCACATCGGTTGAGAGCAGCGGAGCCCCTTCGTCGTCGTCCCCGAGCACCCGAGCCAGCGTGGCATCGTCGAGCTCTCGTAGGCGCGACATGAGTCCTTGGGGGAACGCTGTCAGGCGCTTGCTGTAGCCCTCTTGCAGCTTGAACGCTTCTTGCGGGAAGGGGCGCAAGAAGGCGCCGTCGTTGTCGATGAACAGCAGGGAGCCATCTTTGGAGAGCCCAACGTTGCCGCCACTGAATCGGTCCCAATTGCCGGTGACCGTGTCGAAGACCAGCATGCGGGCGATCTGCCGCATGCGAAGGCGCTCGGCCTCCGGGATCTCTTTGCCGTCGAAGAGTGCGGCCTGCCACGCACTGCGCATGGGATCCTTCTCCAGGGGAGCAAACGACAAGCCGTCGATCCACGGGATCAGTGCGCCTTGCACTTTTCCGTCTTTGGGCAGCACCTGTTCCCAGGTTTGCGTGTCGTCCCCCAGGCTCGCGCGGAACTCCTGGGCGGAGAAGGTTCGCAGAAAACATGGCGGCACCTCCGTGAGCCCCAAGTGGAAGCCGAGGCGATACGCGGCGACCTCGCCGCGAAAGCGGTCGGCTCCTTTGCGCGAGCGTGGCTTGAAGGCCGCGCGCACGCCGCCGGGGAAGTCCACGCGCAGCACCACCGAGGTATGTCCAATGCTCTTGCTACGCACGGGGCGTTCGACAAGGAAGGGCTCGACGGCAGCGGCCCGGGGCAGCGGCTCTGCGCGGGACGGAGCGCTGGAGGCCGCCTTCGGCGTCACGGGCGCACTGGCTTCGGAGGCCGCGGCGTTGGCCGTGCCTTGGCGGCGTTCTTGCTCCCGCGGCTGGCACCCCACACCGACGAGCAACATGCCGAGGAGGGCGGCGCGTCGCCCGTGGGTCATTCGGGAATCTGCGCGGCGGGCATGAGCGTGCTGTCCGCAGAGCAGGCCCGCGAAAGGAAGTCGGTCAGGCGGCCCTGGACGAGCTCGGGCTGCTCGATGGGCGCCACATGACTACCCCCCGCCACCATGAGCAGCTCGGCCCAGGGCATGGCTTCGACCATATGGTTCGAGAGGCTCGCCGGTGTGAAGGTGTCACGCTCGCCCGCAACCACGAGCACGGGCACGCGCACGTCGCCTAGGTAGCTTTCGGCGCTGTGGTCCCCGGCGCCCCGAAGCATGCGCAGGAACATGGGCAGATCCACGTGGGTCATGTGCTGGATGTACGGCACCATGTCCTCGGCGCGAATCTTGTCGGGATCGACGTCCCTGGCCTTGAGCGCAAGCTTGAAGCCAAGCTCCGGAGGAATGCGGGACCACACCGCACGGAACAGCTCTGGCTGCTTGTCGACGATGTCCGTGAGCTTCGGCAGGATGTAGTCGAGCACCGGCGTGCCCCGAAAGCTCTGCGTGACTTTGCCGTAGCTGCCACACATGAGCACGAGCGCACGGAGGTGCTCGCCGTGGCGGTGGTAGGTCTCGAGGCACACCTGCGTGCCCATGGAGTGACCGATGAGCACCGCCGGGGGATTGCCGACGTGCTCGCGCACAGCCATCAGATCATCGGCGTGGTCGGCGATGGTGACCCTCTCGGGGTCTTTGGGGGCGGCGCTGCGACCGTGACCGCGGTAATGAAAGTGAACGAGGGGGTATTCGGAGGCGAGCGCCTTCCACAGGTACTTCCAGATGAACCCGTCGCACAGGATCCCGTCGCATAGGAAAACCGTCGGCCGCCCCGCGGGGGCCGGGGTCGTGCTGCGACGAACGAACAGTCGCGTGCCGTCGGGGCCGTGTGCGTACGAGTGCTCCTCGCCCTCGGGGGCGCCGGCCATGGCGCTCGCGGGTCCGGTGCTTGCGGGCACCACACTTGCGGGCGGCATGCTCGGGGTCTTTTCGTCGTCGTGTGGGGGCATGTTCGGTGCGCGGGGCCTCAAAGCAACGCGCCCCACCTTCGCGAGAAGAATGGGGCGCAAGGTGCCTGTCCAGGAGGGCTCACAAAGAGCCCACGGTCATCACGGATCTTCGTCGTCGTCCCCACCATCAACTTCGTTGACGCTGGGAAGCTTCTTGATTTCGAGCCTGGAGATCTTCCAGGCGCGTTGCACAACCCAAGAGAGCGAACGGTCGAGGCGCGCGGCCTCTTCCTTGATCTCTTGCAGCATCGACTCGGGGAAGTAGAGACTCTGCTTCCTCTTGTCGGTCTTCGAACTCTCACTACGCAGGTTCGACATTGAGTCTTTGTCGCCGGTGGCCAAGGTGCCCTCCTCTCGTACGGTTTCGTTTGATGGCGCTTTGTGTCCAGTCCACGAAACCGGCGCGCCAATGTGTCTAAGGGGAGAGTACAGCGCCTTTTTGACGACTGACTACACGAATCCGCACACCGTGCCCGAGTGTCACTTATGTAAGGTTGCAAGCATAGGATTTCACACACATTTCTGTCATTGATGGATTCCGCTCGGGGCGGTGTTTCCGAAGGCCTCGTGGCGTATGGAGAGCGCTCTGCACAGGGGTAGAGTGCTAAGCATGCGCTCGTTTCGCATCGCAAAGTCCGCTCTCTCGCTGTCTGCCGTGTTCGCCCTTGGGCTTGCCGTGGGGGCCCGTGGTGCCGGGGCCGCACCCGAGGCGCAGAATCCCTACGCCGTCGTGGCCCAGCTCGGGCGTGTGCTCGTGCAGATCGAAAACAGCTACGTCGATCCCGTGGACCGCGCCCGCATTCTCGATGGTGCCATCAAGGGCATGGTCGACGAGCTCGATCCGCACTCGTCGTACTTGCGCCCGGACGAGTGGAAAGCTCTGCAGAGCGACACCGATGGCAAGTTCGGTGGCGTCGGTATCGAAGTGGACACACGCGATGGCGAATTGCTCGTCGTTGCGCCCATCGAGGGCGGCCCAGCAGAGCGCGCAGGTGTGCTCGCTGGCGATCGGGTGGTGCAGGTGGACGGTGCCGACGTACGCGGTCAGGCCCTCGACAAGGTCATCAAGCGCATGCGTGGCGCGCCAGGCACCCGCGTCAAGCTCACGGTGCTCCGGGCGGGCAAGCCTCTGACGTTGGAGCTGACCCGGGACATCGTGAAGGTCAAGAGCGTCATCTCGAGATTGTTGGTGGGCAACGTCGCCTACCTGCGCTTGCGGCAGTTCCAAACGGGCTCCCACGACGAGCTCGTGCGCGCCCTGTCCCGCATGCGCGCAGAGGGGCACGGTTCGCTGACGGGGGTGGTCTTGGACCTGCGCAACAACCCCGGAGGACTCGTGGACGAGGCGCAAGAGATCGCCGACGAGTTCCTGAGCCAAGGTGGGATCTATTCGTTGCGACGTCGGGGGCAGACCATCGAAGAGGCTCGGGCGCGCGCCGGGGGCGCTGCCACGGACCTTCCGGTGGTGATCTTGGTGAACGAATGGAGTGCGAGCGCCTCGGAGCTTCTGGCCGGTGCGCTGCAAGACAACCAACGGGCCACGGTGGTCGGCGCCGCAACCTTCGGGAAGGGGAGCGTTCAGTCCATCTTGGAGCTGCCCGGTGGCACTGGCCTCAAGCTCACCACCGCGCGCTACTTCACGCCGGCAGGGCATGCGATCCAGGCCGACGGCATCCACCCCGATGTCCTTGTGGAGTCCTCGCACACGCAGGGGCCGGAGCCGGTCATCACCCGGGAACGCGACCTCGAAAATCACCTGCCCCCGGAGGGACCCCAAGGCGGAGCGCCCAAACGGGCCATGGATGCCGGGGCGCCGGTTTTGGCCCCCCCGGAAGACGCCGGCGCCCGGTCCCTCGACCGCTTGCCGCCGGAGAATCCCGAGACGGGCACGGACTTCGTGCTGCGCATGGGCTACCAGATTCTGCGAAGTCGCAACGCGCTGGGCCCCGGGCGCCGCTGACGTTGCGAGCGTGCTCGGCGAGCGACGTTGGGGCTATCGCCTCTGTGGCTCGTCGCCGAGCAGCATGGCGGCGTGACCCAGCGGTGCCATCAACGCCAGCGTGAGCGCAAACAAGACAAGCGTCATGGCCGTCCACTCGGCGGGGGGGCCCACCCGCGCCAGCGACACCAACATGATGGCTGCGCCCATGATGGCGTGGGCCCGCGAGGGGGCGCTCCACACGAGCCGGCTCGTGGTGAACGCCAGCACCGTGCAACCGATGGTGAGCACGGACTTCCAGTTCCACGGGCTCGGGTTGTTGTGGAACCAGCCAACGAGCGCAATGGTGGACAGCGCGCTGAACGCAAGCAGCGACAGCGACGAGAGCAGCACGGCGCGGTCCTTGGCGGCTTGTTGGGGCAAGAAAACTCTCTTCGCTCGGCGAGGCTAGGACAAGACTTGGGACCTGCGCGTCCGCGTCAGTGCGCTTAGCCCCGAACGCGGATGGAGTAGGTGAGCTTGAGGACGCTCTTGAGGACGTTGGGCACGCGCTTGAAGAGGTTGATGGATGGCGGCCGCTTCTCGATGATGCGCACGGGGATCTCTCGGATGCGCACGCCGCCGCGGTCCGCGCGAATGACGAACTCGCTGGCGAATACGTCCTTTTCGACCAGGCAGGCCCGCACGACGTCGAGCAATGCCGACCTTCGGAAGGCCTTAAGGCCGTGGGTGTCGGTACCCCGGAAGCCCAGCGTGACCCGCAAGATGGTGGAGTACGCGATGCTGGCGGCGTGGCGAAACATGGGGCGGTCGTCCGAGGCGCCTTCGGCCAACTTGGAGCCGATCACCAGATCCGCATCGCCGCTCTCGAGGATCTCTACGGCGCGGCGGTGGAAATCGGCGTCGCAGAGGTCGATCTCATCGCACAGGACAAGCTCGCCTTTGGCCAACAGGATGCCCTCTTTCAGGGCACGGCCGTAGTTCGGTTCGCCCATGGAGATGATCTTGACCTGGCCGTCACCGGGCTCTTTGTACTTGGCCGCGAGCTCTTGGCCGATCTCGACCGTGCGATCCTTGGAGCCGTTTTCGGCAAGGATGATCTCGTACGTCCACCCCATGGGCTTCAGGCGCTCGCGCAGGTCGACCACCGCGGAGTGCAAGATGCCTTCTTCGTTGTACACGGGGATTACGATGGAAATCCGCGGCGCGTCGCTCATCTTGCCCGGGGTTGATACTACAGAACGGGGGCGATGGAAGCCTCTTGCGGGCTCGGTGGTGAGGGTTTTCCTTGCTGGGCCCCGGCCGATAGTGCGGGGGCGCCTTTTCGTGTAGGTTCCCCCGCTGCCCATGATTCCCCTGCGCCGTTCCCTAGGCTCTCTCCGTGGCGTTTCGTTCGCGGCCCTCTCGTTTCTCGCGGCGGCCTCTGTGTGCCTGCCCGGCTGCAAAGACGACGCCAAAAAAGACCTCAAGGCCGAGAGCACCAAAGCGCCGGAGAAGATCCCCGAAGATTTCGTCATCAACGACTTCTTCAAAGAGGGCAAAGGCGCGCGCCCCATCGTCGAGGCTGGCGCCGTCCCGGGCATTGGCAGCGCCGCAGGCAGCGCCACGGCGCCCAGCGCCGCAGCGTCTGGTGCAACCGGTGGTGCGCCGAGCGCTGGCGAAGAAGAGGCCGAGAACGGCGACCGGAAATTCAAGATCGTCGAGCCCGGCAGCGAACCGCGGGTGGCGCGGCGCTACGCCTTCAAGGCCCAAAGCGATACGCGCGTCATGACCCTCAAGGTGACCGTGGTGCGCGACGTCGGTGGCAAGAAGCAGGAGCAGGCGCAGCCGCCGCTCACCATGACGCTTGCGGTCAGCCCCAAGCCCGCCGTGGCGCCCAAAAAAGGGGCAGTCCTCGAGGTGTCCATCAAGAAGTTCGACCAAGAAGGCCTCGACAAGGCGCGCGCCGCCGCTGCGCAGCAGGTCTTCAAGGGCCTTGGGGTCATCGTCGAGGTCTCCCCGCGTGGCGGCCTGGGCGAGCTCAAGTTTGCAGGGCAAAAGCCGCCTCAGGGCAGCGAAGAGGTCGTGCAGCTTCTGGTGAAAGCGCTCGAGATCCTGGTGGCCCCGTTGCCCGAAGAGCCCATCGGCGTCGGCGCCAAGTGGAAAGAAGAGAAAACCGACCGTGATCGCGCCGTGGAGATCAAGACCATCTCCACCTGCCAGCTCAAAGACTGGACTGGCGAGGCCGGCGGCGTCGAATGCACCGTCGAGCGCAGCATCCCCAAGTCCAAGACGCCGCAAGGGGTCCTGGTGTCCCAAGACATGAAAGATCGCGTGACCTTTCAGATCAGCACGCACAGCGTGGCCAGCAAGGTCGACGCCGAGCTCGTGAACACCGAGCACGCCGAAGTGCCGGGCCAAGGCAAGATCGACCAAACGTCCGTGGTCAAGATCAGCATCGAGACACCCGCGGCGGGCAAATAGCCACAAACCCCGTCGTTGCCGCCCGCTGCCTATTGACGGCCGGGCACTGCTCGTTAGAAGAGTATCCCCCCGGGTGGGGCCCCTCGAGCGCATGCGCCCGCGGAGCTCGCCCAAGACCTCAAGCGGGAGATCGGACACGACAATGGCGGAAGGACTCAACAAGGTCATGCTCCTTGGCAACCTCGGCGCGGACCCGGAGCTGCGAATGACCCAAGGCGGTCAGGCGATTCTCAAGCTGCGTCTCGCCACCACGGAGTCGTATCTCGACAAGAGCAACACCCGGCAAGAGCGCACCGAGTGGCACTCCGTCACGGTCTGGGGCAAGCGAGGCGAGGCCCTGTCCCGCATCCTGTCCAAGGGGTCCAACATCTTCATCGAGGGCTCCCTGCGCACCTCGAGCTACGAAAAAGACGGCGAGAAGCGCTATCGCACAGAAATCGTCGCCAACAACATCCTGCTCACCGGCGGTCGCCGCGGTGGGGCGGACGCCTCGGACGACGGCGGTGGAGGCGGTGGAGGCGGTGGTGGCGGCGGCGGTGCGCCGCGGCGGGGAAGTTACGGCGGCGGCGGTGGCGGCGGCCGTCCGGCCCCCTCGGCACCTCCCCCGGCCGAGGCGCCGGCCGATGACTTCGGCTACGGCGGCGACGACGAGATCCCGTTCTGAGACGACCCTTTCGCGTCGACCCGGCCGCGCGGCAGGGGGCTTCCCAAAGTCCCCTTGCGTGTCTACGGTCTTTCCGCTACTTACGCTGACCCCTCGGCCTTCCTATTTTCGGATGGTCCCAAACGGTTCGGAGAATCCCATGAAGCAAGGCATCCACCCCGAATACCCCCCGGCGCAGGTCAACTGCGCATGCGGCAACTCCTTCGTCACCCGCTCCACGCGCGGTGATTTCCAGGTGGACGTGTGCTCCAACTGCCACCCGTTCTACACGGGCACGCAGAAGCTCATGGACACCGCCGGCCGCGTCGACCGCTTCCGCAAGCGCTACGAGACCAAGGCGGCCAAGCCCGCTGCGGCGGCGCCGGAAGAGCCCAAGGCCTAAGGCCTCACAAACCAAGGGCTTTTGGCCCCCAAGTCCCGCGGGTCCGGCGTCACGCCGGGGCCCGCGGTGCCTTTTTGTGCGCTGGCACCTCGCAAAGGCCGGCCCGGGCGAGCCGCGCCCTCATTTCGTGCGTATACTGGCTCGAACACCCATGAGTGAGCCCCGTTCGACGCCCGACACCGCTGCTGTTCCCGCGCGCCCCTACATTGGGGGCCAGGCCGTGCTCGAGGGCGTCATGATGCGGTCGCCGCACTCTTTCGCCATCGTTGTGCGCCGTCGCGACCGGTCGCTCCATGTCCGCGAGCGCAAGATGCCCAAAGACACGAGCGGGCCCCGGGGCGTTCCTTTCTTGCGGGGGGTCATGTCGCTGGTCGACTCGCTCCGTTTGGGCAGCGACGCGCTCAAGTTCTCCGCCGAGCAGCTCGAAAAAGACATGGACGCCGAAGAGCGGGAGCAGGCCAAGAAGGCCAAAGACGGTCTCATCGCCAAGACGCTCATGACCTTGGGGCAAATGGTGACGGCGCTGGGCCTCACGCTTTTCGTGCTCAGCACGGCCGATGATGTGCCGGCGCCGGAAACCAAAAAGAAGGGGGGCGCGGGCATGGGGCTCACCCTCGTGCTCATGGTGCTCTTCATGTGGGCGTTGCCACAAGCCACTGCCGCGGGCGCAAACCGCGTGTTCAAGCTGGGCTTCGAGGTGCAGTCCCCGCAGTTTCAGGCCATCACGGGCATATTCAAGCTCGTGATCGTCATTGGCTACCTGCTGCTCATTCGTCGCATGAACGACATCCGACGGGTGTTCCAGTACCACGGCGCCGAGCACAAGACGATCAGCACCTACGAAGCGAATCTGCCGCTCACCGTCGAGAACGCCAAGGCGCAGACCACGCTCCACCCGCGCTGCGGCACCACCTTCCTGGTCATGGTGGCTCTCATGAGTGTGCTCATCTTCACCGCGGTCGGCGCGTTCATGCCGCGCATCCACACCGGGCGCGAGCTCCTCGACAACGTGCTGTTCTTCTTGGTCAAGCTGCCCTTCATTCCGGTGATTGCAGCCTTCACCTTCGAGCTGCAGCGGGTGTTCGCGCGGTATTGCACCACCGGTCCGCTGCGCGCGTTGTTGGTGCCGGGGTTCTTGGTGCAACGCATCACCACCATCGAGCCCGACAACGATCAGCTCGAAGTAGCGCTCGCGTCGCTGCGCGCCACGTTGTTTCGCGAGCAAGGCGAAGACACGGACAAGAGCGGTGACGTGCGCTTTGCCACCTACGACGCCTTGCTCAAGGCCGAGCGCCTGCGCCCTTCGGCCTGACGCCGTACGGACCTCTCTTTCCCGCATATTTGCGGCCATCTCGCCGCCGAGCAGTCGCCTTCGCGGGACAGCCCCAGCGTTGGGGGCGCGCTCTACGCTGCCGCGATCACTCGTCGCCGCAGCCGCCGCCCTCTTCGGGCTGGTCTAGGCGGATCCACTGGCTCTTGACCGTGAAGCCCTTGGCGGGGCCGGACTGGCCAATGTCGAAGTGGAAGTGGTTCCGATGCGCCTCGTTGTGGTTGGGCGTCAGCATGGTGGAGAAGACCTGCGCCTTGGCGGCATCGCAGGCGATCTCGTACAGGAACTTGCTCGCGCCGGTCTGCTTGCTGAGACCCGTGGTGCAGGTGCCCGACGACGGCGAGACAACCCAGGTCTTGGCGTCGTTGATGTCGAAGCGCTCGCCCTTGGTGGTGTAGACGTACCGGATGTCGATGGCGCGACCCCAGGAGTGATTGGAGTAGCCGTTTGAGCACGTGGGCTCGGGATCGTTGAGCGAACGGCACTGATTGGTTTCGCTCCAGCTGCAGCAGCAGCGGTAGCAATACGATCCCAGCGTGCCGATGCGGTCGACGCCCTTGGCCTTGAGCACTGCGGCGAACTTGTTGAGCGTCAGCACGAACTCGCACGCCATCGGAGACTGCGCCGGGGTCGTCTTCTCTTCGGAAGCGAACATGATGCCGCCGATGCGGCCCTTGACCGTGACGGCGTCGATGACGCCGCGGGCTTGGGTGGGCTCGAAGGGAATGCCCAAATCCTTGAGCTGATCGAGGCACGCCTTGGGCGCGGGCTCGTTGGACTTGGGCTGGCGCACGGTGGCGCCCGCCGGCTGCTGCGTCTGTTCGGCGCGCGGAACACTGGGGTCGCCCTCGGGGGCTTCGTCTTCGGCCTCGGGCGGCGCGGCCACCGGTGCGGGCATTTCGTCGCTGGTGGCAGCCTCGGAGCCGCAGGCGGCAAGACCGAGCGCCAACAACAGGGCAAACGACGAGCGGGCGATAAGCTTATCCATGAGCGCGGCCGCATTTGTGCCTCATCGGCGCCAGAGGTCAAACAAGTCGGGCCTCAGCTGCGCTCAATTGTCGTACCCGCAGGCCCTGGGTACGACACGTGCGCCGTCGGTGCGACTCCTACTCTAATGCAATGCGCCATGGCGGACAGGTCGCCCCGTTCGTGTACACTCCGGCCTAGATCCCCATGTTGCCCACGGAAAAGCTCGAAATGCTGGCCCGGCGCCACAAGGAGCTCGATGAGCTCATGTGCCAGCCAGAGATCCTCACGGACCATGGGCGGCTCATGAAGCTGACCAAAGAGAAGAACGAGCTCGACCCCGTGGTCGCAGGTTTTGGTCGCTACCAGGCCGTGCAGCGCAAGCTCAAAGAGGACCAAGACGCGCTTGCGGATCCCGAGTTGCGGGAGCTCGTGGAGCTCGAGATCCCGGAACTCGAGGCCGAGCTCAAGACCCTCGAGGCCGAGCTGCAGGTCCTTTTGCTCCCTGTGGACCCCAACGACAAGCGCAACACCATCCTCGAGATACGCAGCGGCGAGGGGGGCGAAGAGGCCGCCCTGTTTGCGGCGGACCTCTTCCGGATGTACGCACGCTTTGCCGAGACACGCGGCTGGAAGCTCGAACTCATGAACCTGTCCGAGGCCTCCGCCGGCGGGTACAAAGAAGTCATCGCGTTGGTCTCGGGCAAAGACGTCTATTCGCAGCTCCGCTACGAAGGCGGCGTTCACCGTGTGCAGCGCGTGCCCGCCACCGAGACCCAAGGGCGTATCCATACGTCTACGGCCACCGTCGCCGTGCTCCCCGAGGCCGACGAGGTCGATGTGCACATCGACGAAAAGGATCTCGAGATCAACATCGCCGCCAGCGGCGGGCCTGGCGGGCAGGGGGTCAACACCACCAACAGCGCCGTACAGATTCAGCACAAGCCCAGCGGACTCATCGTCAAATGCCAAGACGAGCGCTCGCAGCTCAAGAACAAAGCCAAAGCCATGAAGGTGCTGCGCAGCCGTCTGCTCGACATCGAACGCGAGAAACAAGAGGCAAGCGTTGCCGCGGAGCGTCGCAGCATGGTCTCCACGGGCGAGCGCAGCCAAAAGATTCGTACGTACAACTACGCGCAGAACCGCGTCAGCGATCACCGCATCAAGCTCACGCTCAACAAACTCGACCGGATCATCGCCGGCGATCTGGAGGAGCTCGTCACAGCGCTGCGGACCTACCGGCAGGCCGAGCTGCTGGGCCACGACGTGCCCACGCACGACGGCCGGTCCGAAGACGAATGAGAGTCGACCGATGAGCAACGACGAATGACCTCCGAGGCTCCGGCGTCGCGCAATGGACGCATCGTCATCGACCCCGATGCACTGACTGTTGCCCTCGTGGTCGCTCCAGATTCGTTTCCCCGCAATCGGTTCTTTGCGCTCTACAAAGATCCGGCGGTGGCCAAGGCGCGGTCCCGCGCGCGATTGCTGCGCTCGGTCTTGCGGGATCTCGTGCGTGCCGGCGACAAGGCACCGGTTGTCACCCTAGAGCCGCAAGACGGGGGCACGCTGCTCGGCTACGCGGTCCCCCAGCTTCGCTGCGTTCGCCGGGTCGCCCTGGCCCCGCTAGAGATGGCGACGCTCAGGTTCCTGCTCGCTCGTTTCTGCCCGGGCATGTTGCCGCTCGAACCTGGCGACGACCAGGTGGTCTCCACCGCGTTGCTTCGCCTGCGTGGTAGCGACGGGCGCCGAACCTGAGCCGGGCATTTGGGGCACTTCGTCCCGTTCCCCGGGGATCAGGTATTCTGTGTCCATGATGCCTCGCACCAAGTCGCCGGCGGTCTTGTTGGCCGTGGCCGTGCTCGTTTGCTTTGGCGTCGGCGTCGGATGCTCCGACGCCGATGGCGGTGCCGTGGCGCCCACCGCGGACGCTGGCACAGAGGCTTCCGTTGCCGTGTGTCCGGTCCCCGAGGTCGAGCGCGACGGCCGATGCGTCGCCCCGGGGTTTCGCGCCTGCCCGTAGGTTTCCGCGATGCCGATGGCGAGGGATGCCGGGCCGTGGTGGCGCAAGAGGCATGCGCCGCGGGCACACGGCCGGTGCTCGGCAAGGACACCTGCGAGCCCGAGCCGCGCGCGGCGTGTGCCGCGGGCTTCGTCGCGGACGGACAAGGATGCAAAGCCGTGCTGCCCGCTTCGCGGTGCGCTGGTGCAACCCGGGAGGTGCTCGGACAAAGCAGCTGCTCGGATATCGGCACGTGTTCCGCTTCGCCTGCGCCGGGGGCCACGTATTTCGTCAACGCAGCGTTCTCTGCGGGGCAGCTCGACGCCACGCACGTCCTCACTTTGGCCGAGGCCCTGGCGCGTGCGCCGGCCGCGGCGACCATTGCCGTTGCGCCTGGCACCTACCGGGAGAGCGTGCAGACCACCAAGAGCGTGACCATCATCGGCGCTTGCGCCAAGGACGTCGTGTTCGACGGTGAGGACACGGCGGGGCGCTCATTTTTGCTGGCCTCCGGCGCATCGGACGTCACGCTGCAGGGGCTCACGATCACGCGCTACACCAAGGCGGTGCGGGCGGCCCAGGGGGTCAACGTCGAACTCAAAGACGTGCTCCTCGCCGACAATGCCACCAACGCCGTCACCGTCGATGGATCCGCCACACGGCTCGCCTTGCGCGGGAGCGCCGTGCGTGGCACGCGCAACTCCGGTGCCATCGTCGAGGCTCTCAGCGCCAACACCGCTGGCGCCCTGGAGATCACGGACTCTGCGATTGTTGGCAATCAGGATTTCGCTGTCTTTGCGCGCAACACGCCGGTGACCATGCGAGGCACCGTGGTGCTCGACACCCGACGGTCGGCATCGGGGGCCAACGGCACCGGCGTGGTGCTTCGCGGGGGCGCCTCGAGCACCATCGAGCGGTGCGCCCTGGTGGGCAATGTGAGCCAGGGCATCTTTGTGTCTGCGCCGCTACGCATGAGCCAGTCGGTGGTGTCGGATACCTCTGCCGATGGCACGGGCCAATATGGCGCAGGCATCGTCGCGGACACAGTCTCTGTGACCCTGAGCGACGTCACGCTGGCGCGAAACACGGGCGCAGGCTTGTCCTGCGAGCTGCGCTCGCAAGTGGACGCCGAACGCATCGTGGTGACGGACACCCGCGCACGGCTCGGCGAACTCGGAGTGGGCGTTACTGCGGTGTCTGGAGCTACCGTGACCGTGCGCTCGTCGGTCATCCTGGGTAGCCTCGAATCGGGTGTCCGCGCTTCGGCGCAAGGCTCAAGGGCCATCGTGCAGGACTCCGTGATCCGAGACACCCAAGGGGGGCGCGATGGTTTGGCGGGCGAGGGCGTGCTTGCCTACGAAGGGGGCAGCGTCGAAGTGCGGGGGAGCTTCATCTCCGGCAGTCGCGAGGCCGGGCTCACCTCTGCCGAAGCTGGCTCGACGCTCAGCATCGAGGACTCCGTCGTCTGGTCCACGAGCTCCAATGGCAAAGGCCAAGGAGGCTTTGGCGCCCGTGCCACACGCGGCGCGACGCTCAACGTTGCGCGGTCGCTCTTCCGCGACAACCGCGACATCGGGGTTCTGTTCGCCGAGGGCGCGAGCGGAAGCCTGCGGGGCGTCGACATCGCCGGGACGCGCCCGTCGGCCAAAGGGACCGCACGGGGCCGGGGGCTCGAGGTCAACGGTGGTTCCAAACTCGAGGTCGAAGGCCTATCGGTGTTCGACAACATGCAGGTCGGGA
>JBIKNA010000653.1:0-3190 GCA_044358965.1 Polyangiaceae bacterium
CTCAGGCCTGTTTGGTCTGCCGCCGCCGGCGGGCGAGCAATAGTGCCGCCGCAGCAAACACCGGGGCGAACTCCATGCCGGAACTCGTGCCACCGGCCTGGCAGCCGCTGTTGCTCGTCTTCTTCTGGGTCTTGTCCGTAGAGCCCGACGAAGACGACGTGCTCTCGGGGTCCTCTTCGGCAATGGGATCATCGCCCGTGTTGGCGTTGGGCTCTTTTTCCGTGGGCGGAATCACCGTGTCATCGGTCCCAGGATCTTTGGTGGTACCCGTCGCGCCGTCGGATGCTGCACTCGCGTCACCGGCGTCGTCACCCGCATCGGGGGCTGCGGGCGGGACAGGCGAGCCGCCTTCGTAGGTGCGCTTGGGGCAGGCGCTGGCATCTGCCGCGCAGCTCTGCACCGTCACGGCGCCGAGCCCCTTGAGCCAGGTGCCGATCTTGAACCGGGACGCTTGGTCGAGGCGTGTGTGAACGTTCGTCACCGCGAGTTGCGTCGCGCCCTCGGCAAACTGAGTGTAGGTCGAGTGAACGCCAATGAGCGCGGGCTTCGCGCCGGGGCGCAGCAGCGCGCCGCCGATGTCCGCGCCGCACAGGCCGGGGGCGTTGGACATCCAACCGCTTGCCGGCGTCACGACGTACGCCTGGGACAACTGCCCCACCAGCGCCGGGCGGCCCTCGTAGGGGCTTCCCTTGTGGTTCACCATGCGCGCCGGCACGGCAATGGTCTCTTTGGAGCGCGCCTTGGCCGGCGACAGCAACACGCCGTTCTTGTCGCAGCCGTACCCGGCGAGCACCACCGGATCGGCCTCGCCGATGGCGTCGAGGTCCACGGGGGTCACGGGGATGTCTTGGGTATCGAGGTCGATCTCGAAGATGGCGATGTCCGGTGTGTCGCTCGCTTGGGTCTTGCCAAAGGCACACGCGTCGCCGGCGCATTTCGCAAAGAACGACGGGTGCACGTTCATGCGGACGATGCCGGCCTCGCGAAAGGATCCCGCGGTGCTGGTCGCTCCGCCGTCGCCGGCATCGGTCAGAGAGCCCGCATCAGCACTGGGCGCGGCAACAGCATCGGTCGCAGCGTCCGTCGCAGCATCGCTGGCGTCGGCTTTGGCGTCGGCGCCGGCATCGAGCGCCGACGAAGCCCGGGACGCATCGCTGGTCTGCACATCTGCAAAGCCACCATCAGCGAGCGCCACCAGCGGGCTCGAGGCAAAGCGAATTTTGCCGCCGGCCTCGAGCGATGGCCGAAAGGCGACGCATCGCGCGGCCGTCACGAAGTGCCGAGGCCCGACCTTGACTGCGGAACAGCCCACATCGAGGAGCACGAGCGAGGCCGTGCCTCCCTCGGTGCCGCCAACGAGCGAATTGGGCGACGAGTCTGCGTCGTCTTCACCACGAAAGCAGCCCACGCCAGCGGTCACCAGGCCAACCGCCACCAAGCCCATCGCCAAGAGTCCCCGCGCATGCCGTGCCATGCGCTGTGTAGGAGCAAGAGCTACACCAAGCCTCCGGCAGCGGTTTCCGCTGTCATTTCAATCTGTCACCAAAGCGCCGCTGGATCACCGAGGCACCAGACGACTGCCCAGTGCCCCACGGTCCATGGGGCCCCTGCCAAAGGCCCGAGGCCGGCCCGACCGGTCCATCAGGTGCGCCCATGCCCCCGGAACAAGCCCTACGTGGACGGTCTCGAGCCGGCGCGTTGCGGAGCAAGCATGCGATGGGCTTAGAAGAAGATCGGGTTCGACGCGGCGAAGGCCTTGCGACCGGGGTGCAACGGGGCGAGGTCCGCGTCGCTGGACGCGTGAAAGACAACCCAGTGCCGCGGTGCGCTCGAGTTCGGCTGCACGGAGACAGTGGCCTCGTAGCGTTTGCTGGGACCTGCGCCCGTGGCCGTGAGCGCGATGGTCTCCGTGGTGACACCATCGACGATGATCTCGAGCGACTTGGCCGACAGCCAGCTCGGCGCTTGGACGACAACTTTGTAAGCGCCCGCAGTGCTGGTGCCGCCAGGCTTTGCGCCCCCGGGGCCTTCGACGGTCATGTACAAACCGCCGCTGATGCTGGCCGCGCCGGAGCGAAGCACGTCGCGCACGCCGTCTGCCGTCAGGCGCTCGGGATCGTCGTGACCGAAGAACAAACACGTGCGCGGGTAGCCCACGGGGCTCGTACGAATGTAGTGGCTATCGGAGCTACCGACCGCCCACACATTGCGCCCGCTGTTCAGAATGGCGAACCAATCGCCCACAGACTGCGCGCGGTTGGTCTCGAAGTTGCTGTCGTTGAACACCTCGAGGGCGTCGAAGTCGTCGCTCCAGAGCTCGCCCTTGCCCTTGCCTTGCGCCCGTTCGAACCCCGTGCGCGAGAAGAAGCTCTGGAAGCTGCCTCCGCTCGGGTGGTTGACCACGAGCACGGGCTTTTCGGCCTGGGCATGCACCGCGGCAAAGATCTCTTTTGTGGACTTGCCAATCCACGGGATGGCACCGTTGTTGACTTGGTCGGGCTTGGGCTGGATGGGCACGACGCCGAAGTGACCAAAGGTGAACGTGGTGAGCTCGGACGACGGAAAGCCGTGCGCCCACTTGCTCACCCCGAGGCTCTGCACGATGGGCTGAAAATCGATGACCCACTCGTGTTCGCTGGAGAACGGGATGTCCAACCCGTCGGCGACCGCGCTCTTGACCTTGTTGACGGGCACATCGGCTGAATCGGCCGAGAAGTACGAGTGCACATGAAAATCGGCGCACATGAAACCCGTCGAGTCGACGGAGTGCTTGAGCTTGGCGGGAACCTCGGTGACTTTGCCAGCGCTGACGGACACCACCTGGTCGAGCAACTCGTACTCGTAGCCACGGGTGACCAACACACGATGCTGCCCCGGCGGTACCGCCAGGGTGATGTCACCGTTCATGGCGAACGCTTGGTGCAAGCGGCCTTCGGCCTCTGCCTGGACGCCAAACGCTGCGGGCGCGGGGGCCACCGGGGCCACGGGGATCACCTGCACGCGCACCGGCAGCTGGGCGTTGCTGCCGTCTTCGGTGGCGATCACGCGAATGGACCCCGGCGCGTCCAAGACGACGGTGCCCGTGGTCGCGGACGCATCGACGCTGACGGGCTGCGACACGGGATAGCCCGACGAGGTGGCGTGAAGCGTTGCGGCACCCGCCACCGCGTGCAGCGAGAACGCACCGGTG
>JBIKNA010000236.1:0-10775 GCA_044358965.1 Polyangiaceae bacterium
CAGGGGCACGGTTGCTACGCACCGGCCCCGGGCCAGAGGCGAGCTTGATCGAAGATCCTGCTCGTCGCCGGTCACTTCATGTAACTAAGTGCCCGCGCGGTCGAGCATGGCGCGCAAGAGGACGTTGCAGCCGGCTTCGAGATGCTCGGGCTTGGCATCTTCGATTTCGTTGTGGCTGATGCCGTCTTTGCAGGGCACGAAGATCATGCCCGCGGGCGCCAACCGAGCCATGTACACGGCGTCGTGGCCGGCGCCAGACACCACGTCCATGCGCGAGTAGCCGAGCTGCTCGGCGCCCTTGGCCACGGCGGCCACGCATGCCTCTTCGAACTTGCAGGGCTTGAAATAGCTGACCTGGCTGAGCTCGATGGAAAGACCGGATTCTTTGCTGGTCTTGTCGACGAACGCCTTGATCTCGGCATCCATGGCGTCGAGCTTTTGGTCGTCGACGTTGCGCAAATCCACCGAGAACTTCACGGTGCCGGGAATCACGTTGCGGCTGTTGGGGTGCACTTGGACGTAGCCCACGGTGCCTCGGCCATAGGGCGGGTACCGAAGGGCGATGGCCACAGTCTCCTGCATGATGCGCGTGGCCACCTGCAAGGCGTCTTTGCGCAGCGCCATGGGCGTGGGGCCCGCGTGGGCCTCCATGCCGTGCACGACGCAATCGTACCAACGGAGCCCGAGCACACCGGTGACGACGCCGATGGTCTTGCCCGCGTCTTCCAGCACGGGCCCCTGCTCGATGTGCGCCTCGAAGTACGCGCCCAAGGGGTGGTCCCCCGGAACCTGATCGCCCACGTAGCCGATGCGCCGGAGCTCGTCTTCGACGGACTTGCCTGCGGTGTCTTTGGCGGCATACGCGTGCTCGAGGGTGAAGGCGCCGGCGAACACCCCGGACCCCATCATGACGGGGACGAAGCGGGAGCCCTCTTCGTTGGTCCAGAAGATCACCTCGATGGGGGCCTCGGTCTCGATCTTGTGATCGTTGAGCGTGCGCACCACCTCGAGACCGGCGAGGACGCCGTAGTTGCGGTCGAACTTGCCCCCGGTGGGCTGTGTGTCGATGTGGCTGCCACAGCTAATGGGTGGGAGCTTGGGGTTTTTGCCCGGACGGCGCATGAACACGTTGCCGATTTTGTCGACGGTGATGCTCATGCCGGCTTCTTTGGCCCAACCGGTCACCAGATCACGCCCCTGTTTGTCGAGATCCGTGAGCGCCAAGCGGCAGACGCCACCTTTTTCCGTTTTGCCGATCTGCGCGAGGTCCATGAGGGAGCGCCAGAGCCGTTCACCGTTGATGCGAAGCTTGCTGTCCATGCCGCCGTCCTTGTGCAAAGACCCCAGTCTCAGGGCCCTTAGGGGGCCGATGCTACCGCAGGCGCGAGATTTGCGCGGCGAATTGCGAATTGTGGGCCCGGGGTTCCCGAGGGCACCGGACGGCGTCGCTTAACCAAGGGGGGACGAGCGCCGTTGTGAAGGGAGCAGGCAAAGGCCTGAGCCCCCCATGGACCTGTTTCCGATCTCACTTCTGTTCTTCTTGGTCTTCGTCAACCGTTACGTGGTCGGCCTGACCATCAAGGCGTGGGACGGCATCCGGAAGCCCAGCAAGCTGAGCGACCACGAGCCAACGGTGACCGTGGTGGTGCCGCTCTACAACGAGGGCAGCCGCATCAAGGAAACGATCTACAGCCTGCTCGCGCAGGAGTACCCCGAAGACAAACTGAGCATCATCGTCGTGGACGACTGCTCGAGTGACGACAGCTATGCCCACGCGCTCGAGGTGGCGTTGCTGAACCCTCGGGTGCTCGCCATCCAGAACCCCTACAACATGGGGAAACGGCGCGGCATCAACAACGCCGTCCGGCACGCCACCAGCGAGGTCATCGTGTCCGTCGACTCTGATGTCGTCGTGGACCCGAGGGCTGTACGCGAGCTCGTCAAGCACTTCACCTCGGACGAAATCGCCGCCGTCGGTGGGCGGGTGCACGTTCTCAACGCCAATGACAACTGGCTCTCGCGCATGCAGGCCATCAAGTACTGGTTTGGCTACGAGTACCTCAAGAACGTCGAGCGCTGGTTTGGCAGCGTCATGTGCCTGTCGGGCTGTCTGACGGCCTACCGACGGTCGGTCCTGATGGAGCTCGAGCCCATCTTGGAGACGCGAAATCTGCTCGGCGTCCCCATCAAGTACGGCGAGGACCGGTTCTTGACGCGGCAGATCGTCAAGGCTGGCTACAAGACCACCATGACGCTGCAGGCGCAGTGTCACACCATGGCCCCCACCACACTGACGAGCTACTTCAACCAGCAGCTGCGCTGGCGACGGTCGAACATCGTCGACATGATCGGCGGCGTGAGCCACGCGTGGAGCCTGCATCCGGTGGTGGGCATTCACTATCTGTCACTGTTCGCGATGCTCTTTTCGTATCCGCTCGTGATCTTCCAGTCGCTTGTGAGCGGCACCTTCTGGAGCGGTGCGCTGCTGCACGCGGCGCTGCTAGCGGGGCTCGGCTGCGTGTACTGGTTTCAAACGCGCAACGACGCTGCTTGCTCGCGGATCCACCCGCTGTGGTTCGTGGCCATGACGCTCGTGATGCCCATCACGTACCTGATCGCCACGCCCCTTGCGATGTTCACGCTGCACTCGAGCTCTTGGGAGACCCGAGGGCACCAAGGTGCCGACGAGCCCACGCTGGACCTCACGCTCGTACAACAGGCAGTGCAGGCCCCAGAAGCAGAACCCATGGAGCCTGCGCCGGCGGCTTCGGGAACATACCGAGTGGCTGCAAGCGCCCTACCCGAATCTGGAACTCACCCGGTAGCCCCCAAAGCAGCCGAGGCCAATCCCATGTCGCTCGCCGCCTGAAGGCATGTCGTCTGTCGCTGAACGCAAAGAGAACCGAACCGTGCCGAGGAGAATTGCGTCGTGTTCAACAAGCTAATCGTCTCCGCGTACAAGCTCATGGGCTTCGTGATTCTACTCGCGGTGCTCGTGGGTTTGGGCTCCTACGTCGTGATCACGGGTTTCTACTACGTGTCGTCGAGTTGGCTGACCCCCATCATCATCTCGCCGAGCGACAAACGCGTCATCGAGCTCACGGCGCAGCTGGCCCAGCAGCAGTCGCTGCGAGACACGCTCGCAGTCCAGCGCGCAGACATCGTTGCAAAACGCAAGGATGCCGACCGCATCGCTGCCGCAGAGTACGCCTACCAGCAGAAGCTCCGAGCCTCCATCGGTCGTGATCTCGAATCGCGAAACGAGGCCGCGAGGCAACTGCGGGCACTACGCAAGGAGCTTGGCCTTGCGCAGCGCGAGATCTCTGCGGCGAACAACGACTTTGCGGGACTGAGCCGGGAGCGCATGAAAGAGATGTTCTCGGCACACTTGGCCAGCAAAGACGAACTGCTCCGCGGCAACAAAGAGCTCGCAGGGCTCACCGCGTCGAACCTGGCGTTGCTCGAACGAACCGTGTTCTTGGACCAGCAAATAACGCAGGCAAGCGCCCAGGCGAGTTCGCTCAAGAGTCTTACGGAATCCTTGGGTCGACCGAGCGCTTCGGCGCATGTCGTGAGCTCCGACGCACTGACCTTGGAGCGAGAGTTCGACCAATCGGAGCTGGCCATGACCCGGGCCCGGGAGGCCTCGGTATCGCTAACCGAAGGGCTCGCCGCGGTGGACGCATCGCTACGCCGCTACGAGTCGCTGCTGCAAGGGATCTCGGGGTCGCCGTACCTGACGGCCTTCGACAAGCAGATGACTGTCGCCTTTGTGCCCTACACCAACATGGACAACGTGAAGCCGGGCAGCCCTGTGTACTCGTGCGTAGCAAACGTTGTGATCTGCCGTCGCGTGGGCACCGTGCGTGACTTCTTGGAGGGCGAGGTTGTGGCCACGCACCCGGTGCAGAAGATCGAGCTGCGCGGCGTCATGGTGCGCATGGACCTGACCGACCGAAGATTCGCCCAGGACCCAGTATTGCACGCCAATCGCGCGCCGTTTTTCTTCTGAGACCTTGGCGTCCAACAAGCGCCCGACAACGAGGATCCGATGCGTTTACGTCCCCACATCGCTGGCACGCTCATGGCCCTGCTCGTGCTGAGCACACGCGCGGCCAAGGCAGAGGAGCCCGTGCCCCCCGCTGCGACGCCGCAAGGCTCGAGCGCCAAGGCGACGGAGACCTGGTGTCGCTACGTCCGCGCCGTCGCCGCCTCGTCGAGCGCCCCAATGGTTGCCCCGCAGGTCTTCGTGTCGGGTGGCATGGTGAGCGGTGCCGACGCCAGCTTGGGCTTCGCCGGAACGCCCGCCGTGCCACGACTCACGGCCGGCGTCGGCTACAGCGTGGGTTCGCTGGTACGTGGCCTTGCGACACGAGACCTGGCAGAAGCCGATTGCGCCCGTAGCAAGGTCACCAACGACATCCTCGCGTTCGTGTTCGGCGCATCGGACGCTGCCAATCTGCCGGCATTGACAGCCAAACGCGCCGTGCTCGCCTCGTCTTTGCCGCGCGCAAGAGAGATCCGAGATCAAGTGCGCACGGGCGTGGCCGAGAGCCGGACCACCATCGACGAGCTCAACACCGCGGTGTTGCACGTCGACAGTCTCGAGGCGGCGCTGCTGGAGACCGAGGGCCAGCTTCGGCGCGCGGAAGGGGCCATGCGCGTGCCGTCACGTCCACTCGACGAGCTATTGCGCGAGCGCGACGCAGCGGAGCGGGCCGCAGAAGTCCAGCAAGCCCGGGTCCGACAAGCGCACGCGTGGGACGTGTCTGCGCGCGGCGGCTACGACCAAGTGTTTGGCGTACGCCACCCGGTGCCTCTGTTCGGAACAGTGACCTTGACGGTCAACACTGGACTCATCTTCCAGCGAAGCGCCGACGCCGAGGCCATCGAAGCCCGGACCGTGGCGGCGCGACACAGTCTCGAAGCCACGAGCTACCGAGCCCTGGCCCTTTCGCAGCAGCTGCGGGAACTATGGGCCGCAGAGCGCAGCCGCGTGGCGCAACTCGAACCACTTCTCGCCGAGCTGGAGCAGCGCCAAGCCACCGTGGCCAAGGTGTCCGGTGATCGGGCCCAGGCGTCCGCCGACGCCATCTGGCTGTCGGGGGTCATGCTCCGCGCAGAGCTGTCTTTTTTGCGGGCGCACACCGACGCCCTCTTCGCTTTGGTGCGTCCCCAACACGGAGGTCAACAATGAGCAGCACGATGCCTTCGGGCCCTACTGGTTACAGTCCGGTGGAGATTCCTCCGCCACGCCCCTTTGCCCGGCTCGGCGGCGCCATTGTCGGCGTCACGATGTTGCGCGCGCTGGGCACGTTGTTGCCCACCGGTGCCGCGCACTGGGTCGACGTGGCGGGCTCGTGTGTCACCTGGGGTGCCGTCGGTGTTGCCGTGGTTTGGGGTGGGCGCGCGCTTTTCGATCTGCAGCGGGTGGTGCTCGAGCAATGCTCCCGGGCAGAGCAACGCGCGCAGCAGCAGGCCCCGGCGGCCCCCATCTTGTCGCCCCCCTTGCCTCCGCCCGATCTCTTCGCCGTGGTGCGCACCATCGAGGCGCCGGCCGCGGTGACGTCACCCGCCGATGCCGTAACGGTACGGCCCCAGCGCCTCGCCGCGGTCCCTCCGGCCGTGGTGGGCGTCGCCATCAGTCGTGAGTCCGTGGTGCGTGAGGCCCCGGAGCGCCTGAAAGAGCTTCAACAGGCGCTCAGTCGAGCGGACTATCAGCGCATGGCGAGCCTGGCGCTGACCCTGAAGGTCAACGCTGCGGAAGCCAATGCGCCACTCCTAGCGCAGGGCGCTGCACGCATCGAGGCGCTGTTGCGCGACAATGCCGAGAGCCGGCAGCTCGCCGTCGGTCTTGTGGGTCTGTCGCACCTGATCGACGCGCTCAGTCGCAGCGCGCGCACCACCAGCATGGGCCCACCGCCCAGCCTGCACGCCTCGCAGAGGCTCGTGCAATCAGGGGTTCGACGACAGGCCAAGGGCGTCGGCTCCTGACCGCCGACCTCGAGCAACATTCTCCCGGCCCCCCGCCGCCGGCAACGCAAGAACGATCGGAGAAGTCACCCATGAGCGCTGCACAGAAGTTCATCGAAGAGAAGTTCAACGTCGACGAGTGCCCCTGGAAGCAATACAGCGCCGACGAGATCTTCGCCCGCTACGAGCCACTGGTACGTCGCGTGGCCGCGCGCATGGTGCGGCGCTTGCCGGGGCACTTGGCCCAAGAAGACCTGATGGGCTTCGGCTGGGTGGGCCTGATGGAGGCGCACAAGCGCGCCGCGCCAGGCATGGACGAAGAGGAGTTCGAGGCGTACGCGCTCTATCGCATTCGCGGTGCCATGCAGGACCACTTGCGGCGCTTGGACCCAACGCCTCGCCGCCTTCGACGGGTGGCCAGGCAGATTCAGCGACAGGAGGCCACGCTGCGCGCCGAACTCGGGCGTGCGGCCACACCGGCGGAACTGGCCGACCGCATGTCCATGAGCACCGAGCAAATCGACGACACCCGTCGCGAGTTGTCCGAGCGCTCGTTGGCTCGGCAACAGGCGCGGAGCCTGGACGATCTGGAGCTAGCCCACGCCGATCGCTCTCCGGAGGAGACCGCGGGCCGCAAGCAGCTCGAACGTCTGACCGCCGAGGCCGTAGACAAGCTGCCCGAGCGCCTGCAGGGCGTGCTGCGCATGTACTACGGCGAGGGCATGTGCTTCCGGAGCATCGGTGACGTGCTCGGGGTCACGGAGTCCCGTGCCTGTCAGCTCCACGCGCAAGCGCTGCGGGTGCTGCGGGCAGAGTTCGGCGAAGAGACCGACGGCGACCGCGGGCGCTGACGGCCCTGCGGCGAAGACAACCGGGCTCGGTCATCGTACGCTTCGCCTCGATGACACACTGCACCCGCGAGTTGAGCCCCAAAGCTCCGACGCGACGTGTGTGCTCGCGAGGGATCACTTCGTCGCCCGGGTAGAGATGAGACTCTCGGCTTCGGCGCCCCGACTGGTGCGTTCTGACGCCGCCGTTCGGGGTCGCACACGGGGATGCGGCGCGTGCTTGCGGGCTACGCAGCCTCGCGGGACGGCGGCGGGATGTCGGTGATTTGCCGACGATAGTAGATGCCGCTCTCGGCGCGGGGAACGGGCTCGCAGGCGTGGAGCTCGCCCCCAAACGAGACGACGTTGCAGCCCCCACAGACCCGGAGGTGGTCGTACGCCGAAGGGTCTTGGAAATAGTCGACGGACAAGAGCGAAAAGACGCGCTCGGCCAACGAGAGCGATGCGCGCCCCACGGGGGTGAACCCTTGCACGCCGTTGCGGTCTTCGCAGGCAACGATGTGTCCTCGGGCGACGGCGCCAAAGGCGAAGGTGGCGATGCTGTGCCCCGCGGCAATGGCCCGCAGTTGCGCAAGGACCTCTTCCCGCGCTTCGCGCATCAGCTCGGTAACCACGTCGACGCCCGCAGAGGTGAGCAGGCTGGGCGACCGCGCGAGATCATCGGCGCCTCGGCCTGCGAGCCCAGCTGCGGCGTGCCCGGTGAGCAAGTCGTAGGGCCCCGTGAGCCAGAGCACGAGCTCGAGCTTGCCCCAGTCGTGGGACTCGTGAAGGAACTGGAGCGCCGCGGCGCGACAGTGGTCCGCAAGCGACATCACGCCCAAGTGGCGCGGCAACACGTAGAGCGTATCGATGGTGCTCGGCCGAGCATCCCGCACGGTGTCCGGGGCCGGCTCGGAAACAGACACTTTCGCGTTCATCATGTGAAAAGAGGGTTGCAGGCACCGTGCCGCGCGCCGTCACCCCGGAAAAAGCCGCGGGAAACCTCCCGAGCGTCAAGTGACCCAGGCCCCAGCGCCGTGGCTCTGACACGAGCGTCAAGCGCCTGTCGCGACGCGGGCCCGCGAAGCCCAGATAACCGACGCTGACCGCCGAAGCGGCGCGGACCGCGAGCCTTAGGGCATGAGGCTCGGGGATGATTGAGAGGCGTGGATGGGATTCGAACCCACGTATGACGGTTTTGCAAACCGTTGCCTAACCACTTGGCTACCACGCCGAAAGGGCGCTCGGAGGCGGCCAACTCGGCAAGGCACGTACCGTACGGTCAACATGCGCTGGATTCAAGGAATTTTCGCGTACCTCAAGCCATGGGCCATTGGCCCGTTCACGGTGACCGGAGGCCCGCATGAAGCCGTTTCGCGTCCCTTTGGCAGCCGCGTGCGCGTTGTTCCTTTTCGCGACGGGCTGCGGCCCCACCGACGACGGCGAGCCCCGGGGCGCCCTGCCGACGACGGGCGAACCCTCGGACGAGGCCTTGGCGGAAGGCTCCGGGGCCCACGTCCCGGCACCAGTGACGGCCGCAGATGCGAACGCTCCGACTGAGCTGAACCGCGCCCTTTCGCCGTGGCTCCGCCCGAGCGTGCGCGCGGCAAAGCTCGAGCGCAGCCTCGCCACGCTGTCGGGGTCCGGGGGCTCCAGCACAAGATGGCAAGCGGGGCCGTGGGGAGCATGCAGCGCTGCGTGTGACGGCGGGATGCGCTACCGCGACGTGGCGTGCGTCGATGAGACGGATACCCCTCGCCCGGGTCTTTGCGCCGGGCAAAACAAGAGCCCCACGGCCTCATTTTGCAACACCGAGCCGTGCGAGCCAGGGCCCTTGCCGCAGGGCGCCGTGTACGTGGGCAGCGCGTCTTTCATGGAGGGGACGACATCGCTCGTGGGCAACACGCTCACCGTTGTGGCCATGACTGATGACAGCGTGGACGGCCTGCGCGAGGCGCGCGTTGAGCTCTGGTTTGCGGCGCTGCCCAGCGGTCCGTTGGACCTGGTGGCCACCACAGGTGCTCCCGCCGACGGGCAGGTCCGGCTGCGCGCAAGCTACGTGCACCATCGCACGCAAAGCACCGATGTTTGGACGCCTTCGCCCGGCGCGGCCAAGGTGAAGGTACGGCAGCGCGCGGATGGCGCGCTGTTTGTGCACGTGGCCGACACCGCGCTCGTGGCCGACACGCGGCCAGGCATGTTTGGGGTCGCCATGGCCAACATCCCCCTGCCCGTGCCCTAACGGGCGTTGCCATCGCCATCGAGTGGGACATCGGAAAGGGGGGTAGTGCATTGCAGATCACGTTCGGCACCTTCGTGCGCGCGGCGTGGCCGGTTATGGCCATTTTCGCAGTGATTGTCGGCCTCCTGGTGCTGGCCTACCGGCTTGGAATTCTGCCGTAACGGTGGGCTCGCCAAAGGGTTGGCGGTGCCAGCGCATTGGCACGGCGCAGGTGCCGAAGGGCTGACACGTCGGACATCCGAAACCCCGGCAAATCGCGCAAATGAGCCTGCTTTCGAGGCACCATGGGGCTGGCATGCGAAGTGCGAGAGCATGGTCTCCATGAGCGAGGCCTACAAGTACCCCGAGGAAGAGTTTTTCGAGGCGTTCGACACCATCATCACGCTCCCCACGGAGCAGACGGTGGAAGACGTCGCGGAGGCGTGCCGGACGGCCGCGCTGAGTTTCATCAACGAGTCCGGTCCCTGGGGCAAGGCCGAACTTGCGCTCTGGCTGATGGGCCCGTACGCGCAGCTCGCGCACAGTGAGAGCTATCGCGATCGCGAGCCCGCGGGGTTCCCGAGCGGCGGCTTGCTCCTGCGCGACATCGACGCGCGCTTCGTGGACCGCTTCACCATGACCGCCCGGGACGAGGTGCTCCGGACCGTGCGCTCGCTCCACGACCCGCGGCAAGCCGAAGCCTTCATCTGGCGCATGCTGGAGACTTCGTTCATCGCGCCTTGCGAAGACCACCTGGGCGCGAACGGTTGGATCCCCACGCCGCGCGCCATTCGCCTGGCCGACCGGGTTTTGTCGCTGGTGGCCACCGACTACCTGGTACGACCCGCAGACTACAGCTACCTGGATACGTGCTCGCGTTGCGACAGCCTGACCTTTGGTGGGCCGACGGGTTCCCCGTGTGGCCGCCACGGCAGCGGCATCCAAGGGCCCAATGGGTTCTGGCTCCGCGTGGACTAGAATGCGTTTCATAACCGTTACGAGCGCCCGAAGGCCAAGGCGGGGGCGAGCCCCAAGGGATTCCCTGCGGTCACACGAGCGGAACGTGCCTGATGGTTTGGAAAGCACCACACGCCGCGACCAACGCCGGCATGCGGGGGCGCAGTAGGTGATGAAACGCATTCGAGGGGCTCGTTGCGCAGTGTGGAGTGACTGATCTGCGAGCGGCCACCGAGCGCGGAGGGTCGTAGGCGGCAGGTGGGCGATGCCCCCTGCGCCCCGAGCCAACTTCGCGATGGCATTTGTGGGCCGTGGCACTCGCGACGCGCACGCGCAGGCGGGGGTTCCCTCATCGGGCTCAGCCGAAGGTGAGGCAGGCGCGCGCGGGCATTTTGTTGTTGGCCTTTCGCGATGCGAACGCGTTGTCGCGAAGGTCGGGATCAGGCGCGCCAGACGGGGTGCGGGTGCCGGTGCGGGTGCGGGTGCAGGGGCCGGGGGCCCGTTGGGGCGGCGGGCCGGGCGTTGGATGCGAGGCTCGGCGCCGGGCTGCGACGGGGGCGCACGTGGCGGAGGCGCGGCCACGATCGGTGAGCAAGGCGGGCTTCAGGCGACGAAAGTGGTGATGGCGGCGGCATGGACACGTGCGCACGCGTGCAGATGTACGGCGGGGACCCGGGGTATCTGCGTACACCCCCCCGCACGTGCGGGGAATTTGGGCGTCGAGCCCATGTCCAGCGTCGAGCAGGTGTACTGTCGAACCCCGGGCTGCCTTGGGAATCTTCAATGATTCTCTGACA
>JBIKNA010000654.1:0-3185 GCA_044358965.1 Polyangiaceae bacterium
CCAACTCCATGCGCGTCCACGTCATCAGCTAAGTTCCCGTGGCGCCTCGCGAGCCACAAGACAGCTAGCGTGCCTCCCTACATCCGCGAAGCGAATCTTCCCCGTACCCGTGCCCGTGCCCGTGCCCGTGCCCGATCTCGGGTAGCCCGCTCAGGAACGATGGGCGGTCGCTTGCCCCCGACCCCCTCAACCCGGCTCCCCCGCACCCGCACCCGCCCCGCACCCGCACCCGCACCCGCACCCGCACCCGCACCCGCACCCGAACACTCTTCTCCCCTCCCCCCCTCCCTCTCCCCTCACAGCCGCGGCATCCGAGGCAGCTCCACCGTGGCGCGGGTCCCGCCCTCCGCCACATTCTCCACCTGAATCCCGCCGCCCATGGACCGCACGAGCCCATAGGCCGCCGAGAGCCCAAAGCCCGAGCGCTTGCCTTTGCCGCCGTGGATGGTCGTGTACACCGCCTCGTCGCGCACCGCGCCGAAGTACGGATCGAATATCCGCGGTAACAGATCCGCCGGAATGCCCGCGCCGCTGTCGGTCAGGCTCAAGCGCACGGAGCTTGTCGTGCTTTCGATTCGCGCGAGCAGCGTGCCCCCGGCCGGCATGGCTTCGACGGCGTTGCGCGTGAGGTGAAACAGGACCTCGGCCAAGGCCGATGCGTCGCACGGAATGGGCGGCAGATCTGCCTCGTAGGCGCGCTGCACCTGAACGCTGCTGGGGCCGCGACCAATGCCGCTCTCGAGCGCAAAATCGAACAGGGCGCTTACATCCGTGGCCTCGAAGGCGCCACGCTCGGCCATGGCAAAACGTCGAAGACGGGCGACGCTCTTTTCGATGCGGCCCAAACCCGACAGAGACTTGTCGAGCAACTTGGCCGTGCGCGCCGGGTCCGTGCTCACGCTGTCGCGGGCTTCTTTCGCGGAGATCTGCGCCACGACCAGGGCGTTGTTGAGTTCGTGGCTAAGCCCGCCCACGAGCACGCGGAGTGCTTCGAGCTTCTCGACCACCACGAGGTCTTCTTGGGTGCGCTGAAGCTGCGCGAGCCGACGCGCCGCGCGGCGCCCGAGGGCGAATCTTGCTATCGCGTTGCGCCGTCGGTCCTCGCCGATGCGCGCGGCCGCAAGCAACAGGGGCAGCCCCACAAGGCCCGAATACCGCAAACCGGGTAGCAACAGCGGGAGGAACACCACGAGGGCAACGGTGCCCAAGGTCAGGGCGCGAGGCTGCGGCACCACAAGAACGCTGCCGAGCCCCAAGGCCACGGCCACGAGCACTGGCGCTTGGAACACAGCCTGCGAGGAGAACGTGAGGCTCAGCACTGTGGCCAAGAACGCCACGGCATACACCGTGAAGAGTGCAACGAAGCTGCGCCCCGCCTGGAAGATGATCGCCGAGCCCAGGGCCGGCGCCACGATGCCAAGCGCCAGCAACAAGGGTGCGTGGGCGGCATCGTCGACAAGCGAGACCAGCAGCAGCAAGAGCGCTGCAAGGGCCGCCGCGCCAAGCATCACCATGCTCCGCCGGCGTGTGGTGGCCAAGAGCCCCCGAAGGAACTCGGCCCGGGCCGGCGCTTGCGTGGGCGCGGGCCCAACGCCCAGACGCGCCAGGCGCGCCCGCAGCGTGCGCGCGCCCGACACACGGACCTTTTGCCCCGGGGGGTTCACTTGACGGGGCTTGCGCTGGCAGTGGCCGCGCCCCCGGGCGGGCCCATCACGAGCACGTAGACCCCGGCGGCCAACGCAACGAGACCAAGCCCAATGCCCACGTCGGCGAGCGTCCGGAACGTGGTGCCCTCGGACCGTACGCCCGGGTCTTGGTAGCCGGCGTTGCCACGCGTGTTGTAGTCATCGGCCAACGAGAGCGCGCGGATGCCGGCGAAGGCACCAAAGCCCATGGCCGCAACGCCCCCGGCAGAAAGGCCGATGCCCAAGGGCGACCACACGATGCCCGGGGTCTGGGGCTTGGGCGCCTCGACCCCGCGCTTGGCGGTCAACTTGCGTTCGAAGGTCTCTTGCTCACCTACGTCGAGGTCGGCATCGGCGGGCTCGAAGCCCTCGGCCTCGAGGTGCAGCGCGTGTTTGCCCCGCACCACGCGGAGCTCGGTGGGCTTGCCCTGCACCACAGCCACGGGGGCACCATCGAGCGTGACGGACATGCCGCTGCTTGGGGTGAGCACCAGGCGCAAGGTGCCGATGCGCTCCCGCGCCTCGGCAAGGGCGGTTCGGGCGCTTGCGATCTCTTGCGGTGGCGCGCCGCCGTCGTCGGCCAAGAACTTGGCAAGGGCGGTCTCGGCGCCCACCGGGTCTTGGGTCTTGAGGCGCGCGACACCGATGTTGAGCAGGATGCTCGGGTGCGGAAAGAGCTGGTAGGCCGCATCGAAGGCCTCTTTGGCAGCGGCGTAGTCGCCCTTTTGCACCAGCTCCACGCCCCGCCGGAACTGTACCCGCGATCGGTCGCGCGCATCGTCGGCATGCGCTGCCGACACGGCACATAGAAGCACGATGGCCGAGAGCACCCCTTGGGTGCGCGCCATTCGCCTGTGTGCCAACCGAGCCATGACGCTATGAAAGCACGCGTCGGGGACCAAAGGTCAATAGCGAGGTTCTTTGGTGATGTGCGGCACCGAGGGCTTGGTGGCCGGCGCCGACGAGGACACGGAAGCCGAGGCCTTGGAGGCTGCGCCGCGCGCGGTGCTCTGCGCCCCCGCTGCAGGGCTCTTGACCGTGACCGTGGGGACCACCAAGGGCTCGTCGAGCTCGCCGGCAGCCTTGGGAGCGTTGGCCTCTGCGGCGGCGGACGCGACCACGGGAACGGCCACCGTGGGGGCCGGCAACCGCTCGACGGCGGTACCCGGTGCTTGCGCCACGCTGGCCGCTGCTGCAACCACCGGCGTTTTGGAGTCGTCGCGTCGGTTGAAGCGAAAGAGCGTGACGCCGGTGACGACGAGCAACGCCACCACGGCCGCCGCCCCCGAGGCCATGAGCCAGGTGCGCGCCTGACGCCCTTCGGCGTCGCGCATGCCCGTGGGAGCCGTGAGCGAGGTCTGTGTGGCTTGGCTGGCGGGATCTCGCGCGACGGCGATGCCGGGATTGACCACCGCAGGCCCCAGCGCACGCCAGGCGCGAAGCAGCTCTTGGGCGCTCTTCCAGCGGTCTTTGGGGTTCTTGGCCAGCGCCTTGACGAGC
>JBIKNA010000655.1:0-3179 GCA_044358965.1 Polyangiaceae bacterium
TCGAGTACACCCAAGACTTTCTCATCGCCAAAGATGAGTGCGACATCTACGGCTACTTCCGTCCGCGGCGCGTGGCCGGCAGCGACTTTCGCATCTATCGCATCGAGGCCCAGCTCGCCTCGTTCCTGAATCAGCTCAATCCCGTGGGCGACAACTTTGGTCGGCAGCTCGTGTCGGGCAAACTGGCCGAAGGCTTCACGGTCATTGCCGACCACAACAAGCAGACCGAAGTGGCCGTTGGGATCGTAGAGCTCGGGCAGCGGCCGCGCAGGCCCTTCGCCGGCGGAAGCAAAGACCGCCTGGTCTACGAGAACTTGCGCACCGAAGTGCACCAGGGACAGCGCGATTTCGTGGGCCCCATCACCGTGAGCGAGAGTGGCCACGCCATCTACGTGTCTGCGCAGCTCGATGGCGCCCCGGCCATGGATCTCGTCGTCCTCGAAAAGAGCGTCGCCGACCCGGCGCTGCGCCTCTACTACGAATACCCAGCCTCGGGCCCCATCGCCGGCGTTCCGAGTTTCGTCGACGTCATTCCTGGTGGCACCCCATACATGCGTGCCATCCCGCTCCCCAAGGGCACCTACTACATCGTGCTCGACAACACGGCCACCCTGGGCCCGACCATGCCGCAGGGCAGTGCCTTCGACGACCGCGCCGGCCTCGTGAGCTACCTGGCCGAGGTGGGGCCCGCGCCCTGAGGGGCCCGCCGCGCTCGGGGCCGGCTGCGCCCGGCGGGGCCAACCCGCGACGCCGCTTTCGCGGGGGCAGCCCGTCCGGGGCCTAGCAAAGACCGCCACTGGATTCGGCGTGCGTTCCCCGCTAAGGTACCCCGCAGGTTCGCGCACTTACGCGTGCCCACGAGCAGGCAACCTTGGCAGGCGACAGCATCGACAGCGTAGAACCCGAAGCGTCCGGAACCTCACCGGCTGCGCCCGCCGTTCCGTCCGAAGAGGCCGCGGCACCGCGCCGCCGCACGGTGCCTCCGGGCCCGCCGTTCACCCCCATGCGGCGCGTGCTCCGGTCCCTCTACTGGCTGGCCTGGTTCGCTGTTCTGCCCTTCTTTCTTGCCATCTTGCTCGTGTGGGGGCTCACCCCCGCCAGCGGTGTCGAGGTCACTGGAACCTTGGCCCTGGTGCAATCGCTCGTTCGAGAACAGCCCGTGCCCATCGGCATCGTCTTGTTCACGGCTTTCGAGATGTCTCTCTGGGCCGTGCGACATCGCTTGCCCTTGTCCGTCTACGCGCATCAGCCCATGCGCGACGGCGTCCCCGAAGAGTTCCGCCGGCACTTCGAAAAGGCGCGCGGTCTGCTCGAAGAGGCCCACGCCATTCTGGGCAAACACGAGGGCGACCTGTCCGATCGCGAACGCACCCGCGTCAAGACGGACCTGCGCGCTCTCGAAGACGCCATGGCCACCGAGCCCTTCGATCCGCAGCTTTTTGCGGACGCGCTGGTGCGCGCCGACGGCGAGGTCGACGTGCGGCTGGGGCGCTGGCGCAAGAGCGAAGTGCGCGAGTACATCGAGTCCATTCTCATTGCCGTCGCCATCGCCCTCACGCTCCGTTCGTTCGTGATCGAAGCGTTCAAGATTCCGAGCGGATCCATGATCCCCACGTTGCAGGTGGGTGACCATATCTTCGTCAACAAGTTCAGCTACGGGCCGCAGGTGCCGGGCACCAAGTTCCGGGCGTTCTCCCACATGCCGCCCGACTACGCCGACGTCATGGTGTTCGCGTTCCCCGAGCACCCGGAGCAAGACTTCATCAAGCGGGTCATCGCGCTGCCCGGCGACGAGCTTCGTACTCGGGGTGGTCATCCCATCATCAACGGGTGGGAAGTCCCGAGCTGCTTCGTGGGCACCTACAGCTACACGGATGTCGAGCCGCCTAGCATGCGGCACGAGGGCGACTTGTTCGTCGAATACCTGGGCGACGAGTCTTACCTCACGCTCTACGACCACATGTCCAGCGGCGCCAGCGAGGCCCAGGGCCCCTACCGGGTCAAGCAGGGCGAGGTCTGGGTCATGGGCGACAACCGAAACAACAGTCACGATTCCCGAGCGTGGTGGGGCGGGCAGGGCGGCGGCGTTCCCTTCGACAACATTCGTGGTCGCGCACTTTTCGTTTGGCTTAGCGTGGGCGATGCCGGCATGGACTGGACCCGGCTTGGGGCTCCGGTCATGGGGCGCCCGCGGTTGCCCGTGGCCATGCGGCACCTCGAGGGCAACCTCAGCAAGTGCTTGCGCGAGCGGCCGGCCATCGCCAAGACCACGCCGCCCCGATGAGCAGATTGGGCCAAACGCTTACCGCGGGTCTGTGCGCGCTGTTTGCTTTGTCTCTTGCACCCGCTTGCGCGCACATGACTGCCAACGCGGAGAAAGACCCCCAGCGCTGCGAGCGCGACCCCAAGTGCGACAAGAAGCGCGCGCGTTCGTTTGACTGTTCGGCGCAGTGTGCCGACGACCCCGCCTGCATGGACCGCTGTCGGCAGGTGCAGGTGGAGACGGGCTCCCAGGCCAGGTAGCCGTTTGCGCGACCACAAGTCGCCTCGACCGCACTGGTCCCGGCCGCTGGTGCTTGGCGTCAATACCTACGGACGGTAGGGCTACAGCGCCAGCTTGAAATTGATGGCCTTGGGCCGCGTCAGGTACTCGTAGCCAAGGGCGCTGAGGGTGGCGCCGCGACCCGAGTTCTTGACGCCCACCCAAGGCAACGCCGGGTCCAGGGAGTCGCACTTGTTCATGTACACGGTACCCGTCTCGAGTTCCCTGGCCATGCGCTCGGCGCGCTCGACATCGCTTGTGTAGACGGCCGCAGTAAGCCCGAGCTCCGAGTCGTTCATGCGAGCAAGGGCCTCTTCGTCGGAGTCCACTACGCTCACCGGCAAGATGGGACCAAACGACTCTTGGCGGAACAGCAACATGTCTTGGGTCCCGTTCTCGATGAGCGTGGGCTCGAAGAAGCGACCTCGCCCGTCGACCTTGGTGGGCTTGCCGCCGCACACGATACGTGCGCCCCGGGCCCTTGCGTCTTGCACCATGGCCTCGAGCTCTACGGGGTGCGCAGGTTGCGCGATAGGTCCCATGTTGGTCTTGTCGTCCATGGGATCGCCCATGACGTAGGCACGAACCAGGGGCTCTGCGGCCTCGATGAAGGCCTTGTAGAGGCTCTTGTGCACAT
>JBIKNA010000237.1:0-10743 GCA_044358965.1 Polyangiaceae bacterium
TTGCTGCGCGCAACGGTTGGGCCTTCTGGGACTTCTATGCCGCCATGGGCGGCAAGGGCAGCATTCGTCACTTCGTCAAAGAAGGCCTGGCCGAGCGCGATTGCATCCATTTCAGTCGCGACGGGGGCGCCCTCATGGGCCGACGCATCGCCCAGGCCCTCGTCGCTCACGTGGGGCAAGCGCTGGAACGTGAGCCTTTGCTCGGCTGCGCCGTTTCACCCTAGGGCGACTTTGCCATCGCGGCTGTAACGCCAAAGTTCGGCGCGACTATTGCTCGCATCCATGGCGATGCACTCGGTCAAACATCCACGGTTCGCGAAAGCATTGGACATCCCGGGTGCACCTGAGGGCTCCCCCCTGGATCGTGCGCGCATGGAGAGTGACGTACGTGCGTTCCTTAGGCAGCGGTCCACGCCCTGGATTGTGTTTGCCGAAGGGAAGGGGGCGGGAGCCCCCTACGTGCCGCAGGTCGAGGCGGCCATCGTCAAGATGGAGAGTCCCGAACCGCCTGCCCCTGCGCCGGCCACCACTGTCGCTGCGGGCTCCGTGCCCCCGACCGCCATGACCGTCCCGCCGTCGGCCATGGCCGACGAACCCAGCGTGCGTGCGATGATCCGCGACGCAACACCTCCGGACGGTGTGCGCGCCGTTGGCCCTTCCATCGAGATCGATCTGCGGTCCCTTTCGTCGGGCTCCCGCGCGCGCAAACGTCTGGCCATGGCCGCTGTTGCCGCCGTTGCCGTTGCCGCCATGGCCGCCGTGACGGCCGGTCTCAAGGGCAAAGCAGACCAAAGCTCCGGGCCGCCGCGGCCGCCTCCGACGGCCCTTGCCGCCGAACCGCCGCCGGCAACCGAAGTGGCCGAGGCGCCGCCGCCAACGGTGGCCAAAGAGACTCCTGCCCCCTCGGTCGCAAAGGCAGCGCCACCCAAGGCGCCCACAGGCCTCGGGCGCCTGGTGATTGCGGGCGAAGCAAAATCGCGTGCGGTGTACATGGATGGCAAGCTGATGCTCGGATCAGGCGCCCGCAGCTTCAATGTTCGCTGTGGTCCGCACACCCTCGCCGTAGGCAACAAGGCCGATGCGCGCGAGATCGAGATCCCGTGCAACGGTGAGACCAAGATCACGCGCTAGGCTGGTGCCCCGCAGAGCGGCCGCCCCTTTAGGTGCCGCGCACGTCTTCGGGGGTGTCCCAGTCGCGCAGTGTGCCCGGGTCGTCCACGTGCAGCGCTGTCGCCGGTAGCGCATCCAAGAGACCCTGCAGCGACAACGTGCCGGCCTCGAGGCGTTGGCGTGCAACCGGACCGACTCTTGCGCCGTCGTACCGCGCACACAGCGGCTCCCAGTGTTGGCCCGATCGCGGCGCCAAGATGGGGGCATCGGGGTGCTCGCGGTGGAGACGCCGCAAGAGATCGCTGGAGACGTACGGCATGTCGCCGGCGAGGGCAATCACCGGCTCGGCGTACCGTTCGAGCAGCGCGACGAGGGCACCCAAGGGGCCGTGGTTGGGCAGGGCGTCGTCGACCCGCGGCAACTCTGGTGGCGCCAGTGAGGCCAGAATGCTGGGCGTTGGGCCCAACAAGACCGGGCGCATTCCTGCGTCTTCGATGATGCGCAGTGTGCGTCCAAGGATGGTCTCGCCCGATGCAATTTCGAGCAGGGGCTTGCTGATGCCCCCCATGCGCTCCGCGCGACCCCCCAGGAATACGCCCACGCGCATACGGCTGGGTATACTACAGCCTTCGGTCCCCAAGGACTGTTGCGCCGCATCATGACCACTGCCTCCGTAGAAGCGCGGCCCGCGGGCCGAGTGCACGACAAAGACTGTCAGGTGATCCGGGTGCAAGGCGCCTCGTTCGCCGCGCCGGCCAGCGACGCCATTGCCATCGAAGAGCCTCTCGAGCTGCGCTTGGGGTTCCCCTCGGGCAGCGGCGAGTTCGTGCACAAGAGCCTAGCCATCACCATGCGCACGCCGGGCGACGACCTTGATCTGGCCATCGGGTTCTTGTGCACCGAGGGCATCGTGCGCTCCTTGGCCGATGTCACGGCATACAAACACTGCGGCCCAGCGGTTCGCGGCGATGGCTCGTCCAACATCGTTCGTGTGGACTTGGGGCCCGGCGCCAAGGTCGATATGGCGCGCCTCGAACGTCACTTCTACACGTCGTCGAGCTGCGGGGTATGCGGCAAGACATCCCTCGAGGCTGTGCGTTCGGTGTTGCCGCGCAAGTTGCCTGCACAAGCGGCGAGCCTGTCTGCTTCCGTGGTGCATTCGCTCGCGGGCCAATTGAAGCAAGCCCAAGAGTCTTTTGCGCGGACCGGAGGCCTACACGCCGCCGGTTTGTTCGACGCCGCGGGCACCTTGCAGTGCATCCGCGAGGACGTTGGGCGACACAACGCCGTCGACAAGCTCATCGGCGCGCAGTTGCGCGCGGGCGCGGCGCTCGGAGGCGATCAGATCCTGCTCGTGAGCGGACGCGCGAGCTTCGAGTTGGTGCAAAAGGCCCTGATGGCACAGATCCCCGTGTTGGCCGCCGTGGGCGCCCCGTCGAGCCTTGCCGTAGAGCTTGCCCACGAAGAGGGCATGACGTTGCTGGGCTTCGTCCGCGATGAGCGCTTCAACGTGTACGCCGGCGGTCAACGGCTCTCCGGGGATGGCGCGCGGTGAGCTCCGACGATCCCAAAGGCTTGCCGCTCGCCGAACCTCCCATGGAGACCGGTGATCCCCTGATCGAAGCGCCGTCCTCCCATGCCGGCGGCGTCGACGCCATGCGGTACACCACGGAGCACGCGCTGCGGCACATGGGCGCCCTACGTGGAACCAAGACCCTGCTGCGCACCAACCAAGCCTCTGGCTTCGATTGTCCGGGATGCGCCTGGCCCGAGCCCGAGGCCCACCGGTCGGCCTTCGAGTTCTGCGAGAATGGCGCCAAAGCCGTGGCCAGCGAGGCCACCATGCGCCGCGCCGACCCGGCACTGTTCGAGGCCAAGAGCTTGCGGCAGCTCAGCGAGCTGTCCGATCGCGAGCTCAACGACTTGGGACGCATCACGCATCCGATGTACTTGGCGCCCGGTGCCTCGCACTACGTGCCCATCTCCTGGGAGCAGGCCTTCGAGCACATCGGCGCCGCGCTGCGTGCGTTGCCGTCGCCCGACGCTGCAGCGTTCTACACCTCCGGACGCACGAGCAATGAGGCGGCTTTTTTGTATCAGTTGTTTGCCCGGGAGTACGGCACCAACAACCTGCCCGATTGCTCCAACATGTGTCACGAGTCCAGCGGTGCGGGCATGGAGGCCACCTTGGGCGTGGGCAAGGGCACTGTCACCCTCGACGATTTTGCGCGGGCCGATGCCATCTTCGTGGTGGGGCAAAACCCCGGCACCAACCACCCGCGCATGCTGTCGACCTTGCGAGAGGCGCGGCTGCGTGGCGCCGCGATTGTGGCGGTCAATCCCATGAACGAGGTCGGCACGCGGCGCTTCGCGCACCCGCAAGACCCCGTCGACGTGCTCGAAGGTGGCAAGCCCATCGCGAGCATGTTCTTGCAGGTGCGCATCAACGGCGACGTGGCGCTGTTTCAGGGCATCATGAAGGCCATGCTCGAGGCCGAGCGTGCGGCGCCGGGCACCGTGTTCGACCACGCGTTCATTGCGCAGCACACCACCGGCTACGACGCGTTCGTTGCTGCCCTCGACGCCGTCACCTGGCCTCGTCTGATCGAGGGCGCTGGGGTGTCCGAGGCCGAAATGCGCGCGGCGGCCCGTGTGGCCATCGGCGCCCGACGCGTGATCGTCTGCTGGGCCATGGGGCTCACGCAGCACAAAAACGGCGTGGCCAACGTGCAGGAGATCGTGAACTTCCTGCTTCTGCGCGGCAACATCGGCAAGCCCGGCGCTGGCGCGTGCCCTGTCCGCGGCCACAGCAACGTGCAAGGCGACCGCACCATGGGCATCTGGGAGAAGATGCCGCAGTCCTTCCTCGATGCATTGGGCCGCGAGTTTGGCTTCGTTCCGCCCCAAGCCCACGGCGTCGATGTGGTCGACTGCATCCGCCACATGGACGCGGGCAAAGTGCGTGTGTTCGTGGCCATGGGCGGCAACTTCTTGTCGGCGGCGCCCGACACGCAGGCCACGGCGCGCGCCTTGCGGCACTGCGAACTCACGGCGCACATCTCTACGAAGTTGCACCGCGGGCACTTGGTCACAGGTCGCGCTGCGCTCATCTTGCCGTGCCTTGGCCGCACCGAGCGCGATGTGCAGGCCAAGGGGCCGCAGTTCGTCACGGTGGAGAACTCCATGAGCATCGTGAGCAAGTCCGAGGGGCACCTGGAGCCAGCAGCGCCAACGCTCCTTAGCGAGGTCGCCATCGTGTGTGGCCTGGCCATCGCCACGCTCGGGGCGCGCACTCGTGTCCCATGGTCGAGTCTTCGTGACGATTACGATGGCATTCGGGAGCACATCGCGAAGGTGGTTCCCGGTTGCGGCGACTACAACCGTCGCGTGCGACAGCCTGGGGGGTTCTACCTTGGCAACGCAGCGGCGCGGCGAGAGTTCCGTACCGCCGCCGGCAAGGCCATGTTCACGGTGCACCCGCTACCGGAGCACGACCTCAAGCCCGGCGAGCTGCTCATGATGACGATTCGCAGTCACGACCAGTACAACACCACGGTCTACGGAGACGACGACCGTTACCGCGGCGTGCGTGCCGGGCGCCGTGTCGTGTTCATGAACCCAGAAGACATGGAGACCCAAGGGTTCCGAGCGGGTGACCGTGTAGACCTGCTGGGGCGTCATCAAGGGCAAGAGCGCGTGGCGTTGCACTTCATGGTAGTGGCCTACGATCTGCCAAAGGGCTGCGCGGCAACCTATTTCCCCGAGGCCAATGTGCTCGTGCCCCTCGACTCGGTAGCCGACAAGAGCAACACGCCCGCATCCAAATCCGTGGTCATCCGGTTGCGTCCAAGCATCTCGTCCGATTGACGTGAGCGCTCGAGCGAAGATGAAGTGTGGCGACCTAAATGACCGAGCGCGATTCGACTACAGACGCCGGGCGCCATTTGGGCTTGGGACCCAAATGCAGGAGGTGGGACCCCAGCGGCAATGCCTCTGGGGCGGAGGACAGCGTCCTAAGGGATCGCCGATGATGCTCGGTGATTTAGCGGGGGACGCGCACGGCAACGATGGGGTTTTGCGTCCCGCCATCGCGGATCCCATGGAACCAGAAGCGACATCCATCGGCCGAGATCCAAGAGGGCACTTCGAACTCTGACGTGCTGAGCGCATCGACGCGCTTGCGCGGGCCAAACGGGGCTCCGACTTTGCTACGGGTGGTCACGAAGATGTCGCGGTTGATCCCTCCGTCGCCCTCGTCGACGCCGCCCGAGTAGTAGAGCGTGAGCCCGTCTTTGCTGAGCACCGGCAGGGTCTCGTCGCCGGGGCCGTCGAGTTCTGCAATGCGCTCCGGTGGTGCAAAGCCGCCGCCGGTTTTGACCGCACGATACAGATCGAGGTTGGGCCGGCCGGTGCGCACGGACGCAAAGAACAGCTCGCCTGTCGCCTCTACGTAGTAGGGCGCCGTGTCGTTGTCGCTCGAATTGACGCCCGTGACCAAGCTTGGCTTTGCGAAGTCGGCGAACGTACTCGCCCGTGTGGCCACCCAGATGTTCTCTCCGCCGGGGCCGCCGTCGACGCTTCGGCGTGAGGTAAAGAACAGCGTCAGCCCGTCGCTGGTGATGAACGGTACGGCCTCGGAACCGGTGTTCATTCCTTCGCCCCCGAGGGGCGCGGCGCCGGCAAATCCGACGGTGGTGTCGGGGCGCGATGCCGAGCTGAGCTCGAAGCGGAAGTCGAACAGGCTCACGAATCGGAACGTACCGAAGTAGACCGTGCGCTCGTCGGCGGTGGGGCGCACGGTGAAGGGCGTGGGCACACCGCTCGGGCGCTCGATGCGCTCGAAGGGAGCAAAGGGGTCGCAGCTGGTCTTGCCAGAGTCTGCCGGCGGGAGCACACCAGCGTCGAGTTCCTCGATGACGTTGTTGGTGTCGTTCGATGCATCGAGCGCCTTGCCTGCAGCGTCGGAGCGCTCGGGGTCTATCTCGGTGCCTGGCTCGGCGGGCTTTTCGTCTTTGGAGCAAGCAAAGCCCAGCAGGCCCAGGGCGCTGGACGAGACAAGCAAGCCGGTCGTTAGACCCCGCAGGTGACGAAGCACGATCTGGAGTGTGCCACGGATCGGCCGCCGAGGCGCATTCCTAGGCGATGCGCGCGGCGCACCCTTGCCGGACAAGCCGTTGCAACTCTTGCCGATCGGCCCGGAGCCTACGCAAAGCCCCGGGTTTGGGCCTCAGCGTTTGGACCGCCAGAAGCGGTCGGTTACTTGGCCGAAGCCGCCGGGGCCGGCGCCGCAGCAGCGCGTTCGGCGCGGGCAGCCAGCACAAACTGCAGAACCTTCTGCTTGGTCTTGGCGTCAAAGTCGGACTTGCCGCCCATCTCGTCGATGATGTGGCTCCACTCGGACTCTTTGATGGCGACGAGGTCGGGGTACCCGTGGCAGCCATTGCACTTGGCAACGAAGGCCGTGCGCCCCTCTTCGAGATCGGCCTGCGAGGGCGCGCTCCCCGAGCCACCTTGCGCTGCCGCCACCGTGGCCGGCGTCACCGGACCGGGGGCCGGTGCCGTGACCTTGGGCCCGCAGGCGATGCCGAGAAGGACAAGGCCAAGCGCAGCGATGGGGGTGGTTCCGAGGGCGAACTTCGACGAGTACATGGCAAGGGCTTGTGCCCCGTCTAACCTTCCACGGCAACTCAAAAGGGACACGGGCACGTGCCCAATGCCCGCTCCTCGCTCCACAAGGGCCGTCCGACCTTGACTTTGGCGGACTTTGATGAACACTTTGTAATACTAGATGCGGCGTTGTTGGGTAGCGGGGTTGGGGGCCCTTGGGTTGTTGGCGATCCCGCGCCAGGCGCACGCACAGTACCGATCGGCCTTCGAGGTCGAGGTGTCGGGTCGAGTGCTCGGGCATCGTTTGGCCGAACTGCCCGCATTCGAGGTCCCGGACGAGAGTCGCGAGACCAACTACCGCTTTCTCACCAAGGGCGCGCGGCTTCCGGCCGGCGGGCCCATCACCACCATGGGCGGTGGCGTCGACGTCAACTTCATCTTTGGCGATCGCTATCGCCTCAATCTGTTTGGCATGGATCTCTTGGTGGCTGCAGGTCCGCAGCAGCGCATTGCCTCCAATGTCGATGGCTCCATTGCCACGCTGCGGCCGTGGACCACCATCCGCTACGACGTAGGGCTCCTGGGGTTCGGCGCACGGTTCAAACATCGTCGCTACGCGTGGGGGGTGGGGCTGCGCTCGGGCTTCTCGTTCATGCAAATGGGCGCCACCTTGGCCGAGGGGGCCAACGTCGAGCCCCTCGAGAAGGGCGTCACCGCCACTTCGGTACTACTGCGCGCCGAGGTCGAGGGCTGTCGGCGGCTCGATCCGACCCGGAGGCTGTGTGTGGTGTTGACGCCAAGCATCTACGACTACGGATGGGGCAACGGCATGTCCTTCGGCTTACGGTGGGAGGCAGATCTATGAAGCGCGTCGTATTGACCATGCTCGCGGGCTTGTGCGCCGCCGGCTGCGCCTGGGAGGGCGAGAACGTGCAGTCCGTGGGCCTCGCCGCCGAGAGCTCCCTGCCTGCACGTCGCGGCACCTTGCTCGCCGACGGATGCGTGCTCGATGCCCAACAGCGTGCGTCGCTCGCAAGCCCGGGCACCCGCCGCGTGGTCCAAGAGGTCATCATGTTGTGCCTGGTGCCCCAGTACAACGGCACCGTCGCCCCGTCGGACCCAAGCGCCCGACAGGCTCTCTCGGTGCTCGTGCGCGAACTCTCCGTCCAGGGTTACCGGGTGCGCCTAGGCGTCGCCTTCACCGACGAGTCTGGGCAGCGCATCGACGGCGTCCAAACGTCAAGGCTGCTTGCCGAGGTCAGCTACCGCGAGCAGTTGGCCAAAGAGCTGCGCTTCGCGGTCACAGCGGTGGCGGCCGACGGCGTAGAGCTCGACCTGCAGCAGCTCGACAACAGTGCCCGGCCCAACGTCACGGACCTTGGCCGTCGCGTGGCCGCAGAGATGGCAGCCGTGGGCAAAACCATGGGCATCATGGCACCGCCCTCGAGCACGTCGCCCAGCGATTTACCCGGCGGCGATGCCTTCGACCTGCGCAGCCTGGCCACCGTGGCCTCGAGCATTCGCCTCATGACGCTCGACTACTCTTTGCCTGGCGCCGGCCCCACCATCGATACCGGCTGGGTCACGGATGTATATCGGCACGCCACCAACACGGCGCCGGGCGCGCGGCTCGATGTCTCGTATCCGTTGTACGGTGTCGAGTTCGCCCCGCGGGGCACTCGCTTTACGACCTATCTCGAGGCCATCGGACTCCAAACGCTCTACGGAGCCACGGTGAACCGTGGCCCTACGGGCGCGCTGTTCTTCAACTACCGCGCACCCGACGGCACCATCCACCAGGTGTGGTTCGACGACGCGGCATCCACCAAACAGGGGCTTGGCGCGCTTGGGGCAAGCATCCCTCCAGACGTCGGCATCTTGTTCTACGGCTTTGGTGCCGAAGACCCGCAGCTCTTCTCCAGCATCTCCCAAGCCACACCCTGACGCGCATGAACTCCACCACCGAGAGCACGCCTCGCATCAAGCCGCTCGCTGCGGCCCCGGCGCTCTTGTCGCGTCTCGTGGCCACGGACTTGCCGCGCGACTATCTGGTGTGGGACGCATTCACCGAGGGCAAACCTCGGGTCGACTTGCAGCCGCTGGTGCTTTCGCCGGCGCAACACCTGGCTGCAGTTCGCGCCGCCGAGAGCACCTACCATAGCGTCGCGCGTGCCCGAGAGCTTGCCCTCGAAAGTCCGGCCGAGGCCGAGCACTACGGCTTTCACCCCGATGTGCTTCAGCTCGCGCTGGCGGGGCGTGCGGCGCCACGCGGGTCCATGGCGCGGGTCGACTTGCTTCTCCAAACCGACGGCGAGTTCGTTGCCTGCGAGGTCAACGCCGACTGTCCCGGGGGCCACAACGAGGCGCTCGGACTACCCGTGCTGGCCCGACAGGCCGGGTACACGCGCGGCACCGCGCCTCCGCCGGCCATTCACGCACTGGCGCAGCGCCTGGCCAAGCTCGCCCACGAGCACGATTCCCCCGTCGGACTCTTGTTCTCCACGGCCTACGCCGAGGACCTTCAGGTGTGTGCACTGGTGGAGCGCGAGCTCCGGGCCCGGGGCGTGCGCACCGTGCGGCTCGGGGCCACTGCGCTGCGCGTGCAGTCCGGCGATGTGTACGCATGGGGCGAGCGCATTCGTGTGCTCTACAGGTACCTTCCGCTCGAGTACATGGAAGAGCTACCCGTGGCTTCGGCGCTCGCCCGGGCCATCGAGCAGGGCAAGGTGCTCATGGTCTCCGACAGCACGGAGATCTTCCCCCAATCCAAGCTGGCCTTCGCCCGGGTGCAGTCTTTGGGGCTGGCTCCGGCGGGGCCCTGCATGTCCAAGACCTTCGACGTGCGCGATGTGCTCGACGCCGAACTCTCGGCGCCGCACACCGATTGGGTGGTCAAGCGCGCCCTTGGCCGCGTGGGCGATCAGGTCTTCGTCGGTCCGTTGCACTCTGCCGCCGAGTGGTCCCAGGTGCTTCGCTTCGTGCGTACGCGGGTGCAGCAAGGCGAGCGCTGGCTTGCGCAGCGTTTCGTGCCGCAACGGCCGGTACCCACCCCGTTTGGTCCGCTGCTGCTCACCCTGGGCGTCTACCTGCTCGACGGAGTGTTCGCCGGGTACTTTGCGCGTTTGTCCCAAGACAGCCTGGCCACGCACGACGCGCTCGCGGTGCCCGTATTCGTGGAGCACCCATGACAAGTCGGTTGCAACGCAGCCTTGCGCGCTGGACCGTGCGCCCGTTGGGGGCCGCGGCCTGTGCCAGCCTCGTGGCCACGGGGTGTGCGTTGCGGCCCTTTACCCCCAGCGTCAACGTGGCCTACTTCGCCGAAGAGGTGCCCGGCGGCCGCGCGGTCACGCTTCCGTCGTCCAAACAGATCTTGGCCCAGTGGCAGCTCGACCCGGCCAGTCCCTGGGCACCGTACGGCAAGCTCACGCTCATCTCGTCGCTCGATGCGCTTCCGTCTTCGTGGGAGCTGCCCGACGTGCGCACCCTCGACGTCGTCAAAGACGCGCAAATCTCTGCGGAGAACCTGGCCGCCCGGGGCCTGCCCGCCGACACGCTCTTTCTGCTCGACCTGCGTGGCGCAGCGTCCGTGGCCTTCACCCAGCGTCTGCTCGAGCGATCGCGACAGCCCATCGCGCCGGTGCTCACCTTCAACAACTGGCCCAGCGAGCGCGGCATGGTACCCGCCGACGAGACCTTGGCCGCTCTCGTCGAATGGCAGCCGTCGCAGCCGCTCAGCACACCACCCGATGCCACCGTGCCCACAACGCCCGTGTTCATGCTCGACGCGTGGCGCCTGGCCTATCGCGACGACCAGCCCGACGATGACGTCTACGACAATCGTTACATGTTGATGCCCAGCGATCTGCCCAGCCCCGAGGCGCTGCGTGCGGCGTTCATCACGCGGGTGCTCTACGTTGTCGAAGACCTCGACGAGACGGACCTCGAAGAGGACGACCTGCACGATGTGTTCAGCGCCTACCAGGCTGCGGGCATCGGCATCCATTTGGTCGACCTCAGCTGGCTCAA
>JBIKNA010000238.1:0-10730 GCA_044358965.1 Polyangiaceae bacterium
CGTTGCACAGCCAACGGAACGAGCTGCGACAGCTCCGCGCGCTATGATGCCGGCGAGCCTCCGAGTGGCGGGCGCTCCGTCCTTGCGGCGTTCCGCGACCCGCTCGCGCCCAACGGCTATGTCATCGTTCGGGCAGTCAACGACGCTGGAGGCGCCAAGTCTACTTTTGCGCTCGACGTGTTTCGTTGTGTCGGCGTCGCGTGCACCAAGACGCGCTCGCAGTTGTTGGGCAGAGTGCCCGCGCAGCGTGTGGCTTCAGGCCCTGCGGCGAGCTATCTCGTTGCGCATCGCAAAGATCGCTCGGAACTCGTCCGATGCGATGCCAACACCGGTGTCTGCACGACGCGCCAAGTGCTGCCCAGCTCGTTCCATGCTGCCGCCGTCGCGCTGCAGGGAGGCGCGGTGCCTTTCGTGCTGGGGCGCGTCGTAACCTCTCCGGCGTTGCTCGATTGTCAAGGCGACCCCTGCGTCTCTCGGCCGCTTCCCGGGGTCCTTGGCCCCACGCAAGAGTTCGCCAGCTGGACTCCTTCGCTGGCCTTCGACGGGACCACGCCCGTGGTGATCTATGGCAACCGAGACTTCAAGCCCACCGCTGCCCGTTGCCCCGCGGCGGCCAGCTGCGACATCACGGATCTGTCGCCATTTGCGGTACCCAACTTTCGGGCCGCTCTACCCTCGCTACTGGTGGACGCCCAGGGGCGCTTGGTCGTTGGCGCAGCCAACAATGATCTGGCACCGGCGATGGTGCGCTGCTCCTTGGCCTTCGACGTGTGCAGCGGGGCGAGCAATCAGTCCCCAGAACTCGTGGGGAACACCGTGGGCGATGCTCTCGATGCCACCGTGGACCCTCTTGGCAAGCGGCTCCTTGTGGTCACCGAGAACCCCTCTCGCGGTGTTCAGCCCACGCTGTTTTCATGTGACCTAGGGGCAACCTCCTGCGCCGCCCGGGACGTATCGGTGGAGGGCCTGCCCGGAAGCGGCTTCGCTCCTTCGCTGGTGTTCGACGTCAACAAGCAGAAGCTTGCCTTCGTGGTCGACGATCGCTCTGTGGAGCGTGAGGTTCCCGCATCCGCGTCGTTGGTCACCTGCGATGCAACGGGCAAAAACTGCGCATCGCGCACGCTGTTCCCGCCCATCCTGACCGATGACGTCACGGACTTCGTCAGCGATGGCACCAATACTGCCGTACGCACCCAAGCGGGGCGTCTGCGGATCTTTCATCAAGACATGTATGGCTCCTTCGACCACGAGGTACTCGATTGCCTCGGCGACGGTAGCGCTTGTTCCCATCGCTCCCTGCCCATCCAGGGCTTCCCTCTCTCCAACCTCGCATACGACCCGGTTAGCGATCGCAGCTACCTCGCGCCACCCTACGAAGCGTCCGCGCCCTACGCGTACTCGTGCCTGACCGCCCCGCAGGTTCCCGACGAAGAAATGTGCCGCGAGTTCATCGTGCTCGACGACCCGGCGTTCTTCTTTGCGCAGATCATTGCATCGACCGTCGAGGCAGGGGTCCCCACATTCCTGCTTAGTTACCGCCGCGAAGAAGACTTCAGCCGTGCGTTGGCTCTGGTTCGATGTCCGAACGAGGAGTGCGGCTCTCCAGAACCTTTGGACGTCACCGGCATCCCGGATTTCGGGTTCTTCCCCCGGTCCTCCATGGTGCTCGATGCCGCCAGAGGTGCTCGCTACATCGCTCTGGGCGACCAAGACAGCGGGGTACTCTCGTTGGATCGGTGCACCGCAAGTGGGTGCTCCCGACTCTACAGCTTCCCCTTCGAGTCCACGCCGCCCTACAAGTTGCTCCTCGACCCCGCGACCGACCGCTTGTTCCTGGCGTTCCGCGACGACAGCAACCGGGGGCGGCCGGCGGTGCTCACACTTGACCTCTTTTGAGGGGACCGGCAAGGCCCGGGGCCGCCGGCGATCGTGCTGATTTTGCGTTCGATCAGCGTCGGTTCGGCGCGGCGTTGGGGCCCCTGGGGGGCCCCAATTCCTCCCGGCGGCTTTCCGCGGATTTGCATCGCATCGCATCGTTGCTCCTCTTTGCCTAGCAACAGTAGGCGTCGTCGTTGCGCCTTGCGGTGCTCGCAACTCCACGCAAAATCCTCGGTCCGGAATTGGGGGCACCCCCTTAGCGCGCGCGCCCCTGGTCCGTGCTAGACCCTTGAACCATGTCGGCCACGGTCCGCGCCACTGGGCGCATCCTCTACCTCACCGAAGACCAATCGCTCCTCGCCTCGCAGCTCAGCGGCACGGACTTGCCCTTCGATCCCGAGCGCCCGCTCGTGTCCAACATCTCGACGGACGAAATCACGCCGGGTTGGGTCTGCTACTACTTCGACGAAACCCTGGGCCGCTATGCCCTCGTGGGGCTGCGCGGTGGCACCATCGCCAAAGACAGCATCAAGGCTGGAGGTTTTGGCGTTGTGGTCAGTGGCGCCTCCAAGGGCTGCGGGTCGAGCCGCGAGCAGGCTCCCTACGCCGAGCTCAAGGCAGGCATCCGTGTGGTCATCGCCAAGAGCATCGAGAAGATCTACAAGCAGAACTGCCAGAACATCGGGTTGCTCACCAGCACCGATTTCAGCCTGATCCCGCGCCTCGCCGCCGGCGAAGCCATTCCCATCAGCGAGTTCACCAAAGGCCTCGACCCCATCAGCGCCGGCATCGTCGAGCACGGCGGCCTCTTTGCGTACAACCGCGCGCGCCTCGCGGGCGCCGTCTCGCCGCCCACGGTCGATACCGCCGCGCGGCCCATGACCTTGTGCGAGAAGATCCTGGCGCAGCACGTGATCACCGATGCCAAGGCTGGCACCCTTGGCGTGCCCGCCGTGCAGCCGGGTGACGCGTTCTTTGCACGTACGGACGTGCGCTTCAGCCACGAATACGTCACGCCCATGGCCGAGTCGCTCTTCTCGTCCGAGCTTGGCGTCGACGCCAAGGTGCAAGAGCCCGAGAGCGTGTTCACCTTCCGTGACCATCTCACGTTCTTGGACTTGGTCATGCCCAAGGCCCACAAAGACATGGGGCTGCAAGAGCAGGCGGCATCCCTTGCCACGGCCCAAGAGGCTTTCTCCAAGCGCAAGGGCATCAAGCTCTACGGCGAGGTGCACCGGGACGGCAAGCTGGTGGGCAGCGACGCCATCTGCCACAACAAGGTCATCGAAGAGCTGGCCCTGCCCGGGCAACTGGTCATCGGCACCGACTCGCACACCTGCATGGCCGGCGCCTTGGGCTGCTTTGCCTTCGGCGTCGGTTCTACCGACATGGCCAACGCGTGGTTCACGCGCGACGTGCGCGTCACCGTGCCCGAGACCGCGCGCTTCGTGCTCACGGGCAAGCTACGCCCGGGTGTCTGCGCCAAAGACGTCATGCTGTTCATTCTTGCGCAGCCCTTCTTCAAGGGCGGCGACGGCATTGGCAAGGTGCTCGAGTTCGCCGGCGAGGGCATCAAGGGACTCTCGTTGGACGAGCGCGCCACCCTCACCAACATGGCCGTCGAGGCCGGGGGCTTCACGGGCATCATCGAGGCCGACGAGGTTGTCGTGGACTACCTGGTGGCGCAGCGAGGCCTCGACGCCGCGAGCGTCCGATCGCGCATCGTCAAGGCCGACCCCGGTGCCACGTACTTGGCCACCTTCGACATCGACCTTGGCGCCATCGAGCCCATGGTGGCTACCCCCGGCGATCCACGCAATGGCATCCCGCTCTCGGGCCTGCACGCGGCATCCGGCGGCAAAGACGTCGGCATTCAGATCGCCTACGGCGGCTCGTGCACCGGCGGCAAGAAGGCCGACATGGACATGTACGCCGAGGTCTTGTCTGCGGCCGTCAGCAAGGGCAAGCGCGTTGCGCCGGGCGTGCATCTCTACATCCAGTTCGGCTCCCAAGACATCCGTCGCTACGCCGAGGCCAAAGGTTACCTTCAGGTGTTCGAGCAGGCTGGCGCAGAGCTCGTCGACCCTTCGTGCGGCGCATGCATCAAGGCGGGGCCCGGGGTCAGCGACTCGCCAGAGCAGGTCACCGTCAGCGCCATCAACCGCAACTTCCCCGGGCGCAGCGGTCCGGGCAAGGTGTACCTCGCGAGCCCGCTCGTCATCGCGGCCAGCGCCATCTGCGGTCACATCGCTTCCCCCGCCGACATCTGAGCTTACGAGGGACGCATGGTGATCGGACCCAACACGCTTGCGCTGGTGGACTACGTCCTGCGCGACGAAGACGGCGAGGTGGTCGAAGAGAGCGCGGCGCCGGGGTCGGAGCCGCTGCGCTATGTTCACGGCTACGGCATGATTGTGCCGGGGCTGGAATCTGCGCTGCTCGGCATGGCACCGGGCGAACACAAACGCGTCAAGCTCTCGTCCGATGACGGCTACGGCGACTACGACGACGAGCTGGTGTTCGAGGTCGACCGCGTGGAGCTTGGGCCCGAGGCCCAGGGGCTCGAAGAGGGCGACGGCCTGGTGTTGCGCTCTCCCAATGGCGAAGAAGCCATGGTCACTGTGGTGGAAATCACGCCGGATTATGTGCTGGTCGACGGCAACCATCCGCTCGCCGGCCAATCGCTCGACTACGAACTCACCGTGCGCGAAGTGCGCGACGCCACCGCCGCCGAGATCGCTACGGCCGTGGCCGAGTTCGAACTTGCCCGAGAAGATGCCCTTGGGGCCGATGATGGCCGCACGCGCATCGAAAACAAACACAAGCTCAACTGACGCAGGGCCGCACCGCGCGTTGCGTGTATGGTGCAACTACACGAACCCCTGAGCGTCGACGGCCCCATGGGTTAACGGATCCGCAGCGTTCGGCGACGCCCTGCGAGGCGCCTACACCCAGCGACGTATCCTGACACCCATAAAGTCATGGAATGACTTATTTGTCTTCTTGTCGCCGCGAGGCGACACCATGGCACGAGCCTCGCTACATCGCTGCCTCGGAGGGCTCCCCCGATGGTCACGCTCAAACACGGGCTGGTGCTGACGACGACGCTTGGCTGCATTCTGGCTGCGGAGGCTGGCTGCACCATCGCAAGTGACACGTACATCACGGCGCAGCAGGCGCCCGATTCGCCGGACCCAAAGGGGGCCGAGACCAAAAGCAGCACCACCTCGACAGGCGCACCTGTTGGCACCCCTGGTTCCAAGAACCAGTGCGGCTTCGAGAAGGTGGACATCAGCAAGCTCGTGGCCTGCGGCAACAATCGAGGTCATTGCGTGCCCAAAGACCGCGCGCCCATGCCCGAGGCCCTGACCCCGTGCGCCAACGCGGCCGATGTCTGCGTCCCCGACAACATGATCGAAGCGGCGGGTGGCAAGGTAAAGAGCTGCAAGTCGCTGGGCGATCTTGCGGGCGCCTGCGTGACGTACAAGTTGCTGCCCGAAATCGAGGCCAGCGGGGGCGGGGTCTTGCCCGCCGACGTCTGCGATCCCGATCAGAAGTGTGCGCCGTGCACCAACCCCCAAGACCAAAAGAGCACGGGGCTCTGCGAGGCGACGGGCGTCCGGCAAGCCAACTGCGAAGGGGGCAGCGCCAACACCACCGACGCGGGACCGCCGCCAGTGCCCCCGGCGCCTTGTTGCACGACCAAAGGCAAGAGCAACGGGTCTTGCATCGACGAGAAGCTCATCCCCGCCGACAAGCGCGACGAGACCAAGGTCGACACCTGCAGCGCCGGCAACAAGTGCGTGCCGACCACTTTTTTCCAGCTCAAGCCCGTGGCCTGCAACAACGAGGTCTTCGGCCGCGGCGTGTGCCTCGACAAGTGCTTCGACGACATGCTCGCCGGCATCGGCAGCGTGTTCCTTGGCCAAGACGTGTGCGGCGACACGGAGCTCTGTCTTCCCTGCAGCCTGGCCAGCGGCCGCGGCATTCCCACGTGTCCATGAAACCCGCATGGACGCATGGGCGTCGCCGTCTGGCCACGCTCGCCATGGCCAGCGTCGCGGCGTGCTTGATGGCTGCTTGCAGCATTGCCGAAGACAAACACGAAACCGTGATCCTTGCCCCGAGGGCCAAAAAAGCGGTCGCGGGGACCTGTGATTCACCGTTCGTGACGCCGGACTTGGGCAAGCTCAAGCCTTGTGGCAACGGTCGCGGGCACTGCTACGACGGCAGCAGGCTCGCGTCCACCACGGATCTACCAGCCTGTGATGGTGCCGAGGTCTGCGTGCCCGACAAGGTGCTCCGTGCCGGCGGCACCAAGCTCAAGGCCTGCACCTCGCTGGGGGGCAAGCCTGGCGTTTGCTCCAGCCTCTTGCTCGAGCGCCTCGAGAAGTTCAAAAGCATCGTGCCCGTCGACGTGTGCGACAAGGACAACGAGCGGTGCGCGCCGTGCATCAACCCCGAGGACGGCACGGATACACACGCTTGCGACGAAACCGGTGTGCACGACAAGGCCTGCGCGGCGGGTGGTGCGGCGGAGGCGGCGCAGACCTGCTGCCACGGCGCGGGGGACTGCATCAACATCGACGCGGTGCCCGAAGACCAGCGCGCCAGCATGAGCCGCGAGACCTGTCGCGAAGGCAAGGTATGTGCGCCCGCGTCCATGACCAGCGGCAGTCCGGTCAAGTGCGAGGCGTTTGGGGTGCCGGGGGTCTGCCTGGACTACTGCTTTGCGACCATGCTCAAGCCGGGGGCTGCGGTGATGCGTGGGAGCTGCGGTATCACGGAGATGTGTTTGCCGTGTCTGGTGGGCAAGAGCCAGGGCGTCCTGGGGTGTGATTGAGGGACGGTCCGGGGAGCGGCGCTCGGTGGCCGGCGCCGGAAAGCGATGCCTGCGAGCGGCGATTTGGGGTCGGGCTTTGGTTGCCGGAGCGGCCGGCTCGCCCGGGGTCGCGCTGTTGCGTGCATAAGTCGCTGAAATGAATGCGTTTGTGCCGGATGCTGCGGGGTGCTTGCGCTTCTAGCTGGGTGTCGCTAGGCATAAGCCCCCTTGTTCGCTGGTTACAGCGGCCAAGGCCCCATCGTTTTCACGGAAGGCCACCATGAGCAACAAGTCCCCGAGCAACACCGAGCTGGACATCCGCGTCCGCGACCGCAACCTCAAGTCTGGCCTTATTGCGCAGAAAGACGTCGAGAAGCACATCTCCGGGCTCACGGACATGGAGGGTCAGATCGACTCGTTCCAGACGCCGCAACCCGCACTCGACGCGCCGGAGCTCCCCGACGACATCGACGACGAGGACGACGAAGACGGCGAGGGTGGGGACGCTCAATGAGCGACGGGGCTGGCGATGACATCCCGCACATCGATTTTGCGACCTTCATCGTGTCGCTCAGTCATTCGGCGGTGATGCACATGGGCGAAGCCCCGCACCCAGAGTCTGGCAAGGTCGAGCGCAACATGACGCTCGCCAAGCAGAACATCGATTTGCTTGCGCTCTTGGAAGAGAAAACCAAGGGCAACCTGACGGGCGACGAAGAGCGCCTCTTGCATCAGGTTCTCTTCGACTTACGCTTGAGGTTCGTAGAGGAGTCCAAGAAGAGGTAGCAAAGACCCATGGCCATCGCGCTCAAGCGCTCTTGCAGTCTCGTCGTTGTGAGCTTCGTGGCCACCTTGGCGCTGGCCGGTTGCCAAAAGTCCAACTCCTCTTCTTCATCGGGCTCGGCCGACTTGCCGCCCGGCGCCGTGGCCGTCACCAGCGCCTCCCCCAGCCTTGCGGTTCCCCCTAGCGATACCCCGCGGGTCGACTTGCAAGGCAAGGGGGCTTTGGCCCTGCCCACCTTCGCGCCCATCGCAAAGGCCGCAGACCCCGGGGTCGTCACCATCAATACCGTGGCCGAAGAGGCCCAAGGTTCGGGCGGCATCTTCTCTCGCGGCGGCAAACGCCGCGAAGCGCGGGGCCTTGGAACAGGCTTTCTGCTCGACAAAGACGGCACCGTCCTCACCAACAACCATGTGGTCGAAGGCGCCGACAGCATCGTCGTGCAGCTGTCCAACGGGCACCAGTACACGGCCAAGGTGTTGGGCCGCGACGCCCGCACCGACGTCGCCGTGGTGCGCATCGACGCCAAAGAGCCGCTGACGCCGCTTTCGTTGGGAGACTCCGACAAGGTCGACGTGGGCGACTGGGTCGTGGCCATTGGCAACCCGTTTGGTCTGTCGCACACGGTCAGTGCGGGCATCGTCAGCGCAAAGGGCCGCGGCCGCGAAGACGTCCCGCTCGACCCGTCGGGCTACTACAACTTCCTCCAGACCGACGCTTCGATCAACCCGGGGAACTCCGGTGGTCCGCTGCTCAACCTGCGCGGCGAGGTCGTTGGCGTCAACACGGCCATTCGCGGCGGCGGCGCCCAGGGTATTGGCTTCGCGATCCCCATCAACATGGTCAAGCAGCTGCTCCCGCCGCTCTTGCGCGACGGCAAGATCGTACGAAGCGCCCTCGGGGTGCGCATCGTCGATGCACGCACGCTGCTGCCCGAAGACCGCGTGCAGCTGGGCTACAAAGAGGACGTTGGCGCCATCATCGAGGCCGTCGAACCCGGAGGCGGGGCCGACAAAGCCGGGCTCAAGCCGGGTGATGTCATCGTGGCCTTCGAAGGCCAGAGCATCGAGCGCGGCTCGCTGCTCCAGTGGCTGGCCAGCACCGCCGGCGTGGGCCGCGCTGTCGACGTGCGCATCATTCGCGCTGGCAAAACCTTCGACCAGAAGGTCACCCTGGGCGCCTTGCCCGAGCCCAAAGTGCGGGTGGCGCGGCCCCCGCGCGGCCGGCAGCGACCGCCCGTCGACGACGACGACGAATAACGCCTGGGACTCCCGTGCCTTTGCCAACCGGCTGTCTGTAGCCAGTGGCCGCCGTCCGCGGCACGGCCGTCGCCCGGGCGACCGGTGAGGCCAGGTAGGATAACCGCCACAAAAAGCCATCCGGCCGGGCCAGAAAGAGCGCTACGCTCCGGTTCACGCTGATGGCTGCGCTGCGCACGAGCAAAAACGGCGCGAATCCCACAGATTCGCCGCCCGAGGCCCCCCCCGAGGCGGCCCTGCAGGCGCCGCCCAAGAGCGCGCCGCCCAGCTCTGTGCTCGAGGCGCTGAATACTCGGCATGCCGACGCGTCCAATACAAAGAAGGAACGCATCAAAGAGGCCGAGGAAGACCGTGTCCTCATCACGCAAGCACAAGCCGGCGACATGGTCGCCTTCCGCAAGCTGGTCGAACGACACCAGCGGCGGGCCTTTGCCATCGCCCTTTCGCTCGTACGCGACGAAAACGATGCCCGGGAGCTGGTGCAAGACGCGTTTCTTCGGGTCTACAAATCACTCGGCAGCTTCCAAGGCACCTCTAGCTTCTTCACCTGGCTCTATCGAATCATCACCAATCTATCCATCGACCTCATTCGCAAGCCCGGCCGCCAGGTGGCCGAGCTCGACGAGGCCCGTTTCGAAGAAAGCACCGCAGCACAAGACGTTGATTTCCCGTTCCTCAGTCGCATCGACGGTGCAGACCCGGCCGACGTCGTTCGTCGCTCGGAAATTGCTCGCCGGTTGCAAGCCGCCCTCGACGACCTCCCGCCATATCACCGCGGGGTCATCGTCATGAGGGAGGTCGAGGGGCTCAGCTACGAAGAAATGGCCCAAGCCATGGGCGTGTCCAAGGGCACCATCATGAGCCGGCTGTTCCATGCCCGGCAAAAGCTCCAGCGGGCCCTCGCCGACTGTTACACCGAGCAAGTCGATCAAGCGCCCCCCGAATCCGTCGACCTTCCGCTCACCGACCCCAAGGCCGAAGGCCACGCAGATCTCCCGCCAGACGACCTGGCCGCCAGCCAGCCTCCCGTCGAATCTTCCTCCACCTAAAGCCAAACTCGTAACTGGTCGTACCCCATGAGCTCGTTGTCCCAAACCCAGATGCTCCTCGTGATGCAGCTCGCCGATGGCGAACTCGAGGGCGCCGAGCGCGCCCAGGCCGAGCAGCTCGTGGCAGACAACGCCGAGGCCGCCACGCTGCTGGGCGAGCTGCTCGGACTCGGGCACGGAGTCGTCCACGTCACGGCGCAGCGCGAGCCCAGCATCGACATCGCCGCCAGCGTGGTGGCCAAGATCGAAGCCTCGGCGGCACCCGCCAAAACTGGTGGCAACGTTCGTTCGCTCGATGCGGCGCGGGCCAAAAAGAACCCCGGCTCATGGGTCACTCCTGCGCTCGCCGCGGTGGCGCTCGCCGCCGGCGTGTTCCTTCTCGTCCGCGGTCAGCCCAAAGAGATCGACGCGGGCAAGCTCGCCGCCGAGACGCCTTCGCAGGCCAAGCCAGTGGCCAGCATGCAGCTTGCCGCGGCAAGCACGCCAGCGCCCGACCAGGTGATTCCGGCGCAAGAGCCCAGTGGCAACGGCGTCGATATCAACGTCGTCGAGTCCCCGGCGCATGCCGTGTCCGTCTTCGTGTTGCCCGAGAGCGCCGCTGCGGCGTCAAGCGTGGTCGTCTGGATCGACGACTCCGCGGGAGAAAAGTGATGCGCCTTCGTAGCCCTATCTTTGTGGCCGCACTTGCGGCGCTCGCGCTGTCGCTGGCACCCGGCTTGTCGTCGGTGGCCCAAGCCCAGGGCAACGCTGCAGCGCCTGCGGCTTCTGCCGCTCCAGTGGCCAAGGCCAACCTCGAACTCATGATCCTTCAGGCCTCCAACGAGGACCCTGCGGGCATCGATCCGCGCATCGACGAGGGCTACGCCAAGGGGCAAGGTCCTTCGGCGCAGTTGGGCAAGCCCCCGTTTAGTGCCTACAAAACCTACAAGCTTCGCGAGCGC
>JBIKNA010000021.1:0-34395 GCA_044358965.1 Polyangiaceae bacterium
GGGGCCGCCGTGAGCGGCCGGGGCCGGGGCTGGGCGAAAGCTCAAACGCTTTCGGCGGACCGGCGCGCCAGCTCTCCCAGGCGCCCGCTATCTTGCACACGCTCCTAGAGGGGCTTGCCCCCGAACGGGTGGAGCCGTGGGCAGCGGTCGTGGCGTGGGGGCACCGCGTGGTCCGAGAACATTGGTCCAAAGAGACCGAACTCGGCGAGCGCTTGTTCGCCAGGCTACAAAGCGCCACGGTCCGCGGCGCCGGCACCAGCGCTGCGCAGCAGTTTCAGGAGCTGGATCGAGCGCGGCCCCCAGTGCCCCAGCGATGCAGCAACTGCACCCTGCGCCCGGGACTCGCGCCCTGCCTCAGCTGCGTCGGCACGGGGTTCCTGTCGAGGTCCTACGAGGATGGCACCGACACGATGACGCCCTGCGGTTGCGACAGCGGCTTCGCCACTTGTACGGTGTGCGACGGCAGCACCAAGACTGTGCTCGCGAGCGTTCGCTATGTCATCGATACGCCGTCGCAGGAGCGCCGCCTTTTTGTACCGGAACCGGCGAAGCTTCCCCCGCACACACTGTCCTTCGCGCTCACATCGCCCGGCTTGCTCAACGATGCGCACCGCATGAACCCGGCCCCCGCGGCACGAGCCTATGCCTATCGCGACGCCGCGCCGGAGGGCGTTGCGCCTTTTCATGGGTTCCCCTTTGGCGGTGCCGCCGCCAGCGCCTTGCGGTGGGCAGATGCTTTCGGCAGCGGCGCTCACGCCGTGCAACTCGACTTCTGGGCGGTCCCCTTCTTTCTTCTGCACTTCACCCTGAAGAACAGCGTTGTTCGCTTGGTCGCCTGGCGCACCACCCAAGGCTCCCACGAGGCTCGCTTGGCCGAGTGATCCGAGGCGGCAACCTGCGCCAACATCCCACCCAGCCGATGATGACGCCTTCGAAAGAGACGGGCGCCCGGCGCCTGGTACGATGAAGCCATCGTGCGACCCTTTCTTTACAGTGCACTTTGCATCATTCCTGCGGTCGTCATGCTTGCTTGCGGCGGCGACGACCCACCGCCTGCAGCCACCGCCGACGACGCGGGTGCCAGTTCCACGAGCAGCAGCTCTGGCGCCAGCACCAGCAGCTCCGGCGGCAGCTCGGGAGTTTTCTCCAAGCCCACCACCACCGCGGGCTGCGGCAAGGCGCTGACGCCAAGCGGCGGCGGCGGCACCGAGGGCACCACCGCGTCGGGTCGCAAGTACCTTTACTTCATCCCCGCGGGCTACGATCCGAACCGCGCCTACCCGCTCATGTTCACTCTGCATGGCATCGGCGCCACGGGCCCGGAAATGGCCCAGTACATCAAGACCCAAGAGTACTCGGCGGGCAACGCCATCGCCGTGTTCCCGTCGGCCAAGGGCGGCGCCTGGGATGTCAACGGCACCCAGGACTTGGATTTCTTCGACGCCATGATCGACGACCTGTCGGCTGCGGCATGCGTCAACCAGCAGCGCGTGTTCGCCCTGGGCTTCAGCTTTGGCGCATACATGGTCAACCACTTGGGCTGCGAGCGCTCGGATCGCATCCGGGCATTGGTGGCAGCCGACGGAGGCTTTGGCGGAAGTACCGCTGCCTGCGGTCGCACCGATGCCCTCGTGTACCACCGCACCGAAGACGACGACGAGAACATCGCCAACGGCCGTGCCGCCCGGGACCACTGGCTCCGCATCAACAGCTGCGCGCAACCAGCGGCCACGGAGGCCGCGTTTGGCCCCCTCGGGTCCACGCTTGGGTGCACCAAGTACAAGGGCTGCGCCTCGGAGGTCACCTGGTGCGAAGACGTGCAGAAGGCACCGTACAAACACGATCTGCGCGACGTGTACCGCGTGCCCATGTGGCAGTGGTTCGACGCCAAGAAGTGAGCGTGGCCTACGCGCTGCGCAGTTGCTTGAGCAACTCCATGAGTCGCGGAATGCCCGCAACACTGCGCGCGCCGTGCCAGCAGATGTCTTTGCCACCCGTGCGCACGACACGACCGCTCTTTGCGGCAGGGATCTCGAGCGCGCGAAACACCTCGGCGTCCTGCTCGGAGAAGGCATGGGGCTCGTCGGGCAACAGCACGAGTTCGGGCTGGCGCTCGGTCACCTCTTGCAGGGTGACACGCGGGTAACGAACGTCGAGCCCTGCGGTGCGTTCTGCAGGCAAGGGCTTGGCAGTGCCAATATCTGCAGCAAGCGGATACCTGCGCTCGCGGTCGGCGAAGATGTTCTGCGCGCCACACAAGTCGAGCATGTCGCTGATGAACGTCGCGCCATTGATGGTCATGAGCGGGTCCATCCAAATGGGGCAGAACACGCGGAGCGGCGTGAGCTGCGCGCGTTGCTTCTCGGCCTGGTCGATGACGAGGTACGCCTCTTTGATGAGGGCGCGCGCCGTAGGATCTTGCTCGACGAACAACATGCGCGCAAGCCGCGCGAGGTGCGCAATGCCGGCGCGCGCGCGCTGCGGAAACGACACGAAGACGCGAAAGCCATCTTGCACGAGCGCTTCGAGATCGCCTTTCGTGTTCTCTTCTTTGTTGGCCAGCACCAAATCGGGTTCGAGAGCTCGGATTTGGTCTAGGCGCGGGTTCTTGGTGCCGCCCACCGAAGGGATCGCTGCCGCCTCGGCCGGCGTGTCGCAATAATCTGTACGCCCCACCAGGCGCGCTCCGGCGCCAAGCGCAAACACCGAGAGCGTGTCGCTGGGCACGAGCGACACGATGCGCTTGGGCGGCGTGCCGAACATGATCCGGCGGTCCAGGTCGTCGTCGATGATTTTCATTCCCAATCGTCACTCGGTGGCTGCGGGGCCGGCGGCCCACCGTCTTTGTGGGATCCCACGTGCACCGCGCAGTGGGCCCAGGTGCGATCGTCGCAGGCCTTGCCCGCGGCGGCCACGCAGGCAACCACCGTGTCGCCCTCGCGTTCGACCAGGCGATCCAAGATGAATTGGCAGCCACGCTCGCACGCATGCTCGTCGCAAACCTTGGCCGCAACTTTGGTGCAGCGGTCGATGCAGCCCTGCACCGGTCGGTTGGGTGGCGCCACCACGTGACAGGCGACCACCGCCAGCAGGGCCAAGAACAGTGCAACGCAACGTTTCATGTTGGCCAGTGCCTACGTAGCACCTTTGGGCGATGCTGCGGAAGCGCGCACAAGGGTGACGAATTGCACGTTGGGCGTCTCGGCGGCCACGCGGCTCTCTTCGAGCCACTCTGCGGCGTCGTATGCCGGGAACGTCACGTCTCCGGCGTACGCCTCGTGAATCTCGGTGACAAGCAGCTTGGTCGCGAGAGGCAGCGCCGCTCGGTAGAGTTCGCTGCCCCCAATGACGCGGGGCTCCTGGTCATTCTGCCGGGCCAGCGCGATGGCGGCGTCGAGACTCGTTGCCGCCTCGCAGCCAGGGATCTGCAAGTCGGCGTTACGGCTGACCACGATGTTCCGGCGATCGGGCAGTGGCTTGCCGATGGACTCGTAGGTCTTGCGCCCCATGATGATGGCGTGCCCTGTGGTGACTTTGCGGAAGTACCGCAAGTCTTCGGGGATGCGCCACGGCAGCGTTCCGTTTCGACCAATGACCCGTTCGTTGGCCATGGCCACCACGAGCGCCAGCGGCAAGCGCGCGCCGCTCAAACGCTGACCTCGGCGGCGATGTGCGGCATCGGATCGTAGCCCTCGAGGGTGAAGTCCTCGAAGCGAAAGTCCGCGAGCTCTTTTACCGATGGATTCAGCTTCATGCGGGGCAAGGGGCGAGGCTCGCGACCGAGCTGCTCTTTCGCTTGCTCGACGTGGTTCTTGTACAGGTGCACATCGCCGAAGGTGTGCACGAACTCCCGCGGGGTCGTGCCGGTGACCTGGGCGATCATGAGTGTGAGCAGGGCATAACTCGCAATGTTGAACGGCACCCCCAAGAACACGTCGGCGCTGCGTTGGTACAGCTGGCAAGACAGCTCGCCGTCTTGCACGTAGAACTGGAACAGCGTGTGGCACGGCGGTAGCGCCACGGCGTCTGCCTCTTTGGGGTTCCAGCCGGTGACGATGAGCCTGCGGCTGTTGGGGTTCTTGCGGATCTGCTCCACCAGGTTCTTGATCTGGTCCACACCGTCGGCGCGGTAGCTGCCATCGGCCTGTTGCGTGGCGCCAAAGTTGCGCCATTGGTGCCCATACACCGGGCCCAAGTCGCCCTCTTTGCGGCCAAAGCGCGCCGTCTGCTCGGCGGTGGCCCATTCGTTCCAGATTCGAACGCCTGCATCCTGCAGGTACTTCACATGGGTATCGCCACTGAGAAACCAAAGAAGCTCATGGATGATGGACTTGGTATGCAGCTTCTTGGTGGTGAGCAGCGGAAACCCCTGCCGCAGGTCGAAGCGCATTTGGTGACCAAACAAGCCAATGGTGCCGGTGCCCGTGCGATCGGCACGGGGTTGGCCTTGTTTGAGCAACAGGTCCAGAAGATCCAGGTACTGACGCATCGGATTGGCGCCGGAGACTACTACGGCAGGCCGCGGCAATCCCCGGGAAATCCGTGCACGCGGAGTCCTAGGCGGGAGGGACGACCGATTCGAAGTGCATAGCCTTCGACGAAAAGTGATGGGCCTGGCGAGCGCCCGAGGTGCGCCACGCTTCCAGGCTCAGTGTAGCGCCATCAACGACACCACCGCGAAGCCCCCGGGCGAGAGCTGCAGGGCTTGCGTTCGGCGCCAGCCGCTGGCACCAGCCTCCACACGGTGGGCCCCCGGCGCCACGCGCATGCGGGCCACGGAAACGTGCGCGGGCAAGGTCTCCCAACTTCGCGTATCGGGCGTGTCGAGCGCCGACAAGCTGGCCTGTGCCACAAGCGACCCAATGATGCCGACGGCGTTGTCCCGCCCCGCCGCCACACGAATGCCCTGCCCCACGGCGAGCCGCGTGATCAGCCGCGTGATGGCGCTGACGATGATCTTGCCTTCGATGCGACGCCACTCCGTGCGCACTTCTTCGGCGACGTCTGCTGCGGGCGACAACGAGATGCGCTTGCCGTCGAGCAAACACACGGGGCTCGTGTACTCGCCGGTGGCGGGGGCGAGCGTGGGGTAGTTGACCCAGGTCACCAAGCCTTGCGCAGCCAGGTCCGTTGCCTGCGCGCGATCGGTGGGACTGATGTCGTTTGCAAAAAGGGTCAGCGCCAGGCCGATGGGCACGCGCTCGGGGATCTTGTGCGGTACCCGGCCATACCCCACCACGAACAGCACGTCGGCGAGCTCGTTGTTGTGCGCTGTTTCTTCGCCTTCGGGCGGCGTCGGGGCCAGCGCGTCGAGGGTCTTCGACTTGTAGGTGCCCCGGGCATACAAACGAGCCACGGCCTCGCGCACGGATTCCTTGTTGCCGCTGGTTGCGACCTCGTCGTAGTAGCGCAATGCCTCGTCGATGTTGCCCGTCTTTTCGTAGGTGAACCCCGCGAGCAGCGACCCCAACGCAAAGACTCCCTTGGCGGTCACGCCCTGGCTGTCGCGCAAGAACTTTTGGGTGACGGCCAGCCTGCGCGCCTCCACCAGGGCGCCTTGGGTGTCGCCCGTCTCTAGGTAGTTCACCAGGTTGAGCGTGTTGATGAGCAGCTTCTCGTAGGGCGGGGCTTTGTACTTGCCCGACGAGTCGCTGAACATGTACTCGCCGATGGAATCGCCGGCGTTGCGCGACAGGTCGAGCATATCGATGCCCTTGTCTGCAGCCTCGAAGTCTTTCTTGGACAGGTCGAACTGCGCGATGGACTGCTGAATGCTTGCCCGGTCGAGCACCAAGAGGGCGTCGTCGCCCGTCACAGACTTGGGTTGGTCCTTGTCGGTGGCAACACCAAGCTCTTGGTTGAGCGCCGCGATGGCGGCTTTGGGGTTGCCCGCGTCGAGAGCGGTGCGCATGCGCAGGGTGCGCGCTTCGTGGCCGCCGCACCCCACCTGCAGCAGCGCGAGGGCGACCCCGACGCCCAAGACTTGCCGGTGCCATGGAGCGATGCGCATGGACGTGTCCGTTACTTGATCATCTTGGTGACGTAGGCCTTGTGCTGCCACTTGATGACGCTGGTCTCGACCTCGATGACCTGCATGTAGAAGAAGTACTGCACGCGGCGCGCGTCTTCGGTGCGCTCGTCGTTGGCCTGCACCTTGCCGGTGATGAAGTACTTGGCCCCCAACTGCCGGCCATACTTGGCCACGTTGGCGTGGTTGAACACGGCGTGCTGCTGCCCTTCCACCTCGGCGATCATCTGGTTCTGCCGCTCGCGGGAGATCATGTCGACTACATTGGCGTCGACGACCCAGGTCTCGGCCTCGCTCAGGATCGAGTTGAGCTGCGAATCGATGTGCTCGGTGGTGGAGTTCTGGAACGGAAACACGGCGACGACAGGTCGCGGTCGGGCCGTGCGCCACTCGTTCATCACGACGGAGTTCCGCAGGTTATCCAGGTTCTCTTTGAGCATCCGCTGGATGTCGTCTTTGTCGAGACCCGTGCTCATGGCGTGGGCGTCCACCGTCGGATCGTTGGCGCCGCGGACAACCTCTTTGCCGCAGCCCGAAAGAAGCATTGCGGCGGCGAACATGACAAGACGAGCACGAATCATCGAAGGGTTCCTTTGGAGGTGGGCGCGGGGTGGCCACGCAGAAGGCAAAAGAGACTTAGCACGGCCCCGCACGCGACAAAGCTCGCAGCAAGTCGCGTGCCCGTGCGGCCGGCCCGAACCTTCGGTGCAAATGGGGCCGCGCTTGGCGACAGTGAACGGCGTGGGCGTCCGATTTGTGAACCATTCGTCACATGTTCCGGACGCTGCCCCAGGTGGTGCATGGGCCGAGGGTTCATTGGGCCCGCTTGAACACGCGAGACAGCTCGCTCTGGTTCTGCGCCCCCGTCAGGCGTACCTCGCCGACCCAAAGCGTTGGCAAGGCGCGACCGCCCCCGTTCTTGAACTGGGCGCGGTCTTCGGCAATGCGGGCGTTGGGCCGCTCGGAGGCCACGCAGGCGCGGAAGGTGGGCACGTCGAGCTGGATCCGCGCGGCCAGCCCCTCGCAGACCTCGGGGCTGAAGGTCTCCGGGTCCGTGGCAAAGAGTTCCTCGGCCATGGCGTCTTCGCGCCCCTGCTCTCGGGCACAACAAGCGGCCCTGGCCGCATGGATGGCGTGCGGGTGCAGCCGCTCCAGCGGCACGTGTTTGCGCACCACGCGCACCCTGCCAGGGTACGACGCGAGCACCGGCCGTAGCTCCTCGTGTGTCAGCCGGCACCAGGGGCACTCGAAATCCACGAAGTCGACGACCGTGATCTGCCCTGCGGGCGTCTTCTTGATCTCGTCGGCGATGAACGATGGCACCGGCGGCGCCTTGCGAATGCTGCCGAGAGCAACGGGCCCAGCAATGGCCAACGCCACGGCGCCCATGCCCAGCCCCCAAGACACTTTGCCCAGCGGTTCCTGCGTGGCGCCGCGCAGGCGCAGCAACGCAGCGGGCAACAACACGAGGGAGATGACGTCGACCACGACGCAATACGCGCAGAAGGTCCCCATGAGCTTCTGCACCACCAACAGACCGGCGGCCACCAAGGCCATCGCAACGGCCAGCGCCGCGTGCGCATAGCGGCCGCGCTTGGCATTCATGTGCAGCAGCACCGCACAGGTGACAAAGGCCAGCACCCCCAGCGCAGGCGTCGGCACGACGCCAAACAGGTACGCGAGCGGCGTGTGCTTGACGGCCTCACAGCCCGAGTCCTCTCCGCAGAAGACCGGCCGTGGGCGCAGGTAGTCGATCAAGAGCGACACGCTGGCGCCCAAGGCCACGCATACGAGAAGCAGCTGGGCCCAGTGGAGCACGCGCGCGGACTTGGGAGCGGTCATGAGAGTTTGCCGATTGTGCGACAAATACGCCCCAAGCTCCATTCCCGGGCCACTGGTCACAAATTCAGGTAACCATAGAGCCGTGCGAAAACGTCCCAAGGTTGCATCGTCCGAAGACCTGCTCAAGGTGCTGCGCGCCGCCGACCGTGCCATGCATGCGCGGGAGATCTTCTCGCACCTCGAGCTGCCCGAGTCGGCGTACTTGGCGCTGCTCGAGCTGCTCCATGATCTTGTCTACGACGGCGTGCTCAGCGAGCGCCCGGGGCAGAAGTTCACGGTCAACAAGCGCGCCGAGGTGCTGGCCCCCACAGGCGGTCAGGGCACCCTCATCACGGGCACGCTCTCGGTCAACCAGCGGGGCTTCGGCTTCGTAGCCCCCGAGGGGCCGCGCAAAGACAAGAGCCAAGACATCTTCATCCCCGAGGACTCCCTCGAGGGCGCCATGCACGGCGACAAGGTCAGCGTCCGCATCGTCGCCAAGTCCAACCGCGGCTTCGAGGGCCACATCGAGCGCGTGCTCGAGCGCGCGCGCATTCGCGTGGGGGGCATCCTACGCCGGCGCGGAAACAGCGCGTGGCTCGAGCCCGACGACGCACGGGTACGCGGCCCCATCACCCTCACCTCGGCACTCGACCAAGTCGCGGGCCTCGGCAACAGCGGCGAGGACGGCGACGCTGCGGTGGTACGCATCACTCGTTTCCCCGATTTCCCCGGCGAGAACCCCGAGGGCGTGATCGAAGCCGTACTGGGTAAGCCCGGTACCCTAAACGTCGAGGCCCGCAAACTCGTGTTGGTGTCGGGCATCCAAGAGTTCCACGGCGACGAGGCCATCGCCGAGGCCGAGGGCTACGGCATCAGTGTGCCCGAGAGCATGCTCGAAGGCCGCGTCGACTTGACCGATATCCCGTTGCCCACCATCGATCCCGAAGACGCGCGCGATCACGACGACGCCGTGTGGGTCGAAAAGCGCCCCGAGGGTGGCTTCCGCGCGTGGGTCGCCATCGCCGACGTCAGCAGCTACGTGCGCCCGAGCACTGCCCTCGACGCCGAGGCCCTCGACCGCGGCTGCAGCGTGTACTTGCCCGACCGCGCCATTCCCATGTTGCCCCGGGCGCTCTCGTCGAACCTGTGTTCGCTGCTGCCCAACGTGGTGCGCTTGTGCCTGTGCGTCATCGCCGACTTCGACGACACCGGCAAGGTCGTCCACTACGACGTGGTGCGCGGCTTCATGAACAGCCGGGCCAAGCTCACCTACGGCACCGTGGCCCGAGCGCTCAAGCTCACCACCGAGGGCGAGAGCTCCCCCGAGGCCGAGGCCATGGCCGGCGATCTGCGCGTCGCCTACGACTTGTCACGCATGCTTCGCGCCCGACGGGTCAAGCGCGGCTGCCTCGATTTTGCGTTGCCCGAGCCCAAGGTCATCCTCAACGCCGAGGGCGAACCCGAGCGCATCGAGCGACGCGGGCAAGATCCGGGCGTCAAGCGCGCCTACGAGCTCATCGAGGAGCTCATGATCCTGGCCAACGAGCTCGTGGCCGAGTGGCTCATCGCCAAGAGCTTGCCTGCGATTTTCCGCGTGCACGGCCCGCCCGACGCACAAAAGCTCGAGCGCCTGCTGCGCCTGTGCGAGGCGCTCGATGTGGAGTTCGGCGCCGAAGACGCCCAAGACCCCAAGAAGCTCGGCGCGTTCATCGCCCAGGTTGCAGACCACCCCATGGGCCCGGTGCTCAACATGTTGCTTTTGCGCAGCATGAAGCAGGCCACCTACGACACCACCAACATTGGTCACTTCGGCCTCGCATCCAAGGCCTATCTGCATTTCACCTCGCCCATCCGCAGGTACCCCGACTTGGTGGTGCACCGCATCGTGCACGGCTACCTCGACAACCGGCGTCGCAAGACCAGCGACAGCGAACTCGAGCAAATCAATCAAGCGGCCGGACAGTCGTCCAAGAACGAGCGTAGGGCCATGGAGCTCGAGCGCGACGTGTTGGAACTGTACCGCGCCTACAGCATGAAAGACCGCGTGGGCGAGACCTTCGAGGGCATGGTCACCGGCGTGGTTGGCAGCGGGCTGTACCTGACGCTCGACGAGCCATTCGTCGACGTGATGGTCCGCATGGAAGACTTGGGCCAAGGCTTCGAGATCGACGAGGACGGCCTCGGCGTCTTCGGTCCATCCAACGGCGAGGTCATTCAGCTCGGCGATCGACTCACCGTCGAGATCATCGACGTCTCGCTCTCCCGGCGGCAGGTGTATGGCAAGCGTCCGGGCGTCGTGCGCGAAGCCCGGGGCGATGGCGACACTCCGCGCCGCAAGTTCCCGGCACCGCGGTTGCCCACGAGCCGCGGCCGCGGTCCGGCGCCGGGGCAGCACAAGGGCAAGGGCGGCGGCAAAGCCAAGGGCGGCAAAGCCAAGCCGAGCTTCAACGCACCGGTCAAGGGGGCCAAGGCCTCGGGCAACAAGCCCAAAAAGGGCTTCAAGCGCAGGTAACCTGCAGGTATATCGGTCGAGTTCATCAAGGGGGGAATCACAGATGCAAACTCGTTCCATCAGTCTGTTGCTCGGCGCCGGCATCATCGGCGCTGTCGTCGTCGCCGCCTGCGACACCACCGAGATCCAGCCACCCCCCGTCGACGCGGGCGTCGTCGACGCGACGGGCACCATCGATGCCGCGGTTGACACCGGAGCGCTCACGGACGCCACGACGCCAGACAGCACCACGACGCCAGATACTGGCACCGATGGCGGCGCTGACGCTGCCGCGGACGGAAGTGCCACGTGTACCATCAACAGCACTGCGCGGCCCAACGCCCTCAGCCTGGCCACGGGCGGAAGCACCGGCGCGGGCACCATGGCGCTCGAAGCTGCGGGCTGCGGCGCACAAGCCTCTGTGCCCTACGCGGCCAACGCCCGGGGCAGCGTGCCTGCGCCTTCCAATGCCGACTTCTTCGTGAAGATCGACCCAACGGATACGGCCAGCTGGTACCCGGGCACCACGCAAGTCTTCAACTTCAGCTCCGCGGGAATCGGCGACGACCAAGAGGCCTATCTCGCCCCCAAGGCGGGCACCTTCGGGAGCGTCACCGTCACCAACTTGTTCCCGGGCTTCGATGCCAGCAAAGCACACGTGTTCATGCGGATCACGGCAACGCCAAGCCTGGCCGCGCCCTGCAATGCAGCCGACGGCATCGTTGTGACGGTACCCGGACACCCCGAAGCCGTGGTGCGCTACGTGCTGCTCGCCAGCAACACGCTATCCGTCAGCACCGGCGCCACGGCCACCGTGGTCGGCGGCAGCACGGGACTCACCTTCGTGGCCATCGAGGGCATCACTCCCGGCGCGCCCGTCGAGATCAGCGGCACCAAGGCCGGCTGCGGCATCAACGCCAAGATTCGTCCGCTCAACGACACGGGCAAGGTGCCGCTTGCGGCGGGCCGCGTGGCAGCCATCTCGTTCTTGGCCACCAAGCTGTAGTATCGCGCGCGGCCCCGTGTCTCAGTCGCGCCCAGGCATGGCGATGCGCTCGTGCTCGCCCTCGATGCCCGGAAAATCCCCCTTGCGCCAGGCCTCTTCGGCCCGCGCAAGGCGCTCTTTGCGACTCGACACAAAGTTCCACGACATGAACCGAGGCTCGGCAAAGGCCGCGCCGCCCAGCAACGCGACGACGCTGGGCTCTCGGGCCCGAAGGGCGCAAGGCTCGGGCCCCAACACGCCAAGCTCCTGCGCGACCAGCACATCGTCGCCGAGTTGTACCCCGCCGGACACCACGTACACCCCACGCTCACGGCCCGTTCCGGCCGCGGGGATCTCGAGTATGGCGTTGTCGTCGAGCTCCGCGACGACGTAGAGCGTCTCGGAGCTCACGACCACCGGTGAGGTCTGTCCGGCAAAGCTGCCAACGAGCACCCGCGCGCGAAGCCCCTGCGCGTCGACGATCGGCAGAGACTCGCGGGGCGCGTGCTGAAACGAAGGCGCGCACTCTTCGTGCTCGGCAGCAAGGGCGACCCAAAGCTGAAGGCCATGGCTCTGTACTTCTTGACCCCAGGTGTCGCTTGGCAAGCGCTCGGCATGCACGATGCCCGAGCCTGCGGTCATCCAGTTGATGGCGCCAGGCTCGATGCGCTGCACGGTGCCCAAGCTGTCTTTGTGCAGCATGGCGCCCTCGAACAAATACGTGACCGTGGCGAGCCCAATGTGCGGGTGCGATGCGACGCCGGCCGTCGCGCTAGAGAGGCTGCGGTTTGGCCCAAAGTGATCGAGAAAACAGAAGGGCCCCAGCATGCGGCGCACCCGCTGGGGCAAGACGCGACGAACCGTCATGTGGGCAACGTGAGCGGGCTTGGCCGCAAGCTTCTGCAAGAACATGGCCGAGCGCTTCTAGAGCGTGACGCGGATGGGCGAAAGACGGCGTTCTTTGGTGCCATCGCCCAGCTGCCCCGCGGTGTTGCTGCCCCAGCAGAAGACCTTGTGATCGTTGGTGCGGGCGCAAGCGTGACTGGACGAAAAGCACATGTCGCTGACGTTGCTGAGCCCTTGCACCTTGGCCGGCCGCTCGAAGTCCGAGGTCTTGCCTACGCCGAGCTGACCGTCGGTGTTGCGTCCCCAACACTTGATGGTGTCGTCCTTGAGCAGGGCGCACGCCGAAGCTTCGCCAGAGGCCAAGTCTTTGACCCCAGTCACGGGCACTTGCACCGGCGCCGCGTGGGTCTCGTAGTCTGGGTCCACGCCCAGCTGACCGTCTTCGTTGCGCCCCCAACAAAGCACCTTGTCGTCGCGGGTCATGATGCACGCAAATTGATCGCCAGTGACGAGCTGCACGGCGCCAGTGATCTTGGGTTCGGCGAGCACGCTCCCCCAATCTCCGCTGCCCCAACACTTGGGAACGCCTCCCTCGAGCAACGCGCAACCGTGCGTGGAAGCAACCGCGATGTCGATGACCTTGACCTGCCCCATGTTGGGGCTGAGCCCCTTCTCGCCGGGCGATAGCCCCCAGCAACGCGGCGCGCCGCTCTCGCCGCTGGCGCAGGTCATGAGCCCGCTACCGAAGAGAAGCCGCACGCCCACCAAGTTGGGCACAACGGTGGGCTTGATGCCACTTTGCACTTGGCCGTCGGCAAGAATACGGCCGGACCCCCAGCAACGTACCGAGCGGTCTTTGAGCAACGCACACGAGTGGGAACCGGCCAGCGCCACGAGCTCGACGGCGCCAATGTTGGCGATGGGTGTCGGGCGCACCAAGTCGGCGCCGGGACCATTGCCCAGCTGGCCGTCTTTGTTGCGACCCCAGCAGCGCACCGTACCGTCGCCCATGACGGCGCAAGAGTGGAAGTCGCCGCACTCGAGGGACGCCGCTTCGTTGGGCTTGGGCGGTGGTGGTTGGCTCTGCGCGGGGCCACCGGTGGGGCCCACCGCGCCCACCGGGCCCGTCGGTGCAGCCGCAGGGCCACCACAGGCCAGCGCACCAAGCGCGGACACAGCAATGGCAACGCAAAGGGCGACCGACGTGCGCATGAGTGCCAAAGGTACCCTGCTCTGTGCTGCGCTCGATCTACAAAACGATGCCGGCGCGCACGTCTTCTGTTTCGTGCTCGGACAGCTCTTTGACGAGGCGCACGACCTCGTCGCTGGTGCCCGTGGGCGCACGAACGATGAAGTAGACGTAAAGATCGCCGGGCTCTTTGCCCTTGCGCTGGATCCCCTTGCCGCGCAAGCGCACCACAGACCCCGTCTGCGTATGCTCCGGCACCTTGAGCTGCACCGCACCCTCGATGGTGGGCACGCGAACCTTGGCGCCCAGGTACGCCTCGCTCAGGGTGATGGGCAGGTCCAGATGCAGATCGTCGGCCTCGCGCCGGAAATACTTGTGGGGCTCCACATGAATGAGGAGCATGAGATCGCCGTTGGGCCCGCCGTTTGGAGAGGGCCCCCCTTGGCCTTGCACGCGCACGCGGGTGCCCTCGGAGGCCCCCGCAGGAATGCGCACGGTGACGGGCACCGGATTGCCAGGCAGGCGCAAGTCCACCGTGGTGCCCCGCACACTCGCCAGGAAATCGATGTGGACTTCGCTCTCGTAGTCGCGGCCGGGCATGGGCCCGCGACGCCGCGGGCGCCCAAACAGCTCGCCAAAGTCGAAGCCCGCAGCGCCTCCGGCACCACCGAAGATGTCCTCGACGGACGCGCCGCCACCATAGCCGCCGCGTCCGCCCCCCTGTTGCTGCCAGCTGCGATACGCGCGCTGTTTGTCGGCATCGAAGCCCTCACGCAGACCGTCCTCGCCGAACTCGTCGTAGAGCGCCCTCTTTTGCTGGTTACCCAGCACATCGAAGGCATGATTGACGTCTTTGAAGCGTGCCTCGGCCTGAGGGTTGCCCGGGTTCTTGTCCGGGTGCAGATCGCGCGCGAGCTTGCGGTACGCCTTTTTGATGGCATCCGCGTCGGCGCCTTTGGGGACGCCCAGGACGCCGTACAGATCTTTCTTTCCGGAGGACATGGTTATCGGGACCGCGGGGTTGGCGCGAGCGGCCGCGCAATAAGCTAAGTCGCCTGAGGCCAGGGCTCAAGGGGCCGGGGCCGTTACCTTGGGCAGCTCGGGGAATTCGGCCTCGACCCGCCACCCCTCGGCCTCGCGAACGCACGAAATAGAGGCCGATTGCGCGCTCTCGGTGCCCTCGACGGTGACCGTGGCCGTCTCTCCGAGAATCTGCGTCTTCATGCGCTTGGGTCGGAACCGAAGTCCAAAACGCCCTGGTGCGAGCATCTCGTGCGGTTCGACCCGTCGCCCTTGCAGCCGCGTGGCCCGCGCCGCGCGCTCTTGGAGCTGCGCCCGCGCATTGGGTCCCATGAGTGCGTAGGCCTCTTTGGTCTGCCGCGGATCCGTACTCGAGTTTTCGAGCCGCTCCAGCATGCTGCGCACCGCCGCCTCGGGAGTTCCATCGACGCGCCCCTTGCCGCAGCCCAGCAACGATGTCGCCGCGCACAAAAAGACGATCCCGAGCGCCCATCTCTCGAACGTGCGCGGGCCCGGGCGCGTGCCCGTGGACACGCCGTAAGCCTTCGCCAGTCTCTCGGACACGTCACGGGGTGCCCTTGACCCCGCAGCCAATGGCGCGGCGAAATGATCGGGCCCAGGCACCTTGGAGAGACCGGTCACCCGAGGCCCTCGCCGCCCAAGCCCATCACGTCACGGACTTCGCGCATGGTTTCCTGCGCGATGCTGCGGGCCTTGTTGGCGCCCTCGTGCAAGATCTCTTGCACCATGGGCACCGTGAGTTCTGCGCGCTTTTGCCGCAGGGGCACAAGCTCCGCCTCGAGGTTCTTGTGGACGGCCTCTTTGCAGTGAAAGCAGCCCCATTTGCCGCCGGTGCAGTTGTCGCGCACTTCGGCCACGGTCTCGGCGGGGCTGACGGCCTTGTGGATCGTGTAGATGTTGCACGTATCGGGGTGCCCCGGGTCTGTGGGCTTCAAGCGCGTCGGATCGGTGTACGCGCGGCTGAGCTTCTTCCAGAACACCTTCGGATCTTCGAACACGCCCAGCGAGTTGCCCTTGGACTTGCTCATCTTGGCGTCGCCATCGAGTCCCATGATGCGCGTGGCCTGCGAGAGCCTGGGCTTGGGCTCGGGGAACACATCGCCGTAGCGGTGATTGAAGCGACGCACCGTCTCCCGCGCCAGCTCGAGGTGCTGCAGCTGGTCGTCGCCCACGGGCACGATGCTCGCCTTGTACAGCAAGATGTCGGCGCTCATCAGCACGGGGTACGTAAAGAGCGCCGTCGACACGAAGTCTTTGCCGTCGCTCTTGTCTTTGAACTGCGTCATGCGCCCCAAATCACCCATGGGGGTCACCGAGGCCAGGTACCAAGCAAGCTCCATGTGCTCGCGCACGTCGCTCTGCACAAAGAGCGTGCAGCGCTCCGGATCCACACCGGACGCAATGATGTCCATGGCCATGCGGGCGGTGCGCGCCTTGAGCTCTTTGGGCTCGTAGGGCACGGTGATCGCGTGGGCGTCGACGATGCAATACAGGTTGTCGGCGGTGGCGGCTTCCACCTCTTGGGCCCAGGTGCGCACAGCGCCAAGCCAGTTGCCAATGTGGTACTCGCCAGACGGCTGCATCCCAGAGAACACGCGAGGCTTACGTTGCGGCTCGGTCATTGGTCGGCCCAAGGTTCTACCCAAGCCCGGCGCAAAGCGACAGGTGAACCCAATTTATGCCGAAATGTAGGCCAGTGTAGGTGCACCGCCGTAGGCTTGGGGCGTGAATCGAGTTATTTCGCTTACTTGGGCTGGACGCGGGGATGCCAATGGGCGGCAGGCACCGGAACCGGAGTCACCGGTCCAAGCATTCGAGAGCGAATGTGGCCAGCACCGGTACCTGTTTGGCGACAACCACGCGGGCCTCACGCAGCTTGCGGCGACACACCGGGGCCAAGTCTCGCTGGTGTACATGGACCCGCCGTTTCTGACGAACCGCGAGCACGAGGCCATCGACCGAGCGCGCGACGACGATGGGGCCATCACCCGCAAGAACCGCGCGGCGTTCGACGACCGCTGGAACGACCGGGCGCACTTCCTGGACCACATGGAAAAGCGCCTCGTGGCATGTCGCGCGCTCTTGGCGGATCACGGCTCGCTGGTGCTTCACGTCGATCCGAAGACGAGCCACTACCTCAAGGTGCTCCTGGACGAGATCTTCGGCCCGGAGTGCTTTGCAAGCGAGATCATCTGGCGCTATCGCCGTTGGCCCGCCAAGACGCCCAACTTCCAGCGCGTGCACGATGTGCTCTTGCGCTACCGCAAGAACGCCGACGTGGCCCCGCGGTTCAACCAGCCCTATGAGCCTCTGGCGGCATCGACCCTGGCCACCTGGGGCACCAAAAAGCAACGCGCGCAGGTCGACACCACGGGCCGGCGTACCCGCTCCACCAGCACCAGCGAGGAGAGTGCGGGCGTCCCCATGGGCGACGTCTGGGACATCGGTGTCATTGCCCCCGTTGCAAAAGAGCGAACAGGCTACCCGACGCAGAAGCCCGAGGCGTTGCTCCACCGCGTGATCTCTGCGCTCAGCGATCCAGGAGAGCTGGTGCTCGACCCGTACGCCGGAAGCGGCACGACGCTGGCCGTGGCGGCGCGTCTGGGGCGTCGCTTCATTGGTATGGACCAAGGCGCCGTGGCCAAAGAGACCACCTTCGCGCGGCTCGCACGCCAAGGGCACCACATGATGCCGCCGGCCGCACCGGCCAGCGAGACCAAGCTTCGAACAGCCCCCCGGGCCGCACGCCCGAAGATGGGCGCAGGCCGGTGAATGCCCGGGAAACGGCCCCAGAAAGTCCCGCAGTCCACGCACTGTTGCGATAGGCTCAGGCCCGCAAAATGAGCTTCACTCCCAAGCAATTGTTCGCGGCCTTCTTCGTGGTCGTGGTGGGCTTCGTCGGGTACACGCTCGTCAAAGACTCCGGCGGGGTCTACGTCGCCATCGTGGCTGCCATCGGCGGCATGGCGGTCCTGTTGTCTGGCGGCGGCGCCTTCCAGGCCCAGCCCGTGGTCGACGCCATCCGGCGCGCCAAAGAGGGAGAGCGCGCGCAAGCACCGGCCGGTGCCGCGCCAGAGTACGCACACATCTTCGACGAGCTGTCGCAGCTCGCCGAACGGCAATCCAAGCAAAGCGTGGACCTGGCCAAGCGCGAGCGCGAGGTCGAGAACATGCTCGAGTCCATGACCGAGCTGGCCACCAAGATCGCCGACGGCATGCGCCAGCAGATCGCGACCGCAGACGAAGCCAGCAGGCTCATCCGCGAGATGACCGCGGCGGTCAGCCACGTGGGCAAAAACGTCGAGGCGCTCACCGAGAGCGCCGAGGAGTCCAGCTCCTCGATCCTGGAGATGACGGCGACGACCACCGAGGTGGCCGAAAACATCGGCAGCCTCGCCGGCAGCGTGCGCGAAACGGTGTCGTCCATCGAAGAGATGGCCCACTCCATCAAAGAGGTCGCCAAGAACGTCGACGCCCTGTCGCTCACCGCCGAAGAGACCAGCTCGTCCATGAACGAGATGGACGTGTCCATCGATCAGGTGCAGTCCAACGCCAACGAGACGGCGCGCCTGTCCGAAGAAGTGGCCCTCGACGCCGAAAAGGGCGCCGAGGCCATCCTCAAGACCATCAGCGAGATCTACCGCATCAAAGAGAGCTCCCAAGAGGCGGTCTCCGTCATCTCCAACTTGGGCTCGCGCATCGAGGCCATCGGCCAGATCGTCAACGTCATCGACGACGTGGCCGAGCAGACCAACCTGCTCGCGCTCAACGCCGCAATCATCGCCGCCCAAGCCGGCGAGCAGGGCAAGGGCTTCGCCGTGGTCGCCGACGAGATCAAAGATCTGGCGGAGCGCGCCGGCGCCAGCACCCGCGAGATCACGGACTTGATCAAGACCGTGCAGGGCGAGTCCAAGAACGCCATCGGCGCCGTCGAGCGCGGCGCACACAACGTCGATCGCGGCGTCGAGGTCTCCAACGAGGCCGAGCGCGCGCTCAAGAAGATCCTCGAGAGCAGCCAGAAGTCCACCAACATGGTGCGCGCCATTGCCCGGGCCACCGTCGAGCAGGCCAAGGGCAGCAAACAGGTCACCGACTCCATCGGGCGTATCGCCGAGACGGTGCAACAGATCGCCGCGGCCACGGCGCAACAGGCCCGGGGCACCGAGCTCATCATGTCCAGCGCCGAGAAGATGCGCCTGATCACGCAGCACGTCGAGCGCAGCTCCCAAGAGCAGTCCCGCGGCGGCCGGCAGATCACCCAGGCCATCGAGAGCATCTCGCAAATGGTCAGTCAGCTCAACGCCAGCCAACGCGCGCAAACCGAGAGCGCCCGCATGCTCACCGCGGCGGCGGCGCGCATCGAAGACGGCGCCCGCAGCCAAGACACATCGCTGCAGAAGCTCACCACTTCGCTCGAAAAGATGCGGCGCATCCTCTAGGGGGCGCTCTCGCAACGCCCCGCCTCGGGTTTAGCGGGCGCCACGGTTGCTGCGCGGTCTGCGCCGGTCGCCCCGCACGGCCCGCTCCACACTGGAGGAATCGTCCTCGGCGAGCAACGTGCGGAGCCTGGCCCCGGCGCGGCCGAGAGGCCTTGTCTTGGGGTGCACCAGCATGGGCGCAAACGTGTACTCCGCGCGGCCGGCATACGGCACCTCGCGCAGCGCGCCTTGGGCCAGCTCCTCGGCCACCAGATACCGCGGCATCCAGCCAAAGCCGAGGCCCATCATCAGCGCCTGCTTCTTGGTGAAGAAGTCGCTCAAGAAGAACACCCGCGGGCCGCCAAAAAGCCACGAGTCCGAAATGCGACGGCTCTCGCTCGAGTCGTGCACCGTGAGCTCCACGTGGCGCTGCAGGTCGTCGAGGGAGACGGACGCGGCCCCGCTCACCAACGGATGCCCCTGCGCGGCCACGAGCACCACCTTCATGGCGGGCAACGCGTGCTCCACCAGCGCCGCCGAGCGCACGTAGTCTTTGACCACCATGAGATCGGCTTGGTCTTTCTCGAAGCGATCTTGCACGCCACCCAAGAACTCCACTTTCACCTGGATCAGCGTGGGCACGCCGTCGTCGGCCATGCGACGCAGGGCCCGCATGCATCGCTCCATGGGGTAGATGCCATCGACCACGATTTCGATGCGCGGTTCCCAGTCTTCGTGGAAGCGCTCGGCCAAGGTCTCCATGCGCTGGGCGCGCGCCAACAGCACACGGCCCTCTTCGAGCACCATGTGCCCGGCTAGCGTGAGCTTGGCCCGGTGCCCACTGCGATCGAACACCGCGACGCCAAGCCCCTCTTCCAGTTGCCGTACGCCGTAGCTCACCGCCGACTGCGCCTTGTGCAGATGCTGCGCCGCTGCGCGAAAGCTGCCGTGCCGCACCACCGCGTCCAACGCCTCTAGGGAATCGAGGGTAATTTTCATGGTTTTGCCCGGTCACCCACTTAATCTAATTTTTAGATGGATGACCATCGAATCGTTCTGCTTTCGCGAGACGCCGACCGTGCCTACGACAAACGAATGCAGAACCCCCTCGCCATGCGCGGCCTTGCGTTCGTAGAGTTCGCCAACCGAGACCAAGACCACCTGGGCAGCATCTTCAGCGCCCTCGGCCTCTCGCGACACAAGCGCCTCAAGGGTGGCGGCCCCGCCGTGTACCAGAGCGGCAGCATCGCCTTCGTCGCCAACGGGGCCACACGCGGCCACGCCGCGGACTTTGCAGCAGCACACGGCCCTTCGGTCAGCGCCCTGGGTCTGTCCTTCGACAATCCGGCCAAGGCCTTCGAGAGCGCGGTGCAGCGCGGCGCTCGTCCGGCGGACATCGAACGAACCCTCGACGCGCCAGCGGTTTATGGTGTGGGCGACAGCCTGGTGTACTTCGTGGGCAAAGACGGCCTGGCCCCAGCATTGGAGGCGCACCGGAGCCCGCTCACCGCGGTCGACAAAGGCTTCGACGCCGTCGACCACCTGACCAACAACGTGGAGCAGGGCGCCCTCGCCCGCTGGAGTGCTTTCTACAAAGATGTTTTCGGCTTCACCGAAGTGCGCAGCTTCGACATCAAGGGCGCCAAAACGGGCCTCTACTCGTACGCGTTGCGCTCGCCGTGCGGCACCTTCTCCATCCCCATCAACGAAGACAAGGGCAGCACAGGGCAAATCGCCGAGTACTTGCGCGAGTACCGCGGCGCTGGCGTGCAGCACATCGCGTTGCGCACCACAGACATCCTAAGCGCTCTCGATCGCATGGGCGGGGCACTGCCCACCCTCGACATGGACGATGACTATTACGTCGAGGCGTTCGCCCGGGTGCCGAACGTGCGCCAAGACAAGCGCACCATCATGCAGCACCAGGTGCTGCTCGACGGCGATGCCGAGGGCTATCTTCTTCAGATCTTCACGCAGAACCTGCTCGGCCCCGTGTTCTTCGAGTTCATCCAGCGCGAAAATCACCTATCCTTCGGCGAAGGAAACTTCTCGGCGCTGTTCCGATCCATCGAGCGCGACCAAGAAAAACGCGGCGTTCTGTAGCCTGATCCGCCCGCGTCGAGCCATCGGCCTGCGTTGCTGGTTGCGCGGGCTGCTATGCTCGAAGGAATGGGAGCAAAGCAAGGCAAGCCGCGCTTCTCCCTGCGCCCGGGCGCTGTCGTTCCGGGGCGCCTGTCGCCAAGAGTTGCGTGGTTCGTTCGGTGGCTGGTCTCGCCCTTCGCGCGGCTGATGTACCGGCCCGTCGTCCGGGGCCACGAACACTTGCCGGCGAAGGGCGCGTTCTTGCTGGTGGCCAACCACTCCGGCGCCGCGGCCATCGCCGAAATCACATCGTTCATCGCGTGGTACACGCGCGAAGTCGGCGTCCATCGTCCACTCGCGGGCTTCGCCCACCCCTTCGCATTCCGCCTGCCGCTGCTTGCCACGATGATGCGCGGTCTGGGCTGCGTGCCGTCGACCTATGAGAGCGCCCTTGCAACCTTGGCGCAAGGCGTGCCGCTCTTGGTGTTCCCGGGTGGAGACCACGAGGCCACAAGGCCCGTGTGGCAAGCAAACCGCGTCGACTTCGCGGGGCGGAAGGGCTTCCTTCGCATCGCGCGAGAAGCCGGCGTTCCCATCGTGCCCATGGGCATTCGCGGCGCGCACTACACGGTGCCCATCGTGTGGCGGTCCGTGTGGCTCTTGCCGCGATTGCTCGTCGTGCCGTGGCTGTTCATGGGACTCAAGCGCTACCCGGTGACTCTCCTTGCGGTGCTGGGTGCCATTGGCCTCAGTCTGTGCACGGCGCTCGGTCCGTGGCGATTCGCTCTTGCGGCTGCTTGGTTCGCCTCGCCGCTGGCGTTATTGCCGGTGGTGCCCGCCAGCATCAGCATGCAGATCGGCAACCCCATTGCCCCGGACGCTCTTTTCCCAGACGGAAGCGACGCCGCCCTGGAAACGGCCTATGCGCGCGTCGAAGCGGACGTCCAGCAGCTGGTGCGTACGGCGGGGCGCCGTCGTGGCGCGTCACTAGGCAATGCCCCGCACGAGGGTAGCTCCGTCACTCCACCGTGACGGTCTTGGCCAGGTTGCGCGGCTGGTCCACGTCGGTGCCCTTGAGATCGGCCATGTGGTACGCGAGCAGCTGCAACGGCAACACGGTGAGCAACGGCGTGGTCTCGTTCTCCGTGGGCGGGATCTCCACCACGTCGGCGGGGCGCGGGTTGTTGGGCGGCGGGGGAATGCTGCCCGCCGCGGGCTTGCGCACGTTGTCTGCACAGAAGTTGCGGACGGCCATGTCGCCGCGAGTCGACACGCAGATGAGCTGCCCCTCGCGGGCTTGCGCTTCTTGCATGTTGGAGAAGGTCTTCTCGTAGTGCGCGTCTTTGGGGCACAACACCACCACGGGCATCTCTTCGTCGATGAGCGCGATGGGGCCATGTTTCATCTCGCCGGCGGCATAGCCCTCGGCGTGGATGTAACTGATCTCCTTGAGCTTGAGCGCGCCTTCGAGCGCCATGGGAAACCCGGTGCCACGGCCCAAGAACAACATGTCCCGCGCGCGCAGATGCCGCCGCGCAATGAGCCGAATGTCGTCGCTCGACTGAAGCACTTCGCGCATCTGGGCCGGCGCGTGCCACAACGCGTTGAGCACCCGCTTGCCCTCGGCCTCGGACAGCGTGCCGCGACGACGGCCCAAGAACACCGAGAGCAACAGCATGGCCGCCAGCTGCGTGGTGAAACACTTGGTGGACGCGACGCCGATCTCGGGCCCTGCATGCGTGTAGAGCGCGCCGTCGGAGGCGCGCGGAATGGCGCTATCGAGCACGTTGGCCACGGCGAGCACCTTGGCGCCCTGGGCCTTGGCGGCCTTGACGGCGGCCAGCGTGTCGGCGGTCTCGCCGCTTTGGCTTACGGCGACAACGAGGTCCGTGGGCAAGAACACCGGGTCCCGGTATCGAACCTCGCTGCCGATCTCCACCGTGGCGGGCAACCGGGCGAGCTGCTCGATCCAATAACGCCCGGCCATGGCCGCGTGAGAGCTGGTGCCGCACGCCACGAAACAAACGCGCCCGATGCTCTTGGCCAGTTCGTCCGTGAGGCCAATTTCGGCGCCGATCACATCGCCGCGCTCGAGATCGACGCGGCCCCGGAGCGTGTCTTCCACGGCGCGGGGCTGCTCGTGGATCTCCTTGAGCATGAAGTGCTTGTAGCCACCCTTTTCGGCCTGCGTCGGAGACCAATCGATGCGTTTGCTTTCGCGGGTCACGGGCACGCCCGCCATGGTGGTGATCTTGGCGCCAGCTTTGGTGACGTGCGCCATTTCGCCGTCGGCGAGCAGCACCACGTCCCGCGTGTGCGAGAGCAGCGCCGGGATGTCGCTTGCGGCAAACATCTCGCCGTCGCCCAGCCCCAACACCAGCGGCGAGTCTTGTTTGGCAACCACGAACTCGCCCGGCTTGTCGCTGGACACCACCGCCAGCGCGTACGCACCGCGCACGTGTTTGATGGCCGCGCGCACAGCCTCGGACAAGTCCGATGTGCCGCCACGAACTTCGCGGTCAATCAGGTGCGCGAAGATCTCTGTATCGGTGTCGCTCGAGAAGCGAACGCCCTTGGCCTCGAGTTCGTGGCGCAGCTCGACGTGATTTTCGATGATGCCGTTGTGCACCACGGCGATGGCCCCGGCCACATGCGGATGCGCGTTGGCCTCGCTCGGACGGCCGTGGGTTGCCCAGCGCGTGTGTCCGATGCCCGTGGTGCCCGACAGCGGCGACTTGCGCAGCGCGCTGTCGAGGTTGGTGAGCTTACCAACCGCCCGAATGATCTCGACACCGCGGCCGGTGTGAACCGCCAAACCGGCAGAGTCGTAGCCCCGGTACTCGAGGCGACGGAGCCCCTCGACGAGGATGGGGGCACAGTCCTTGGCTCCGGTATACGCAACGATTCCGCACATGGTTAGGGCTCCGGCTGGGGAAGACCTACGAGTATACGGCAGGCAACGCGTATTTCCGAAGGCGGCGAGCGTGCTTTTTGCCCGGGCGCTTTTGGCCGATTTATTGGCAGTCGAGCGGCGGTAGCTCCGCCGGTGACATGCCGTCGGCAATCAGCCGACCTTGGGCGAACACACGGCGAAAGGTATCCACGCGGGCCATGATCGAGGGCGCCCGCGTGCGATCGTCGCCGTCCATTGCGCTCAGGCTCACCACGCCGACAACCTCGTGTGTGCCGCGCACGACAACGGGGCCACCCGAGTCGCCGGGACACACCGACGCGTCGAGCACCATGGTCTCGCTGGTCATGGCGCGGATATGCCCCCCTTCGCGGCGGCTGCGGTGAATGCCATTGCCGTTGGTGGCGCAGCGACCGAAGCCAATCGGATCCACGAACTCTCCCATTTTGGGCGCGGTGTCCAAGCGCACCGTCATGGAGCTGAGACCGACCACCTTGCGCGAGAGCACCAATAGGGCGATGTCGCCGCCGCCGCCCTGGAACCCGCACGGCGGCGCCACGATGGCTTTCGTCCGGACCTCGCCCCACGCCAAGTAGTCGCCCCCAAGCTCGATGCGCACGTCCTCGGGGCGCATCTGCTGGTAGCCCTCTTTGGCCGACGATCTTCGAGCGATGCAGTGATTGGCCGTCAGCACCAGATCATCATCCAAGATGGTCCCGGTGCACGAGGTCTCCGGCGTCACGATGCGGACAATGGCGTCTTCGGGGACGGCGAGCTGGAACGGCGGATTGAAGAACCGTCGGAGCTCCTCTTCGTCGGCGGCAGCGCGCTCGGCGGCCGGACGCTGGGGATTCTTTTGTGCAGATCGCGTCAGCGAACAGCCCATGGCCCCGAGGGCCAGGGGCACAACACACAACACGGCAAAGAGTCTGGCGGCAGCACCCACGAAGGACCTCGACGAGACGTTGGGGGTCGGGGCAGCGTGGCCACATGGCCCGCGGCTGCCATGGTGACTCAGTGCAATGCGAGACCAACCTGCCGAATGGCGTTGTGGTATGCGAGTGCACTCTTCTCGGGGTATGCCTGTGCGTCTTCTACGCCGAGCTGAACCAGCTCGCGAAGAATGTCCGCACGGCGCGTGGCGGATGCAATGAGCCAGCTCGAACACCGCGGAGTCGCGTTGGCGGCACCGGGGGGGTCGAGTTGGGCACAACGTTCGAGCACGCGGCGCTCCGCCGCGAGGGCGTCTTGCGAGCGGCCCTGCTCGATGAGGGCACGTGCGTACACATGCTCCACAGTGGGGTCTTTGCGCACCTCTTCGTGCGCGGCTTCGATGGCCTGCACCGCCATGCCCGGGTTGCGGGCATCGATGTACGCCTGCGCGAGCTCACGGAGTTTGTCGGGATTGCTCGGCGTCTGGAGCGCGGTCTCTTCGAGGCCCCGGAGCTTGGCGGCATGCGACGCCGAAACAACGGGCTTCTCGCGCTGCGTGCCCGTGACAATCCACAGGGCCGCCACCGCCGCGAGAACCGCAAAATTCCAGGCCTTTAGCTGCATCCGCTTGTTTCGAACTCCAAAAGACGCCAGCGACGGGGTGCGATACCGGGAAGCAAAGGTCCCAGTAGGACGTGCGACCCCGGCAAACGCTTCACAGGAAAGGAAAGCAGAAAGGCCATAGGCCCGCAAACGGTTCTCTGCCCACCTTGCAGTGCGAGCGGCAGACACCGGTGATTCGCCAAAGTTCCCTACGACGAGACGATTTGTATGAAACACGCCAAAGGGCCAGGCCCTTGGGTACGCGGAGCAAAAAATCCCCCCCAGCGGCCTAGGCGCTTAGCGCCTGCAAGAACCAGTCGCCCACTGCGCTTGTGCCCAGTGTTCCGCCCACGTCTTTGGTGCACTTGTTCTCGGCAATGGCGCGCGCGCAGAGCGCTTCGATGCGGGCCTCTTCTTCGGGGTAGCCCAGGTGCGTCATGAGCATGCCCACGGTCAGGAAGCTCGCGATGGGATTCGCCAGATCTTTGCCCGCGAGCGGCGGGGCAGAGCCGTGCACCGGCTCGAACATGGCCACGCGCGTCGGGTCGCTTGCGTGCAAGTTGGCGCTGGATGCCATGCCAAGGCCCCCCTGCAACGCGGCCCCAAGGTCCGTGATGATATCGCCAAACAGGTTGCATGTTACAACCACTTCGAAAGGCGACGGGTCTTGCACCATGTACAGACACAGCGCGTCCACGTACACGTGCTTGGCCTCGATGCCCGGGTACTCTTTGGCCACCTCGAAGAAGCAGCGGTACCAGAGCTCGTGCGCGTGTTTCATGGCGTTGGACTTGTCGGCCATGTGCACGGTCTTTTTGCCGTGTTTCTTGGCGTACTCGAAGCCCGCGCGAATGAGCCGCTCGACGCCCTTGCGCGTGTTCACGTCTTCGTTGATGGCGATCTCGTCCGGGGTGCCCTTCTTGAACTGGCCACCCATGCCCACGTAGATGCCCTCGGTGTTCTCACGAAACACCACGGTGTTCACGTCTTTGGCCGTACGCCCCTTGAGCGGCACCAGGCGATCGTGCAGACACTTCATGGGTCGCACGTTGGCGTAGAGGTCGAGACCAAAGCGCAGACCAAACAGGATGTCGCGCGCATGTTCGAGACCAGGCACCCGCGGATCGCCCAGCGCGCCCAGAAGCACTGCGCTCGCTTCGTTCTTGATGCGTTCGGCAATCTCTTTGGGGAACGTGGTGCCGTCTTTGAGGTAGCGATCGGCGCCGAGATCCAAGTCCCACAAGTCGAGGGGCACCTTGCGCGTGTCTCGGTAGTAGGTGAGTACCCGGCGCGCCTGCGCCATGACGTCGACGCCAATGCCGTCACCAGGGATGATCGCGACGAGGTGCTGCTTGCTCATGGGGTCTTGCTCGAGGTTCGGGTGAGGGCTTGGGCCACTGCGGCGGCAGAAGGCACGCGCGGGACATCGGCGTGTTTGCCTTGGTATTGGTCGAAGGGGTCGATGAGGGCGTAGCGCAGGCCGGCGGCGCGGGCCCCCAAGATGTCCGTCAGAAAGGTATCGCCAAGGTGCAGGGCCTGGTCGGGCCGAACGCCAAAGTGCGCAAGGGCCATCTCGAAGATGCGCGCGTCGGGCTTCTCGATGCCCACCACGCCGCTGTCCAGCAAGAGGTCCAACTGGGCGCGCACGGGCATGGGCGCAAACAGCTGCTCGAGCATGCCTTCGGAGTTGCTGATGAGCGCCGTCTTGCCCCCTTGGGCCCGATACGCGGAGAGCGCCTCGGCAAGGCCCTCGGGCACCTGGTTCCAGAGGTTCAGCGCTGCATGTTCGCGCCACACGGCGTCGAGCACCGACGACAACTCCGGGCCGGGCACGCCGGCGTCGCGCAGCAGCGTCGCCATGTTGAGCGCCCACGGGCGGGCACCAGGAAGGGCCGCGTACGCAAACGGCACGTCCGCGACGTTGCCGTGTTCTGCGGCGCGCTTGGCGAAGCCCTCGCTGGCGATGAGCTGCGCGGCGTCGACCGCAAAGCCACAGCCGGTGACCACACGGGCAAGCCGCGCGTGGTCCAAAAAAATGACCACGTTGCCGGCGTCGAGGCACAGGAACTCGACGCCGGTGGTGAGCGCCAACATGGTCTCCGCTGACGCCGAGGTCAGCGCGACGGGGCTCATGCTCCGATGAGCTTGCTCAGCGGCACGTACTCGAGCTTGTGGGCTTGCGCCACGGGCTCGCAGGCCACATGCCCGCCGTACACGTTGATGCCCTTGGCCAGCGCGCGGTCGGCCTTGGCCGCCGCGACGATGCCCTGCTCGGCGATCTTGATGGCGTAGGAAATCGTGGTGTTGGTGAGAGCCCAGGTGCTGGTCTGCGACACGGCGCCGGGCATGTTGGCCACGCAGTAGTGCACAACGCCGTCCACCTCGTAGGTGGGGTTGTCGTGGGTGGTGGGGCGGCAGGTCTCGATGCAGCCACCTTGGTCGACGGCCACGTCAACAACCACGCTGCCGGGCTCCATGCGGCTGATGAGCTCGCGGGTGACGAGTTTGGGCGCCCGGGCGCCGGTCACGAGAACACCGCCGACCACGAGGTCCGCGCGGGCGACCATGGCCTCGATGTTGACGGGGTTCGAGTACAGGGTCTCGACGGCGCCGCCAAAGATGTCTTCGAGGTAGGCCATGGTCTCGGCGCGAACGTCGAGGACGGTGACCTGGGCCCCCATGCCGATGGCGATGGTGGCAGCGTTGCGCCCCACGACGCCGCCGCCGAGAATGACCACGCGACCGCGGCGCGTGCCGGGCACGCCGCCGAGCAGCACGCCCTTGCCGCCGTGTTCCTTCTCCAGGCACGACGCACCAACTTGCACGGCCATGCGGCCAGCAACTTCGCTCATGGGGCGAAGCAGCGGCAACGATCCATCGTCGAGTTCGATGGTCTCGTAGGCCACGGCAGCCACCTTCTTTTCGGCGAGCTTCTTGGTGAGTTCCGGCTCCGGCGCCAGGTGCAGATACGTGTAGAGCACAAGATTTTCGCGGAAGAAGCCGTACTCGGCGGGGAGCGGCTCCTTGACCTTGACGACCATGTCCGCGCCCCAAGCCTCGGCGGCGGAGTTCACGATGGTGCCGCCCTGGGCCACGTACTCGGCATCCTTGATGCCACTGCCCTCGCCCGCGCTCTTTTCGATGAGCACTTTGTGACCACGGGAGGTAAGGCTCCGCACGCCGGCAGGGGTCATGCCAACGCGGTACTCACGAACTTTGATCTCTTTCGGCACTCCGATGATCACGGCTGGGCTCCTTTTGTGACGGTGTCGGAACCTTAGCAACAAAGCCCGGTCCCTTCGCCAGTGGGAATCGGCCCTAGGCTCGCGATGAGACGAAGGCCCGGATGACGCACCGGGTCAACACGGCTATATAACCGGCCATCGTGTACGGCCTGCTTCGACCGGCTCTGTTTGCCATGTCTCCGGACCGCGCCCACGCATGGGGCATGGCCGCACTCGCGGTGCTCGAGCGCAGCGCCTGGCTTCGGCAAGCGGCCACGATGCCCCCCGACCCAAGGCTCGAAGTCCGGGCACTGGGCCATACGTTTCCATCGCCGGTGGGCATCGCTGGAGGCTTCGACAAGAACGGCCGCTGCCCCCGGGCGCTGGCCGCGCTCGGTTTCGGCTTCGTCGAGGTCGGCACGGTCACAGCGCTCGCGCAGGCGCCCAACCCGAGCCCCAATCTGTTCCGGTTGCCCCTCGATCGCGCGCTCATCAATCGGCTCGGGTTTCCCAACGACGGCGCCGAGGCCGTGGCCGCGCGTCTCCGGCACACCCTCGCCGGCAAGGCACTCGGGGTTCCGTTGGCTGTCTCCATCGGTAAGTCCCGCGCCGTGCCCATCGAACCCTTCGAAGGGGTCCTCGCCGACTACGAAGCTTCGTTCAACGCCGTGGCCGAGATCGCCGACGTCGTGATCGTCAACGTTTCTTCTCCCAACACCCAGGGCCTTCGTGCGCTCCAAAGCACCGAACTGGCCAAACGCCTCTTCGAGCGCCTTTCGCAACGCGGCAGCGCCATGGGACGCCCGGTGCTGGTCAAGATTGCGCCGGACCTCTCGCCGTCGGAACTCGACGACGTGCTCGGTGTCATCAAGGAGTCGGGTCTTTCAGGCCTTGTGGCAACGAACACCACCACGCAGCGCGCAGGCCTCAACACCCCCGCCGAAGAGGTCACGAGCATCGGCGCCGGCGGTCTGAGTGGCCCCCCATTGCGCGAGCGGGCCGTAGGCTTTGTGCGCCGAGGTCGCGAGCTCTTGGGTCCCGATGCCGTCATCATTGGCGTTGGCGGCATCGAGCAGGCATCGCACGTACGCGCGTATCTCGATGCGGGCGCCGACTTGGTGCAGCTCTACACGGGGTTCGTCTACGGTGGCCCGGGCCTGCCGCGTCAGCTTGCCGCGGAGCTATTGCGCGGCGGCACGACGCCTTTGCGCAAGCGTTCACCCGTCACTTCTTGCTGACGCACGCACGGCTTTCGCTTGGAGCCGTGGATGGCCTGCGAAAGCTGCGTGTGCATGTCGACTGCATGCGGGTAGCGGCAGGTCGGGTCGAGCACCAGAGCAGTGCCGATGACGTGCGCCACGCCACGGGGCACGCCCAGGGCTTCGAGCTCGCGGGACAGTTCCGTACGCACCAGGGGTCGGCACGCGTCTTTGGTGAGCGCGTACACGACGCATGCGGCAAGCGAATAGATGTCGCTAGCAGGGGTCGGCGAAACATTTCCCGCATCGAGCTCTGGCGCCCGAAACAAAGGAAACGGAAACGCCTGGGGCAAAAGCCCCGGGGCGCGGTCGCTCGCGGCCACTGCAAGGTCGACCACGCGCAAGACGCCATCCCAAGCGAAGAACCAAGAGTGCGGAGTGATGGCTCCGTGCACCACGCCGGCCTCGTGCATGGCACGAAGGGAGTCGAGACCTTGGTCGAGAAAATCTAGAGCATCTTCGACGCCGAGGGGACCTTTGGCCGTAAGCCCGACCAGCGTGGGGCCTTCGGGGAACGGCTGCACAAGGACCGGGCGGCCATCGTCCGAGAGGCCGCTGCGGAGCACCTGGGGCACGCTGGGGTGCCCTACGCGCTCGGTCAGGTGCGTTTCGTGGACGAAAGCCTGCCGCGCCGCGTCGACACCGCTGCAGGCGGCATCGAGCACACGCACCATGAACGTGCCATCGCCACTGGTGGCCAAGTACGCAACGCTGGTGGACAGCACGGCAACGGGCTCCCGGAGCGTGTACCCCGGCACGCTGCTCTGCGGACTGGGTCTTCGTTGTGACTTGGGGGACTGAAGCATGCGTTTCGGGCGTTTCGTCGCCATTGTGCCGGTTCGAGCGCTCACCGACAAGGCGCCTGGATGTGCCTAGCGCGCCAGCGTCAGGCGCGAAAGGCCTTAGGCAATAACGTGCTGGAGTCCGTATCGACCGGCCGGTTGGCCTACCAGCCACCGCGCCGACCGAAGTGCGCCGTGCGCAAACAGATCGCGGGACGATGCGCGGTGGGACAGCTCGAGTCGCTCGCCCGCCCCAAAAAGGTGCACCGAGTGGTCGCCGATCACGTCGCCGCCACGAACGGCCAAGACACCGATTTCTTGGCTCTTTCGCGCGCCAGGGCGCCCTTCGCGACCGTAGACGAACTGATGCGCGTCCCGGCCGCTGGCCGCAGCCTCGGCGAGCCGCAACGCCGTACCGCTTGGGGCGTCAGCCTTTTGGTTGTGATGCGTCTCGACAATCTCGATGTCGAACGCCGCGAGCGCCCGCGAGGCCTGTGCCACGAGCTGCGTCAGCACATGAACTCCGATGCTCATGTTGGGCTCCCACAAGACCGGGACCTTTTTGGCCGCGGCATCCAGGTCCTGCAACGCCTGCGGCGTAAGCCCCGTGGTGCCACTGACGAGCGCAAAGCCTTGTGCCTGCGCCAATGCAGCGATGTCACTTGTGGCCTCGGGGCTCGCAAATTCGATGACGACTTGCGGCGCCGCGCGCGTGATGGCGCTTGCCTCGGCATCGATGGGAACGCCGAGCTTGGCGATGCCGGCGAGTTCACCAGCGTCGCGCCCCACTTCGTCACGCCCCACGGCAGCGACGATGCGCAGGCCATTCTGGGCCGCCAGACGCACGAGCGCGCGGCCCATGCGGCCCGAGGCCCCCACGATGCCAAGGGTGGGCACAGTCACGCCCGGGCCTCGTAGGCCGCGAGCACGGCCTGCACCTTGGCCCGCGCAGCCTCGGACGCCGGAGCCAGTGGGCCGCGCACGCCGAGGCCGCACAGCTTCTTCCAAGCAAGGGCGGCCTTGGCCGGCGCGGGGTTCGACTCCACGAACATGGCATCGTGCACGGGGCAAAGCGCCAAGTGCGCACGGCGGGCCTCGTCGAGTTTTCCTGCGAGCATCAGGCTCACGACGTCGCCAACCTGCTTGGGGTACACGTTGCTCGTCACACTGATGACGCCCTTGGCGCCGCTCGCCATCATGGGAAGAGTGAGCGCGTCGTCACCAGACAAGACCGTCATGCGATCGCCCATGGTGGCCACGATCTGTTGCGCTCGAAGCACATTCCCCGTGGCCTCTTTGGTGGCCACCACGTTGGGGCACTCGGCGGCAATGCGCGCCAACGTATCAGGCATGAGGTCGATGCCCGTGCGCCCGGGGATGTTGTAGACGACCATGGGGCACGGGACGTTCTTTGCAACCTGCACGTAGTGCGCAAAGAGCCCATCTTGCGACGGCTTGTTGTAGTACGGCACCACGACCATCACTGCGTCGGCGCCAGCTTCCAGCGCGCGCTTCGAACTCTCGATGGTCTTCTTGGTGCTGTTTGCGCCGGTGCCGGCGATCACCTTGCAGCGCCCCTTGGCCACGGCCACGGTGCGCCGGATCAGTTCGAGCTGCTCGTCGTCGCTCAGCGTTGGGCTCTCGCCAGTCGTGCCGCAGGGCACGATGCCGGTGATGCCGCCCTTGATCTGGTGCTCGACCAAAACATCGAAGGCCTCGAGATCGATGCGCTGCTCGGCCTCGTCGCGAAAGGGGGTGACGATGGCGGTGTAGGTCCCGGCAAATTGCATATCCCGGGTATGCCCCGAGGCAGGCTCACCGCGCAAGCCCCCCGCGGCAGGTCTTTTCGGGTTCCGGACGGGAACGCAGGAAACCTAGTTGAGGTAAATCGGGCCTTGTTTGCCGGCAGAGTGACAGCCGGCGTTGTTGTCGGTGCGGGCACAGCTGCCATCCCCCGCCTTGAGCGGAGTGTTCATGATCTTCACCTTGCCGTCTTTGCGCACGCCCACTTTGAAGCCATCAGCCACCTTGGTTGCGACGGTGTCCCAAACATTGCCGTCGGCGTCCGTGGAGACGAGCGAAACCTGCTTGCCGGTGGCATCCACAAGGCGCACCTCTGCGGCGGCAACACGCGTTGTCCCGGCGGCTTCACCGTAGACGGTGCCCCCGAAGTTGAAGCCCGCATGGCAAGGCAAGCAGGATTGCCCGGCCGGATCTTGTCCCGCGCCGGCGTGCGCTGCGTTCTTGCCCTTGGCGGGGGCGTTGTTGGGCGCTGGCGTGGTGGCGCTGTAAGCAGCGGCCCCGGTGAATGCATCTCCGGCCGCCGCGCCCGAGGAGCTCGAACCGCTGCTGGCGCCGCCGTTGGAGCTGGAAGAGCCACCTCCGCCGGAACTCGACGCCCCCGGAGCGCCGTTCGGGGCATACACGCGCTCGCCGTACTGGATCTCGCCAGGATCAGGGGCGCTGCACGCCAGCATCACCGCCGTGCCCAGGCCCGCCACGAGGAGAATCGTTGCAACGCCTTGAAATCGCATAAAATCCTCCGAAGCCACGAACCTCGAAGGCCCGCACAAAACCGGCCTTAGGCTGCAAAGTATGCACTCCCGGTGCCAGTCGCGCTAGCCCCATCCCGGGGCCCGGTCCCCCGCCCGGGCCAGGCCCACTGCCAAATCACTTTACACCAGGGCCGCGGTCACTATACTCCGCCACCCCCTGGAGCCTTGCTCCTGGGAAACCCCGCCCAATCCCGCTTTCCGCCCGCATTTCGCACGGCAAGACGGTCCGGCAACACAAGAGGGACGCATCATGTACGCGGTCATTCGAACAGGTGGAAAGCAGTACCGAGTCGCCCAAGGCGACAAGCTCCGGGTAGAAAAGCTCCCGGGCAACGTCGGCGATGCCGTCACGATCTCCGAGGTGCTCTTCTTGGGTGGCGACGCCCCCAAGATCGGCGCGCCCCTCGTGTCCGGCGCCAAGGTCGAGGCCAAAATCGTGGCCCAAGACCGCGACAAGAAGGTCATCGTCTTCAAGTTCCGCCGCCGAAAGAACTACCGCCGCAAGAACGGCCACCGCCAGCCCTTCACCGCCCTCGAAATCACGGGCATCAAGGCTTAAGGAGAACCGACCATGGCTCACAAAAAAGGTGCAGGCAGCACACGTAACGGTCGTGACTCCAACTCGCAGCGTCGTGGCGTAAAGGTCTACGGCGGCGAGCAAGTCACCGCGGGCAGCATCCTGGTTCGTCAGGTTGGCGCCACCATCCAGGCCGGCAAGAACGTCGGGCTGGCCAAGGACTACACGCTCTTCTCGTTCGTCGACGGCGTCGTGAAGTACGAGTGGTACTCCAAAGACAAGAAGAAGGTCTCGGTCTACCCGACCACGGCCGCTTGAGTCTTTCTCCGCAGCCCCGCCCCCGAAAGGCAAAACCTTCCGGAGGCTATCGCCTTATCGCGGTCGATCTCGACGGAACGCTCCTCAATAGCGAGGGCGATCCGCACGACATCGACCGCGAGGCGCTTAAGCGCTGCGTCGAGCACGGCATTGTTGTGACCATCGCCACGGGGCGGCTCTACGCCGGGACCCGTGCGGCGGCCCACGCCATCGGCATCAAGGGCACTGTGGCCTGTGCAGACGGCAGTCACCTGGTGGAGGTTGCAGGAGACCGCACGTTGATGCACCGCGGAGTGGTGGCCGAGGCCGCTGGTCGCCTACGCGACTTCGTCTCGGAGCACGCGCTCCCCACGTTCCTTTTCGCCGAGAACACCATCGTGCACGACGAG
>JBIKNA010000656.1:0-3165 GCA_044358965.1 Polyangiaceae bacterium
TCAAGCTCAGCGATTTAGCTTCCCTTGTTATCGGAGGACGCTGTCCTCCGCCCCAGAGGCATTGCCGCTGGGGCCCCACCTCCTGCATTTGGGTCCCAAGCCCAAATGGCGCCCGGCGTGTGTAGTCGAATCGCGCTCGCTCATTTCGGGGTTGTCAACAGGAGGCGTCGTCGTTCCGCCTTGCGCTGCTCGCAACTCCACGGAGATTTTCGGTCCGGAGTTGGGGACCGCCCTAGGCGGGCAACACCCGAAGACCGACGCGACGTTTCTTGGGGGCTGAGGGGGCCTCGTCCATTAGGGCGCCCACCAGATCGTAGTCGCTGGCTTGGTCGATGCGCACCTGCCGGATCTGCCCGGCGGCGGCCTCGCCCTCGGACAGGTAGACCTGACCGTCGATGTCCGGTGCCTGACCGCGATGGCGTCCCTTCATCACGAACTCGTGCTCTTCGCTGGTGCCCTCGACCAGCACTTCGAGCGTTTTGCCGATGAGCTGCTTGTTCTTGGCGCGAGCGATGCCGCGCTGCAGGCTCATGAGTTTTCGATAGCGACGCTGCGCAACTTGAGCCGTGACCTTGCCCTCGAGCTTGGCGCTGCCGCTCGTCTCCTCGTCCGAGTAGCGAAACACTCCCACGTGCTCGAACTGGGCCCAGCGCACGAACTCGCAGAGCTCTTCGAACTCTTGATCCGTCTCGCCGGGGTGTCCGACGATGAAGGCCGTGCGGAACGTGAGGTTCTTGATGCCCTCGCGCATGCGGGCCACCACACGTTTTTGCCGATCTTGGCCGTAGCCGCGCTTCATGCGCTTGAGCATGGCGTCGGCGGCGTGCTGCAGCGGCATATCTACGTAGGGCACCACGCGCGGGTGCTCCGACAACAGGTGCAACAGGTGCTCGTCGACGTTCTCGGGGTACAGGTAGAACACACGTACCCAGCGAATGCCCGGGACATCGGCTACGCGCTCCACGAGCTCGGCCAGCGCCGAGCGTTCGGTCTTGGGCAAGTCGCGGCCATAGGAAACCGTGTCTTGGGAGATCAGGTTGATCTCGAGGACGCCGTTTTGTGCGAGCTGCTCCACCTCGCGCACGACGTCGTCGGCGGGGCGCGACCGCTGCTTTCCGCGGAACTGCGGGATGGTGCAGAACGAGCACGTTCGGTTGCAGCCCTCGGCGATCTTGACGTAGGCGCTGACGTTGCTTTGCGTCAGCACCCGCGGATCGCTGGCACGCACAACCCACTCGGCGGGGTTGCCGACGAGCATTCGCTCGGCGCGGCCGCGGAGAATGTCGCCAAGCTTGAGCATGTCGCTCGAGCCCAAGAAGTGGTCGACCTCGGCCATCTGTTTGGCGAGCTCCGTCGGGTATCGCTGCGAGAGGCAGCCTGCCACCACGAGCTTCTTGCAGCGACCAGAGCGCTTCATCTCCGCGAGCTCGAAGATGGTCTCGATGGACTCTTTCTTTGCCTCGCCGATGAAGCCGCAGGTGTTGACGACGATGACCTCGGCGTCGTCGGCCTCGGCGGTGAGGGTGTAGCCGCCGCTGCTGGCCACGCCCAGCATCACCTCGGTGTCGACCCGGTTTTTGGGGCAACCCAGGCTTACGAAGTGGATCTTCTTCTTGCTCGGCTTGGCCATAGGGGCTGGCCTAGTAGCACGTGACGTCGTCGTTGTCTTGGCCAGGAGTGCCCACAAAACCGGGCTTCCAGTCGTCGAAGGACAGGCTCCAGCGGTCGAGGGTGCCCTCTTTGCGGACGCCAAAGGCGCAGTCCGAGGGGAACGACAGCGAGCGTCCCGGCGTGATGTTGCTGAAGCTTGGGTAGCTGAGCTCGTCGACGAGGGTGGTGCCCGACAGAATGCGCACGGTGTCCCCGTCGTTCTTGAGCACGTCGGACGACTCGAAGCTGGCCCGGGGCGCCGGAAGCCCGTTGTTCTTGACCGGGTCCATGGTGTCGGCGACCAGGAAGATGCCGTACGGCGGCAGCTCGAAGCTTTGGGTGATGAGGGCGAAATCGACGCCGGTGGTGCCGCGGGGCGACTCCACCCGCAGGGTATCGATCTTGAGCCAGCAGCTGCGCGTGCTCTGGATTTCCACCCACTCGCCCACGTCGCCAGAGCCCGCGCGGGACGTGACCATGAGCTCGACCACGGCGAGATCTCCCGCCACGAGGGGACCTGTACAATACACACGTGGGGGCGGGACAGTGGTGCCGCCTTCCTTGCCGCCATCGACCAAGACGGAGCCTCCGTCGGCAGCCGGTGCCTCGGCGTCGGTGCCCAGACGGCCCCCGTCGGGTGCACCCTTGGACTGACGTTCGCCGGCCCCGAAGGTGCCCGCGTTGGTGGTGCTGAAGTCGGGATCCCGGGTGGGATCTGAGGTGTCGCCGAAGTCGTCGCCGAGGTCTTCGCCGGTGGGCAAGGGGCCTTTCTTCTTGGCTGTTGTCTCCTGGGCACCGCAGGCCACGGCCACGGAGAACAGTGCAAGCAGGCTCAAGCGCACAAGCGTCGTAACCCTCACGATTTGTTCAGGATAGCACCTAGCCGGCGGCGCGCTACTACGTGCCCCTACACCGCCTCGGCCGCGCACGCGCCAGACAGGTGCAAATGCCCTTAATTGCTCATCATTCGGGCGAACTGCGCGAACAGGTACAGCGAGTCGTGCGGGCCGGCAGCGGCCTCGGGATGGTACTGCACGCTAAATGCACGCAGGCTGTCGACGGCGATGCCCTCGCTGGTGCCGTCGTTCAGGTGCACGTGCGTCGAACGTGCGTCTTTGGGGAGCGTTGCCAGGTCGACGCAGAAACCGTGGTTCTGCGTCGTGATCTCGACTTTGCCCGTGAGCAGATTTTTGACGGGCTGGTTGCCGCCGCGGTGACCAAACTTGAGCTTGAACGTTTTGGCCCCCAGCGCCAACGCCAAGAGTTGGTGACCGAGGCAAATGCCGAAGATGGGCTTTTTGCCGAGTAGAGCTCGGATGGTCTCGATGGCGTAGGTGACTGCGGCGGGGTCGCCGGGGCCGTTGGACAAGAAGATGCCGTCGGGGCCAAGGGCCAAGATCTCTTGCGGGCTGGCCGTGGCAGGCACGACCGTCAGTCGGCACCCGGCGTCCACCAGGCAGCGGAAGATGTTGCGCTTGGCCCCGAAGTCCATGGCAACCACGTGTTTGCGCTCGC
>JBIKNA010000657.1:0-3155 GCA_044358965.1 Polyangiaceae bacterium
CGCCCCCAGGCGCAGCCTCCACGCCCGCACCCGCACCCGCACCCGCACCCGCACCCGCACCCGCACCCGCACCGGCGACGAACTGAGGCCAACGATGTCCCTACTCAAAGAGTTCAAAGAGTTCGCCCTCAAGGGCAACGTCATGGATCTCGCCGTCGGCGTCATCATCGGCGCGGCCTTTGGTGGCGTGGTCAAGGCCTTCACCGACGACATCCTGATGCCCCCCATCAGCAGCGTCGCCAACACGGACTTCTCCAACCACTACTACTTGCTCAAGGCCGGCAGCACGCCCGCCCCTTACGCCACCCTCAAGGCGGCCAAAGAGGCCGGCGCCGTCGTCCTCGCATGGGGCAACTTCGTCACCGTCACCATCAACTTTCTCATCGTCGCCTTCGCCATCTTCATGGTCGTAAAGGCCTTCAACAAGATGAAGAAAGAGGAGCCCAAGCCCGAGGAGCCCAAGGGCCCCACGGAAACAGAGCTCCTGAGCGAGATCCGGGATTTGCTCAAGAAGAGCTAAAGCGCGCAACGTCCACCCCGGACGCTCGTTCGCTCCCGTGCGGCCCCGCGCCGCACGGGAGTTTTCGTTTTCGTAGCGTCGCCCATCGAGCGCCATCGGATCACCTAGGCCTTCATTGGTGGCCCATGTCGCCCTAGCCTTCCGGGGTTCCATCGCGTCGCGTTCGGGGTGTAGCCTCGAAGGTGCGGCATGGGTGGCTTCTCTTCGCGCTGCAATCACTGTGGCGAATGGCACGAGACGGGGGTGCGCGTGTGCCCCACGACGCGTTTGGAGATTTCCGTCGAAGCGAGCACCGACGAAGTCCCCATCGTGCCCCTGACCCCCAAAGATCCGCGCCTCGGACAAACCGTTGCCGGCCGGTACTTTGTCCGCAAGTTGCTGGGCCAAGGCTCTTTGGGCCCGGTCTACGCCGGAGAGCACATCGATTTTCAGCGCCCGGTGGCCGTTCGGTTCCTTGAACCCGAACACGCATCCCGGGACGTGGCCACGCGCTTGTTCCATGGCGAGGCGCGGGCGGCCTGGGCCTTGTCGCACCCGAACTTGTGCGAGGTGCTCGACATGGGGCAAGAGGACGACGGCACGCCCTTCGTCATCACCGAGTACCTGCGCGGCGAGTCACTGCGGCACGCCATGAAGCGCCTCGGGCCATTGCCCACGAGTGGCGCCATCGACATTGCGATGCAAGTCCTGTCGGCGCTCACGCTCATGCACGATCGCCAGATCCCGCATCGCGATTTGCGTCCGGAAAACATCTGGCTGGCCGAGCGCCAGGGTTGCCCGCCGCATGTCTTGCTGCTCGACGCTGGCCTTGGCAAGCTGGTGTCGCCGTCCAAGCTGGGCGCGCGCTGGAGCACCGAGGGCGTCGTGGCAGAAATGCCATTTTACCTGCCGCCAGAGCGTGCGCGCGGCGAGCAAGGCACCGACGAGCGCGGTGATTTGTTCGCTGTGGGCGTGGTGTTCTTCGAGATGCTGACGGGGCAGAAGCCCTTCTACGCCGTCACGTTCCAAGAGCTCATGATCGCCTTGTCTGACGGTGTGTTCACCCGAGCCAGCCTGCTGCGCGCCGACCTGAGCGACCCCTTCGACGCCGTGTTCGACAAGGCCCTCGCCGTGCATCGCGACGATCGCTACGAGAGCGCGCTCATGTTCCAAGAGGATCTGCGTGGCCTGCTCGAGCTGTCGCGCTACCAAAAGATGGCCCGGGGCGAGGAGTTCTCGCAGGTGCTCGTGGCGGAGGCCCCCGTGTCGGCCGCAGGAACCGACGAGGGCTTCACCATGACGGGCACCGAGACCGCCACGCGCGCCCCCTTGCCCATCTTGCCTCGGCCTGGAGCCACAGAGCCCGGCCCCGTGCCCACCCCGCGAGGCCTTCCGGCGCCGCCGCCCCGCAAAAAACCTGCGCCCCCGCAGCCTCGCAACCGCAAAGCCAGCAACCTTGGTGTTCCGATGGAGCCGCGGCCTCTGCCGCCAGAGCCCGCCTCGGAGCCGCCGCCGGCCAGCCTCGAAGACCCGACACGCGCGCTGTTCTCTCCTTTCGCAACCCCGGCCGTGCGCGATCGGGAGCCCGAAGACGAACCGTCGTTGGTCACGAGCCAGACGGCCACCCTGTCCGCAGAACAGGCCCAGGCCGCGCTCTCCATGTTCGAAGACGACACGCCCGAGGAGTCCACCTCGCCGGCCAATCTGCCCCCAGATCTCGTGCACCGTGTGCGCGCCATGAAAGCCGAGCTCGCCGCGCAGGTGCCCATCGAGACCTACGAAGAAGATGAGCAGACCACGCTGTCAGCGCCGGTGCGGAGCCGCCCGTCGTCGCGACCCAAGCCCAAGCGCAAGTAGGAAGCCCCGTTTCGGGGAGCGCCGGACCACCGCCGGTGGTGGCCCACGGAAGGCCCTGCCTGTGGATAACCCCTGAACAACCTGGGCCCAGACTCCTGAAGGCCTGGGTAGTAACTGCGGGCCACCTGTGTTCACCCGGATCGCGAGTTCAGTGATCCCAAGGGCTTAGCCAAATGGAGGACGGTGGAGGTGCAGCTGCCACCATGTAAGCACGACATGGAGTATCCATATTGCTGGACAACCCCTATATCTTGGGGCATACAGGTCCTCCCGCGACGATCACTGGTCGTCACGGGCTGCCAGCCAACCGCCCCCGGGCCGTCCGTCCGAGGACCCGGGTGAACGGAAGGTGAGCAGAACAGATGCAAGGGTTCGTGTTATACTGCACACCTGAGCAGGTCTTGATGGCAGACCTCCTCTCGGGAGAACACAAGAGTTGTTCAGGTGTGCAGCAAAGCCCGGCTCTGCATGGGCATCAGCGTTGGGAGCAGCGTTCGACAAGGCAAGGGCCAACGGCCCCTCTCACGAGGGTTCGTCGGCCGAGGGGATGTCTTTGCCTTCGCGCGCGCGCGCTCCGCATTCACATCGAGTGCAACTTGGGTGCAGCACCACCGGGTCTCGGCCCGCGTTACGGAGGATGAACGAGATGGCACAATCGGGTTTCGGGGTGAGCGTCAACGGGAAGGTCATGGCGGGTCAAAAGCCAAACAAGCGCGGAGCGGTCGACACCAAGGGCGACAAGGCCAAGCGCACAGACTCGCGGCCGGACGGCTCCAACAAGCCGGCGTTCGCCAAAGCC
>JBIKNA010000240.1:0-10624 GCA_044358965.1 Polyangiaceae bacterium
GCGGACCACAACGACGGTCATTGCGCAGGTGTTTCGGAAGCCGGCGGCACAGGTCGCGCTCACCAGACTATTGCGCGGCGTCGACGAGCAGAGCCTCGACGGCGAACGAGCGCGCAAGACTGGCGCTATGCTCAGCGCCGCAGGGTGTTCCGACGTCGTGGACGGATCCCTCGTTGAAGCAGCGCGCGACGGCGACGAAATCCTCACCAGCGATCCGGACGACATACTGGCCCTGGCAACCGCCGCGAAGAAGACTCTGATCGTCACACGCGTGTAGCGATGCCCCTTGCCGCTTACGCCGTCGGCTTGGGCAACGAGAACTCGACGGACTTGATGGTGGCCGAGAGCTTGGAGTACTGGATCGACACGTTCCGCTGCTGCACACTCCAGCGCTGGCTTCGGACAAAGCCGTCTGACTCCCACGATTGAACTGGGGCACCAAGGGCCACAACCGCTTGTTCGCGGGTCATCGCAAACGAGAGGCCCAGTGGCAACTCGGCTTGCGGCTCGTAGGCATACTTGGCGTATTCGGGGCCGAAGAACACGATGTTGCCCAAGACAATGTCTGTTGCCGGCCGTCCCGCGTCGAACAACTGCGCCGGCACGAAGTTCAGATCGAAGCCCTTTGTCTTCACGGCGAAGCGCGCTTCGATGTCGCCAACCTTGATGCGGGGTGCATCCGTCAGGCCAGACTCCTTGAGAAGGTCTTGGATCACCCTCTCTGACGAAGACAAGCCGAGGATCGAGAGCGGATCGCGCACGGGCAAGACCATGAGTTCACTCTCGGCCGCGCAGCCGGCATGTGTCAATTGCGAACGGCACCACACCGCACCGCTTCGGCCGATGTGGCTCTGCGATTCGCAATCACACCTTGGCGCCGGAGGCTACTCGCCCTGGCCCAACGAGAAGCCGCGGACGCCGTCGAACAGGTAGAGGTTCTCGGTCTTGACCACTTCGATGCCCGCGGCGTCGAATAGCTGGAGCGCCTGCAGAACCTGCTTCATCTCGATGGCCTGGTACTTGGCCTTGTCGAAGTCCACCGGCACGTCGGGCCCCACGAAGCGGCAGCGCCAGTGGTCTGTACAGAATGTCTCCGGGAAACCTTCGGGCCATACCTTTACGCCGCGGTTGGTGACCAGCTTGAGCTTGAGCAGGCCCTTGGACGCGTCGAGCAATTTGGCCGCGAGCTCGTCGGGGGTGCTCTTGGCGTCGCACACGAATACGTCGACGCCGCAGAGCTGACGTTTCACCGCAGGGCGCTCGTACACGAACTTGGGCAGGGCGCCGCCCTTGGCCTGCACGGGCTTCAACGTTTTGGGCTTTTGCCCAAGGCGCTCGACGACGGCCTCGCCAAACTCTTTGGTGCCAGCTTTTTTGGACGAGAGGCCCTCGGCGTAGATGTCCGCCGTGTGGATGCCGTCTTCGAGGGTGCAGAGCCACGCGTTCTGGATGAGATCGGCCTTCTCGGACAGACCAAGGTGCACGAGCATCATGCCCGCGGCGTTGAGCATGGCGCTGGGGTTCGCAATGTTGTGGCCAGCGATGTCGGGTGCGCTTCCGTGAATCGCCTCGAACATGCTGATGCGATCCCCGATGTTGGCGCTGCCGGCCATGCCCACGCTGCCGGTGAGCTCGGCGGTCACGTCGCTGATGATGTCGCCGTAGAGGTTGAGGGTGACGATGACATCGTAGCGATGGGGCTGCGTGGCCACGCGGGCCGTGCCAATGTCGATGATTTGTACGTCTTGCTGGATGCCCGGGTACTCCATGCCAATGCGACGGAACGTGCTGGCGAACATGCCGTCCGTCAGCTTCATGATGTTGTCTTTGACCAGGCACGTGACCTTCTTGCGATTGTTGGCAAGCGCGTACTCGAAGGCGTAGCGAACGATTTTCTCGGTGCCCGGAATGCTGAGCACCTTGAGGCACTGGTACACATCTACGGTTTGCCGGTGCTCGATGCCGGCATACAGGTCTTCTTCGTTCTCGCGCACCACCACTACGTCCATGTCCGGGTGCATGGTGCGCACGAACGGGTGAAGGCCGCGGCAGGGCCGCACGTTGGCATAGAGCCCGAGGGTCTTGCGAATGGTGACGTTGAGGCTCTTGTAGCCGCTGCCCTGGGGGGTGGTGATGGGCCCCTTCAGGAACACGGGGTTCCGTCGCAGCGTGCTCCACGCTTCGGCGGGGATCCCGCTGCTGTTGCCCTGGAGGTAGACCTTCTCGCCCACGTCGATGTGGTCGTACGTCAGGCCACACTTTGCGGCATCGAGGATGCCGAGGACTGCGTTGGTGATCTCGGGGCCAATGCCATCGCCTTTGGCGACAGTGATGGTGTGACTCATGGGGGTTCCTGGATGGTCGAGAAGGGCCGAGCAGCAACCGGACAATCGCCGAGATCGCCGGGGCCAATGGCCGGATGGTACTTGGGTCTCGCAACCGGCGTAAGCCGCCGCACGCGGGCAAATGGTTCGCTCCTGCCGCACGTCGCACGACCCGCTGTCCCTGTAGAACCACCGGGCATAGGCTCGTGGGCATGTTTGGCCCAACACCACAGCGCCGCGGCACTTGGAGATGGCTCGGACTGGGCCTGACTGCCTTGTACGCCGGGGCTTGCGCGGCACAAGCGCAGCCACAGCCACAGATGGCACCAGCCGCCGGGCCTTCGCGCGGCGAGCTCCGCATGTTTCGAAGCGACAAGCCCATCGCCGAGAAGGGCGGACGCACGCTGCCCCTTTGGCTGGTCGATACACGCGTCGAGTGGCCCACCGCAAAGGGCGGCGCCAGCACCTTCGCCATCGTGGACACCGGCGCCCGCACCACACTCATCGACCGTCGCTTCGCCCTCGCGCACGGGTTGCCCGTTGTATCGTCCAACGTCGTCGCCAAAGACTTCGCGGGCAAGAAGCTCGACACGTCGGTCATTCACCAGGTGACGCTCGGCATCGGCCCGTGGACCTCCCGACCGGTCAACGTCATCGTGGTCGAGCTGCCCTCGCTCTTTCGAGATCTCGGCATCGGCGTGATTTGGTCGCCGCAGACGAGCGTTCCCAAGGGCACCATGCTGCGCTTCAACTTCGGGGCCGGCACAGCTGCCATGGAGCCCGACACGGGCATGGCTGCCAATGCGGCACTGCTCTGCAAGGGCGAAGAGGGTCCTGTGCCCAGTGCAGCGACAATCGTTTCGGTGCTCGTTGCGAACCAGCCCGTTCGCTTGGAGCTCGACTCCGGGGCCACCAAGTTGGGCTTGTCGGGCGCCTCGGCGCTGGCCAAAGCACTCCAGCAAGCCCCCGGCGCTACCGCGGGCGAACGCGTTGGCGCGGGGGGCGCCGAGCGCACGCTCGAGGTGCCACCGCAGGAGCTCAAGCTCGCGGGGCAGACCTACGTGGCAGCCGTGTCCATGACCTCGAACGCGGATCCTTCGCCGGGAGCTTGTTCGTCAGACGGAGAGATCGGCCTCGAGGTCTTGCAGAACTGCATGGTCGACATCTCCGCCGACCGCTTCGGCGTTCGGTGTGCGGCGGCACGGCAACCTGCGGCGCCGTAGCCCCCCTTGCGCAACAGCGCAGCGCCCGAAGCGGGCGCCTCGCTCCGTCGAGCTCAGTCGTCGTCAGACTCGCTGTCGTCGTCTGCTTCGAGGCCTCGTGCGGAGAATGGCTTGCGAGAGACATCTGTCTTGGTGCAGCGGTAGGCGCGCAGCGCGTGCTTGGTGGTGCTGGAGCCCGACTCGGCCCTGATGGTGGCCGGCGGCTCTCGGAACAACACATCGAGGTACACCCCCTTTGGGGCCTCGAAGGTGTCTGACTCGTCGTTGAGGCGCGTGATGGACCGGCCCTTGTTGAGCCTCGCGCTTCGCGCATTCCCGTAGCGCACCTCCTCCATCACCACGCAGGCGCCCTGTGCCCTGGCCTTGGGCGCAAACAGCAGTTCACTGCTGCCCCGAGACAGCGACACAGTGGAGCGCCCCACAAGCGCGCCCTTGCTGTCGAAGGTTTCGATGACGTGGTTGCCGGTCCGCACCGAGAACTTCTCGGTCGGCACGTCTTCTCCAATGGAGCGCGCGGCGATTTTGCCCATCTCTTTGCCGTCCACCTTGACCGTGAGCTGCTCGTCATTCGCGTTGACCACGCGTACGGACTTGAACGTGGCACCCCACATGGCCAGGGCCAACATGGCAGCCGGCGCGCACGCCACTGCGCCAACGAAGCCAACCCAGCTCGGCACGCGCACGGGAGCTGGGGCCGGGGCAATGCCAGTGGGCTCATGCACCACCGGCGCGCGCGCTTTGCCTTCCCAATCGAAGCCGTGGAACCAAACGTTGTTTGGCACCTGCATGACAGCGGCGACGCTCTTTGGGCTCGCCAGCAAGAACACCAAGCCGAAGAGCCCGAGGGCGCTCGACGCTGCAAGCAGGAACAACCAGCCGCTGCGGTCTGCCGCTGCGAAGGGGGCAATGAGCAAGAACAGCAAAGCCGCCGGCACCGCCGCAAGGGGAACTCTGCGCTTGCCTCGACGCGTGTCGGCGATGCGCGCTTGGTTCACCTTCGACACCTTCTCCCAAGCGAAGCTACCGCAGGCCGGACACGCGGCCTCTCGCACCGCCGCGTGTGCATTTTTGACTGCCTGTTCCCGGGCGGCGTGGCTGGCGTTGTTGGCGTTTCCTCCGATGCCGTACACCGCCACCGACGTACCGCGCCCCGACGTTTGCACCCGCGCCGTATCTTGGTGGTGGCAATAGGCGCACTGGTACGGCAGGTCGAGTTCGACGGTGCCCGTTTGTGCGGTGTACGTGGTGGTTCGGACGAAGAACATGCGTCCGAAGTTACGGCCGGTGCGGGCCATGCCTTCCCTCGCGGAGAGCGATTTACGAACAATTCAGGTCAGATCCTCGAGTTGCAGAGCATTGGCGGTAAACTCGACGTGAACGACGTTTACCGTGACGGTCTCGAGAGCGCCTGAAGGCGTGCCCATGCGCCGGCACCGGGCACAAACATGCCAAGCCCGCGGCACCCGAAGGCGCGCGGGCTTGGCGCACTGCGTGGCGAAGCTCTGGGCGTTAGTCGACGCAGGTGCCCGAGCACACCGCGAGCATGCCCGAAGAGTTGCAAACGCCGTCTTCGGTGGAGCAGTGCTTGCCCCCGGTGCAAGTCGCCGACGACATGCACTTCACGTCGGGGACGCAGGTGCCCGAGCACACCGCGAGCATGCCCGAAGAGTTGCAAACGCCGTCTTCGGTGGAGCAGTGCTCGCCAGCGCCACAGGTGGCCGACGACATGCACGTGGGGGCCGCGGCCTTGCAGCCCTTGAACACGATGTCGCGGGTGCACCTGTTGCCGTTGCAGTGGCTCGGCCCCCAGGTGGGCTGGCACGCGGCGTCGGCCAAACACGCGGCCTGGCCTTTGCCGGCGCACGTGTCGACGGGCTCGGGCATGCCGCAGTGGTAGCTACAGGTGTTGCTGGCGCCGCAGCTGAAGTACCCGACGCACATGGGGTGAATGATGCCCTGGCCGTCGCAGTCGTTGGCGGCCTTGCAGTACGAGTTCACCTTGCCGAGGGACTGTGACTTGCCGCTGCGCGTGAGGGAGAGTTTGTCGCCCTGCACCAGATACTTGTATTGACCAAACAGTGCCTTGGCCGGGTTACCGGCGATGGGCGCCGGGGCACGCAGGGTGATGGTCTTGGCGCCCGCAGAGAAGGTGCCTTCCATGCGCAGCTCTTGGCCGTTGAGCACCACATCGGCGAAGAACCGGTTGCGCGACCCCTCGGCCACGGGCGAGAGCACCAGCGAGCGGAACGTGCCGCTGTCGTCGACGTAAGAGCCAATGAGCGCGCGACCCGCGGCGCTGAGCTCGGCCTCGCTCGCGCTCTCCACCTCTTCGGCGTCGAACTCCCCGGCGGCATCTGCGGCGCAACCCGACCCGAAGAGAGCAGTGGCGGTGACAGCGGCGAGAACGACGAACGTGCTTCGAAGAGACATCAGAAGAAACTCCTTGTGTGCTGAACGCGCACCAGGAATGACATATCGCACACAGTACGCAAGGGGATTTTCGGACTTCTGTCTCTCGGGTGAGAGACGCAAGTTAGCCAAATAATTACAGTTCTTTAGCTCCGCAACTCGGGCATGAGCGTGCGCGTGGGGGCGCCCGGGCCCCGCGCTAGCTTTGGCGCCGCACGCGGTGGAGCACGTCGAGCACCGTGGGCACGAACGCCTCGAGTGCCTGGAACGCTGTGAGCATCGTCCGGAACGACACTTCGTCGGGCACTGCGTCGAGCGCAAAGGTCATCCACGCACCGTCATAGGCAAGCGACGCATCGAGCGCCGGCGGCAGGTCGAGCATGGCGCGACGCAGGGGCTCGGGCACCGGGATCGTGCCCTCCAACATCTTGGGGCCGGCGAGCATCGAGTCGCCGGAGACCATGTGAATGTTGTACCGCGCGTCGAACGCCGCGTCGCCCGAGCGCATGTCGCTGCCGGGCCATGCGTGCTTGGTGACGGCAAACAGCTGCGCTTGCACCTGGCCCAAGGCCACATCGATGCGCATACGCTCGCCAAGGAAACAGCCGACGATGAAGCGCTCGTACTCGCCCGCCGTCTTTTGATGCACCAGGTACCCGTTGGGGCCAACGTACGGCGGAGGCAACGAGGCGCCACGGTACAACCCAGGGCGCTCTTCTTGGGGATGCTGCGGCAGCCGCGCGCGCAAGCTGTAGTCGTACGTCCACGGCTTCGCGATGGCCGGTCGTGCGTTGGGCTCGGGCTCCACCACGAAGCCCACACGTTGGGCCAGGGCCACTACCTGAGCTTGCGACATGGCCGAGCTCTTGCGCCCCCCGGCAAAAAAAGCAGCCACCGCAGCAACCACGGCCATCAGCGTGGTGAGCCCGAATGCCGTACCCCGATTGGTCTGTGCAGATCGCACGTATTCGATGCCCAAGGCGCCGCGATACACCTGGTAGGGCACCTGGTCGCCCACCGCCGGCAGGCGTTCGGAGCCCAGCTCTCTCGCCCCGACAACGAACTCGCGTTTGCTGGGCGCAACCGCGGTGCATCGCAGCGCCACGATCTCGCGCCCCCCTTTGACGACGGTCCTGTCGATGGCATCGACCCGGAGCCGGTACTCCGTGGGCGGGGCCGTGTCGGCGAGTTCGTTGACGGAGACCATTGCCGCCGCGGCCAGCAGCGGACCATACAAGAGCGCCGCGACGCACAGTAGTAGAGCTGCGGCTGGCACCTTGCGCAGCAGGTACAGGCCCCCAACCAAGAGCGACACCACCGCGCCGCCGGCAAGGCCAGCGGCCACGGCTATGGGCGGCAAGAAATGACTGTTGTCGAGCGGCACGAACGACATCAGGCACCCCAGACACGGCGCCCAAAGCGCCGCAACCAATGCCGTGACGACGCGTTGCCCCAGACTGGGCGGTACCGGCGTCGACGTGATTGTGCTGCCTGCAGCCGTCCTCATGGTGGGCCCCCGCCATGAGCATAGCGGAGCGCACCGAGGCCCGCTTGCACCGCGTTTACCGATAGAGACGCCGCTTCGTTGGCTAGCGCACTACAGGCGCTTGCGCGACGACACCATTGGCCTGACGACGCTGCCTGCAGCTCAAGGGCACACGAAGTCGGCGGCTTGGTAGCTCGGTACTGGGGCCCCCTCGAAGGCCTTCTTGAAGAGGCAGACGTTCTGGGAGGCGTCGAGCATGACGGAGATGGGCGTCGTGATCTTGCCGCTCATGCCCGCGCACTGGATCGTGCCCCCGGTGATGGTTCCGGAAAGCGCGACCTCGAGGGTCATGAGCCTGCCGCTGATGGAGTTGGCTTCGGCCTCGACAGTGAACGCTTCGAGCGGTGCGGCGAAATCGATGGGAGTACCACTGGCCCCCACGCTGTTGATGGGGTTGCCCAACGTTTGCAACATGGACACCGACGTCGGTGGGCTCGGTTGCCCCGGCGGCGGCTGGGGCTCCCACCCGCGAAAGGTCTTGAGTACCAACGACATGTTGCCCATGCCCGTGTTGGTGGCGACGACGTAGAAGCGAAGGGCCCTCTTCGGGTCTTGGTTCGACAAGACCGTCATGCACGTCGCGATGTACAAATCATTGGGCGGGCCGGCCGCGTCGGCGTCGTTGGACGCATCGGACAGTCCACTGTCTGCCGCACCGGCCTCGTTCGGTCCGCCGTCAGACAGCCCGCTGTCCGTGGGCCCGGCCTCGGCAAGCCCCGCATCGCTCGGTCCACCGTCCGGCACGCCCGTATCTGTGGGCCCCGCATCTGTGGGCCCTGCATCTGTGGACCCTGCATCGAACGCGCCGGTGTCTGCTGGCCCGACATCGGGCGCTCCGCCATCGACAGGCTCCGCGTTGCCGGAGTCCGTTTCGGACGTGGTGCAGGCCCCAAGCATCGCGAGAGCCGCCAGGGCGGCATGTGCAAACTTGCGCATGACACGAGCCCTATCATGGCGAGTTGCGCGGCACCAAACCCGCCCTTGGCGTTGCCTTAGGGCCCGACCTGCAGCCAGACCTCGTTGCGCCGTAGGAACCAAGGCATAAACGGCGGATCGTATCGGTTGACCTCGGGCTCGCCGATGACGGGCAACGCCACCTGTTGCGTCCAACTGCGCAAAGCGTCGGTGCGCTCGTCCATGCGGGCTTGGCTCCACCGGCCACGAAAGCGCACAACGGCCACGCGCACGGGTGGCGCCTCGCGCAGCACAACGCGGGCATCGTCGGGCTCGGGCAGCGTGGCCAGTGTCTCGCCCTCGGGCATGGTGAACGTGATGGTCCACACATCGCCGCTGCGCGTTTGCCCCACGGGCGCCGTCATGGCCAGCTTGGTGGGCTCGGTGCGTTGCCCCACCGGCGCGGTCATGGCGATTTTGGCCCGCCCCTTGTTCTTGCCAAAGATGTACCCCGCAAGACGTCGGAACCCCTCGTTGCCCGCTTCTTCCCACGTCCCTGCCACTTCGGTCTGGGCCACCGCACGCGCAGGGTACGACCGCACCTCGAAGTCGCCACTGGCGCGACTGACGGTGTACGGAGGCTCTTTGGTGCGCCCGACGGCCGCACACCCCGAGGACACAACGCCCAGCGCAGCCACAGCCAACAAGGCAAGAGGCGTGTGGAGCTCGGCAACGGAGAACATGCCCTGAACGTGTGCACGATGTGTGAGCCGCGCAATGGCCCGCGCGTGCGCAAGCCACGCGGCGTGAAGCGATCGTGCGCAAAAGCGGCCAGGTGCCCGTGGGCGCAGGGGCCTTTGGCCACCTACGAGGGCAAAGGCCCGGGGCGCAGGTGCGGCGCGAGAAACCGCTGGAACCCCGCTTCGATGACTTGCTCGGCCGTTGGCAGATAGCCATCTACATGTTCGGGCATCAGGTATGTGGCGTGGGCAAAGGGCGTGGCGCACGCGGGGCAACACGGCTGCGGTCCCAGATCGCTCGAGAACGAACTCTGCCGCAGGCCCAAGTCCCGCAGGTCGACGTACCAGGTCGAACACTCGTAGCACTCGACCCAGATGTGGCCACAGTGCGCGCATCGCAAGAACGTCAGATCCTCGTCGCCGCAGCAACGAAAGAACGTGCAGTCTACATCGTGGTCCGTCAGCAATCGACTGTCTTTAGGGCGAATGCTCATGCCGACGTTCGAGTTGAGCACGCCCCACCGTTTGGTGCACCGGCCCCGCCGTGGGCGCAAGGTGGCCGCGAGGGTGCCGCGCCTGTTGCCGCCCCAAATACCCACCGTGGGCACAGCCCACGTGCTCCCGCATGCAACGCGCCGTCGGCGCCGCCCTAAAGACTCCGCCGCCCACGACAACGTCAGGGCCGAACAGAGCCGCGCGCCATGCTCGTCGTCTCGTCACGGCGACACCACTGTCGCGCCGATGCGACGCGCGATGCACCTAGCGTCGCACAACTGACGTGTTACACGCATGCGCAACACCTGTTCTGCGCCGGCTTGCGCGTGCATGCACACTGCACACAATAGCGGTCGCCAAGGGGAGCACATGAAGCGTGGCATCTGTTGGGTCGGGCTTGGGCTTGTGATGTGGGTCGGCTGCGGCGGCACCGAGGCCGGAAGCAGCAGCACGTCGTCGTCGGGCAACGCCGACCAAGGGGGCAGCAGCACCTCGAGTTCGTCGTCGTCCGGTGCGTCTTCGTCCGGCGCCAGCAGCTCGGGCCAAGGCGGCACGCCGCAAACCGACGGCGGGGCCAACGCCGCGTGTGGCGCGGCAGTGTGCACCGGCTGGAACAAACGCTCGTCGTGCGCAACGCAGGGCGGCGCCGTCGTGTGGACCGAAGACACCTGCCCTGCGGGCCAAGGCTGCGTGCAAGGGGTGTGCACCGCCAGCGCTTGCTCCGACGAGTGTGTGCTGGGCGACCCGGGTTGCAAGTTGTTCGAGGTGCAGTCCGGCGCGCAAGTCACCCCAGACCTCAGCAAGAAACACGACCGCGCGCGGGCCTTCGAAAAGTGGATCCGCACCGACACGGCGCTCTTGTTCCACAACCAGATCGTGTACGCGAACTACACCGACGCCAACTTGCAGACGGTGAACTCCGTGTACATCGGCGACTCCACGCTGCACACGGGCATCTACCTGTTTGCCAACGCGCACGATCTCATGACCACG
>JBIKNA010000658.1:0-3139 GCA_044358965.1 Polyangiaceae bacterium
GCTCGCTGTCACCGCGCTCGGCATGTTGTGTGCTCGGCCCCTGTCGGATCTGTTTGCCAGCGGCTACCACAAGAACCCGCCGCAGTTCGAACGTACGGTGGCGCTCACCCGTGCGGTGTTCCCCTATATCTTTTTCATGGGCATGGCCGCGCTCGGCGGCGCGGCGCTCAATGCCAAACGGCGCTTCGTCACGTCGGCGTTTGCGCCGGGCCTCTTGAACGTCGCGTTTTTGCTGAGCGCGTTTGCGTTGCCCACCTTCTTGGTCTCCCGGGGCATCGACCTGGCCATGACGCTCGCCATCGGAGCCCTCTTCGGAGGTTTGCTCCAGGTTGTGGCCCAGTGGCCGGCCCTTTCGCGCATCGGCTTTGGTGGCCGCCCGCGCTTCGATTTTTGGGGCGATCGCGACGTGGGCGACATGCTCAAGCGCATCGCCCCCATGACCTTTGGTATCGGTGTGTACTACATCGATTTGGTGCTCTCCCGGCGTTTCTTGTCGGAGCTGGGAGAGGGGGCGCAGAGCTACTTCTCCTGGGCCTCGCGCTTGTGCGACTTTCCCCAGGGCATTTTCGTGATGGCCATCTCCACCGCGGCGCTACCGGCGCTCTCTTCGCTGGCGGCCCGAGGCGATCACGAAGAACTCAAGAAGACCTTCGCCCATGGGCTGCGTTTGTCGCTCTTTGTGGCCATACCGTGCAGCTTTGCCCTGGCTGCGCTGGGCGAGCCTCTGGTGGCCCTCTTGTTCCAGCGCGGCAAGTTCGACGCCGTGTCCACCCACGAGACCGCCCGGGCCCTGGTGTTCCAGGGCGGCTCCATTTGGACCGTCGCTGTGGTGCGGCAGCTTGTGCCCGTGTTCTATGCCTTGGGCGACACGCGCAAGCCCGTCATCGTCAGCGCGCTCGATTTGCTCGTGTTCATCGTGCTCGCCATTACGCTCAAAGGCCCCCTTGGACACGTGGGCATCAGCATTGCGGTGGGGGGCTCTAGCTTCGTCCAGATGCTTCTTTTGTGGTTTGCGCTGCGCGCCCGATTGGGACCGCTGCTCGACGCCGAGATGACCCGCAGCGTGGGCACCACCGTGGCAGCCAGTGTGGTGGCAAGCGTGGGTGGGGCCGGCACCGTGCGGCTTGTGGGTCTGGGCTCGGCGTGGCTGTCGGGAATCTTGTCGTCGCTGGTGTTCGTGGGGCTCTTCCTGCTGCTGGGCTACGGGCTCAGGTCCCGGGACCAAGAAGCCGTCTTTGCGGCCGTTGGTCGGCGATTGCGCCGGCGCCGCGCAGCCTGACTTTGACGCGCCACCCCCTTCGTGAAAGAAGAGAGCCTATGGAAACCGTGGTGAGCGTCGCCGACTTCTTTGCTGCGTCGAACGACCCCGGCAAGTTGCCCGCCGGGCAGGGGCCCGAGTTTGCGTTTTGTGGCCGCTCCAACGTGGGCAAGTCCAGCCTCATGAACATGCTGCTGGCCCGACGCAAGCTGGTGCGCACCAGCAAGAACCCGGGCTGCACGAAACAGGTCAACCTGTTTACCGGGCGCCTGAAGGATCAGTTCCCGTTCACCTTCGCCGACCTGCCAGGCTACGGCTACGCCAAGGTCTCGAAGAGCGAGCGCGCCGGCTGGGCACGCACTATCGAGAGCTACCTTCAAACCCGGCACCTGTCGGGCGTCCTGCTCTTGGTCGATGTGCGCCGGGAGTTCGGCCAAGAAGAAGAAGACTTCGTCACGTTTTTCCGAAGCAAGCGCCCCAAGGTGCCCATCGGTCTCATCGTCACCAAAACCGACAAGGTGGCCTTGGCGGCAGCCAAAGCCGCGCGGGCGTCGCTGCGAAAGCTCACGGGCTTGCCCACGCTGCCCACCAGCGCCGAGACCGGAGAGGGCCGCGAAGAGGTATGGCGCTGGCTCCGGGCCACCGCCGAGCCCCACTGACTTGCACATTGGGTCGCAAGGCTGCGACCATAGACCGCATGAGGGGTGTTCGCGTCGTCGGGCTGGTGCTCTTCGCTCTTGGGCAATTGGCGTGCGCGTCGGGCAAGGGCAAAGCTCCCGCGGCCGTGGCCCAGCCAGAGACCTGGTGCCCCGACGGTTTCGAGGTGGGGCCCGACGACACTTGCTTTGCGGTACCCGCGGCGAGCACGCCCAAAACCCCCATCGTGGTGTTCTTGCACCAGACCTTTGATGGGCGTGGCGACGCCGAAGAGTGGAAGCGCGTGCATGGCCTGGTCGACAAAGGCTCTGCGGTGGTGCTCGTGCGGGGCCGGCGCGGCGTTTGCGCCTGGAAGGCCGAGCTCAAGGACCACTTCTGTTGGCCCGAAGAAGACTCCGGCGAGGCTGCCTCCATCGTGGGCAGCTGGGACAAGGTGCTCTTCCAGGTGGACTCGGTGCTGGAAACGGGGTCGCACCGCCGCTACGTGCTGGCCCAGGGCGACGGGGCCAACTTTGCCTCGGGGCTTGTGGCCACGGGCGCCTTCGACGCAGGTGGCTTTGTGCTCGTCGACGGTGGCTCCGCGACACCCAAGGCCAAGCCGGCCAAGGTGGCGCCCGTGGTGACTCTCGCGGGATCCGCCACGGAGCCCCAGGTCAAGGGGTTCCGCGACGCCCTCGAGCGTCTTGCATGGCCCCACGGCAAATGTGCCCGCGGCGCCGCCGACAGCAAGCTCACCGACGCCGACGTCGAGGCCATGGGCAGGCTCGTCGCCAAAGACGGTGATCTTCGGGCCTTCGCCCAAGGGGCCTCGGGCTGCGAGGTTGCCGGCGCCGAGCCCCCGAAAGGCGACAAGCCACCGCACAAAGGGTCTTCGCCCAAGCGGCCGTGAATCACCGACCGTGCCTTTAGGTGGTGATTCGGCTTTTCGTCGTTGCCTGAGAGCGCGTTCTTCCCGCCTCAGCGGGCATCGCTCCTGGGGGGCCCCGATCCTCGCCATTTTTGCCCCATACCCACGTGGCGCCCGAGTTGCCGCCGCCCAATCGCGCTCGGTCATGGGGGCCGCCCCCCCGGACGTTTTGCGCCCCTCCAGCGTGGGCGCGCACGAAACCCTTGCGGCGCGCCGCGCTTCGCAGTATTTCCGTCAGCACTCTAGGGCGCATAACTCAGCGGTAGAGTGCATCCTTCACACGGATGAAGTCACAGGTTCAAATCCTGTTGCGCCCA
>JBIKNA010000022.1:0-34028 GCA_044358965.1 Polyangiaceae bacterium
GACGAAGAGTCGCGCCTCATTGCGCCGGGGATGCTCGAGGCCCGTCGGCGCCCAGAGCGCATCGACGGCCATACACGGCTCTTTGGCCCCGTGCCCGCCGAGGCAGCCTTTCGAAAGGCCCGCGATGGTGCCTACGATGGTGTCGTCGCCATGTACCACGACCAGGCGACCATCCCCATGAAGCTCATTGGCTTCGGCGAGGCCGTCAATGTGTCCTTGGGGCTGCCCATCGTGCGTACCAGCGTCGACCACGGCACCGCCTACGACATCGCCGGCAGGGGGCTCGCCGATGCCCGCGGGATGCGCGCGGCGCTGCAGCTCGCGCGAGTCCTGACCCGGGCGGAGGCGTAGAAGCACCAGGCTCTTTGGGTCTCGAGACAAGGGCAACATGAGCGACCGGGCGCTGACGCCAGCGATGGCTTGGACGAAGTACGACGAGATCGAGGCGCGGCTCACCGCGCCGGTCAGCGCCCGCATGGTGGAGCTTGCGGACCTGAGGCCCAACATGCGCGTGCTCGATTTGGCCACCGGGCGCGGAGAGCCTGCGCTAAGCGCCGCAGCGGGCGTGGGGCCCGGCGGCACCGTGCTGGGGGTGGATTCGGACCCCGACGTTCTCGCCTTGGCAAGGTCCCGTGCGCAGCGCATGGGGATCTCCAATCTGGAACTCTCGGCCACCAGCGCCGAGTCCCTCGACGCGTTGCCGTCCGGTACCTTCGACGCGGTGCTCTGTCGCTGGGGGCTGATGTACATGGCGGCGCCAGCGCGTGCGCTTGCGCATGCCCGTCGCTTGCTGCAGCCGGCGAGGCCCCTGGTGGTCGCGGTTTGGGCGCTGCCCTCACCATGGGCAACGCTGCCGCAGCAGGTGTTTGCGCAGCAAGGAATCGTCGCGCCGGCACCGCTCCGTGCGCTCCGCTACGAAGAACCCGCGGTGCTCGATGCCGAGCTCCGTGCCGCAGGATTTGCCATCGGACACAGCGTCGAGATGACCACTGCGGTGATGGAGGCGGAAACCGGGGCGGAGGTCGCCACGTGGTACCACGATCTGGGCTTTCTGCGCGCATTGGACCCGCTATCGCCGCCCCGCCGCGCCCTCGCGGAATCGATGCTGGCCGCCGAGGCCGAGGGGCTTCGAGCCGGTCGCTCGATTCAGCTATTGGGCACGACGCGTATCGTTGTCGCTCTGGCACCGGGGTGAGTGTGCGAGCGCTCCGCGTGCGAAGCCCAGTCCCTTCGAACTGAGACGGCTTCCGGTCATTCCGATGGCGCGTGCGTGGGCGGGCCTCGGCAATTCTGCCCAAGGAGGCACCGATGCCGGCAGGCATGAGACTCGCACTGTCGTGCTGCTGCTGGCTCCGCCGTCCGGGGCTCGCGCGAAGGAGCTGGGTCATGGCCGAGATGCTGAAAAAGACTTCGTCGTGGGAGGAAGTGAAGGGGGAGAGCGCCCGAAGCCACCCGGTTCCGCCGGCGCCACCTTCGCGGCCCTTGCCGCTCCGCACATCTAGCGTTCCACCAAAAGCGCAGTCCGCGGGGGTGGCCGTGGGTGATCTCGGCGCCGAAATCGTGAGCTCCGCGGAACAGCTGATGAGCGCCGGTGTGGACAAGCAATCGCGACAGGGCGCCAAAGACTTGGCGGAACTCGCAGACGCGCTCCGGCGCACCAGCCTCGAAATCGAAGGCAACGCCGCGGCACCGTACGTGGACAAAGCAGCAGAGCAAATGGATCGGGTGGCACAACTGCTCCTCCGGACCGACGCCCGCGCCGCGGTGCGCGGCGTCGAGGGCTTTGCGCGCAGGGAACCTCTGGTCTTCTTGGGCGGTGCCTTTGTGGCAGGTCTGCTGGGGGCACGATTTCTTCGGAGTTCGTCTACCGCGGCGCCCAAGTCCGCAAACGCCGTGCCGCCCGATGGCGCCTTCGTGGAACTAAAGGGCTCGTCGCCCGGCACGACACGAAACACGCGGCCGGGACCGCTCGCACCGTGACCGGAGGCATTTGGGATGCACCGCGGGCGGAGCGCAAAGAGCCCACCATCACGGATCTCTTCGGGCGACTGGCCTCGGACTCAGGCACGCTGCTGCGCCAACAGGTCGAGCTCGCTACGGAGGAGATGGGGGAGAAGGTTCGCATCGCCGGGCGCTGGCTCGCGGTCATGGCCGCGGGCACGGTGCTCGGTGTCGCGGGGGTGATGTGCCTCGTGGTTGCAGCCATCTTTGGGCTTGGCACCGCCATGCCGCTGTGGGCCGCGGCGCTCGTGGCCGGTGGCGTCCTTGGGGTCGTGTGTGCGGCGTCCGGGGCCGTGGCCTACCGCGCGCTCCTCCGTCTGGACCTGACGCCCCGACGAACACTTCGAACGTTGAGAGAGGACCGGTTATGGGTGCAAGAACAGTTCCGATGAGGGGGATCAAGCGCGGCTCGGACAACGATGTCGAGCGCAGAACTTCGCTCGATACGGCCATCGCACGATCGCGCTCGAACCTTGGCGAGACCATCGAAGCATTGCATGGGCGGCTGCGCCCGGCTGCGTTTCGTGAAGACGTCATGAAGCAATTTCACGAGGCCAAAGAAACGCTCAAGAGTGAACTCAAAGGTGATCTGTTGGAGGCCAAGGGCGCCCTCCGACACGCCACCATCGGAAAGGTCGAGACCATGATCCACAGCACACAAGACTCGGTCAGCGCGACGGGGCAGTCCGTTCTCGATACCATCAAACAAAACCCCGTTCCGTCGGCCTTGGTGGGCATCGGCCTTCTCTGGATGTTCGCCCGCAGTGGGGAAAGGCGCCGCATCGGCGTGCGCGTGGCGGACCATGCGCCCTTGCGGGGACCCGACGGCTGGAGTGCCGGAAGTGGCCCCCTTCCGCGTGCATCGAGCGAACTCGGGCACATGGCGGAAGAGGCGCAAAAGACCGCAGTGCAGGCCGCGCACGAGGCACGTGAGGCCGTGGGCACGCTCGCCGGCAACATCAAGGTGTCCGTGGGTGAGGCCCGCCATGCCGCATCCGACAAGCTCAGTGCCTTGGCCCACGACGCCGGAGATCGCGTTTCGCACGCCGCGCACGATGCGCAAGACCAGGGGCGAAAGCTTGGCGGGCGCGCGCAGGGGGTCTTTGAGCGGAACCCTTTGGCGGTGGGCGCGCTGGTGCTTGCCGCGGGCGTCGCCGTGGGCCTTGCCATTCCGATGTCGCGCAAAGAAACACGGTGGATGGGCGCTGCCAGCAAGCAGCTGCGCAGCAAGGCCGAAGTGCTCGCGCGGGATGCGTTTGCCAGCGCCGAGGGAGCGGCGCAGCAGCTCGACTGGAGCCGCCCGCCGCCGGCCACGCGATCGTCGCCCCGGCCTCCGGAAGTGGCCGAGGACTTTGGCGCCAGCGCAGCCTCCGTCAAGACGCCGTTGGGCGGAATTTATGTGCCGCGGCTCGGTGGCGCCAAAGAGCTGGACGGTCCCGGCCATACCTGAGCGCGTCGGCAAAAAGGGACCGAAGGGGGCGCGGGCGCCGCGTCCCCTTGGTGGTCTGTGTGCGCCCTCGCTCAGTGACCGCGAGACAAGAAGATGCGGTACGTCAGGTACCCGAGGATGACCGCACACATCACCACGGCGGTAACGTTCCACATGAGCGGCGTTTTGGTGGGGGCCTGGGTCTTGGTCGACAACAGAAGCTGCGTTGCCGCCATGACCACGCCGTTCAGCCGCTTCTGCGCCAATTCGCGCTTGGCCTCGTCGTCTTTGAAGGGCCCTTCGGCGTCCGTGAGCGCCTTGTAGAGCCCCGCTGTTTCCGGGAGCTTGTGCGTGCGCACGGCGTACTCGATCAGCGCATGGTGCGGCTTGTCGTCAGGCCAAGCGTCGAGCACGCGATCCCATAGCGCGTCGAAGCCGGCATCTCCGGTGCCCGCGCTGGGGCCCGACGCGGGCGCTGCACTCGGGTCTCCCTCGCCGTCCTTCGCCACTGCTCCCGTCGGCACGAGTTCTTCTTCGCTCACGAGGACATCTCAGCGGATTTCTGGCTGTCGATCCAGATCGTGATGGGACCTGCGTTCTCCGAGAGCACGCGCATATCGGCGCGAAACACCCCAGTGGCCACCCGGAGTTGCGTGCGGGCCTCGGCCACGAAGGCCTGGTAGTGGGCTTCGGCCTGCGCAGGTTCCATGGCGCCCTCGAAGCTCGGGCGATTGCCCCGGCGCACGTCGCCAAAAAGTGTGAACTGACTCACCACGAGGAGTTCCCCTTTGGTGTCGAGCACGCTCTTGTCGAGCTTACCGGCATCGTTCTCGAAGATGCGCAGGTTCAACACTTTGCGAAGGATGTAGGTCCGGTCTGCCGCCGTGTCCCCGGTACCGACGCCGAGATAGACGAGTAGCCCCGGGCCAATGGTGCCGACGGTCTCCCCGGCGACCACCACCTGGGCATGGTTGACCCGCTGCACGACCGCGCGCATCAGCCAACGGCCTCGGGCAGGCGAAGTTCTCGCGCCAGCGCCTTCACGATGCGGAAGTAGTCTTCGCGGCTGTAGGGCTCGTTCAAGATGTGGAAGTCTTTCCGCGAGAGCCCGACGCAGCCAAAGCAGTATGTGCAGTCTACACACTGTGTGCAGCGAGCAAGGTACTTGCTTCGCGCGCAGCGCTGGCACTCCACGCAGTGAGAGCAATCGTTGCAGTGGTCGCTGCGAACGCAGTGCGAGCAATTGGTGCAATCTGCACAGTTGCGGCAGTGGCTGCAGCCAAAGAGCCGCTTGCTGTCGCTGCAAAAGGTGCAAGCAGAGCAGGCCACGCAGCCCGTGCAGGCCACGCAGCCGGTATTCTCTTGGCTCTGTTCGGCGGCTTTCTGGAGCTTGCCCAGACGCTCTTGGAACTGTCGTGCATCCATGTGACAGGCGGCATGGTGCCCGCTTGCCCAAGAAAAAGCGTGCGACAAATTTGGGTGCGCCGAGAGAGATGTAGGACAGTGTGGCCAACCGGGGCTTCCGACCCCGTCGAACCGCTGCCATCTGGAGGATCTCATGAAAGCTTTTGCCTCGCTGCTCGCTCTCGCCATCGCCCTCGCCCCCGCCGCTGCGCTCGCCGAGACCGCGGCCCCCGAAGCCGGCATCAAGACCGAGAGCCCCGCGCCCAAGAAGGACGCGAAGAAGCGCCAGCATTCCAAGACCCAGCCCAGCCGCCGCGCGCACACGCAGCAGCACAAGGACGTTGTGACCGTGTCCACCCGCTCCGTGCAGAAGGCTCCCAAAGAGAGCAAGAGCCACGGCGCCGACAAGGGCCCCAAGAAAGAGTCCAAGAGCGACAAGAAGAACGACTCGAAGCACCCAGCAGGTAGCTCAGCCTTCGATCACGATCACGCCGCCGAGCCCAAGGCCCAGCTCGGAAGTCGCGGCGATGGTGTAAAGGACCTGGAGCCCTTGCCCACGCCGGAGGTCGCCCCCAAGACGGCGCACCCCCGTTCGCATGGCGTCAAGCGCGTGTCCCTGCCGGAGCCCAAGTCCCTGCCGGAGCCCAAGAAGGTTGACGAGCCGACGGGCTCGTCTCACGCCGGTGGACCCGTGGCGCCCAAGGCACCTAGCAAAGGCAAGGGAGCCGCCAAGGTGGCCAAGGCCGCCGCCGGTGCCAAGACCGACGCGCCGCAGGCCAAGAAGTGTTTCAAAGAGGCCGTGACTTTCTTGCGCGGCGCCGAGGTCGACAGCTTTCCGCTGCAGCAATGTGACGGAACCCTGGCGCCCCTCGCGGTAGAGCACCTGTCCATCATGTTGCGGCCGCATGGCGTCGACAAGCCCGCAGGCTCCCTGGAGCACCTTGCCCGAGAGCACCAGAAAGATCAGAACCTGGCGCCCAACTTGAGGAAGATCGATGCGCGTTTGATCACGCGTCTCGGGGAGATCCTCGAGGCCACGCACAAGGGCAAGGCTGCCAAGGTCTCCATCGTGTCGGGCTATCGACCGCAGTCCCAAGGCAGCCAGCATTCGCTGGGGCGCGCCATGGACTTCCGCATCGACGGCGTCGACAACGAGCGCATCGTGCAGGCGTGCAAAGGCATGGCCGACGTTGGCTGTGGGTTCTACCCCAACAGCTCCTTCGTGCACCTCGATGTTCGTGACGCAGGCACGGGACATGTGTCCTGGATCGACGCGAGCGGCCCCGGCGAGGCGCCCAAATACGTGACCGCCTGGCCGCCCCCCGCCGCCGCGGCAGCGGAGACCCCGGCTTCGGCCATGGTGCCGGAGGCCGACGCAACGGAAAGCCAGGGCCAGCAATAAGAGTTCGCGAGAGGGGTGCGTCTCGCAGCGGTGCGCCTCCCTCGTGGCAGTGACAGCAGTGCAGCGGTAGTCGGAACAACAACACTTATTCTTAGCTTTTGGGGAGCGCGGGAATCATCCTGCGCTCCCTTCGTGCTATTTGGACCCCATGACCAGGCCATTGCTCCACGCAGACCGTGTTCGCGAACCCGCCCGTGCGGCCGTAGCGGCGTTCCATGCAGATGTCGTCGCCGAGGTCGTCGCCGCCGTGGAGACCGAGCCCGTGGTCATCGTGGGCATGGCGCAGAACCCCGTGGTCAAGCGCGCACGCAAGCTGCTCACCGAGGCACAGATCCCCTTCAAGTACCTCGAGTACGGCAGCTACTTCTCCGACTGGAAAAAGCGCCTTGCCATCAAGCTCTGGGCCGGTTGGCCCACGTTCCCCATGGTGTTCGTCAAGGGCAACCTGGTGGGCGGCGCCGACGAAACCGAGAAGGCGTTGGCCGACGGGGCCATCAAAGAGCTTCTTGGCTAGGTAGCTGCCAGACGAGCGCCCGCGCCACAGACGGTGCAGGCAGGGTCCCGCGGCGTCTCGAAGGAACGAAACGTCATCTGCATCAAGTCCACATGCAGCATGCGCCCGACGAGCGCATCTCCGATGCCGAGCAGCAACTTGAGGGCCAAGGCTGCCTGCATGCTCCCCAGCACCCCCGGAACCGCGCCGAGCACGCCGACCTCGGCGCAGTTGGGCGCATCGGCGGGGCCCGGTCGCCTGGGGAAAAGGCACGCGTAGCAAGGTCCCGGCGCGCCAAGGGGCGAGCCGTCGGGCACAAACGACGTGAGCTGCCCCAGGAACCTGTGCACCGACGCATGCACCACGGCGATGCCGAGACGAACGCTCGCCGCGCACACGGCATACCGCGTGCTCAGGTTGTCGCTGCCATCGACCACGAGCGTGACGCCGGCGAGCAGGTCTTGGGCATTGGCCTCGACGAGTCGCACACGCTGGGGGTGCACCTGCACCAAGGGGTTCAGGGCGCGAAGATGCTCGAGGCCGCTGTCGACTTTGGAGCGACCGATGTCGTGGGTGGTGTGGAGCACCTGGCGATGCAAGTTCGTCTCGTCGACGACATCGGCGTCGATGATCGTGAGGGTGCCCACGCCCGCACCGGCGAGATAGAGCAGGGCCGGGGAGCCGAGCCCGCCGGCACCGACGACGGCGACGTGCGCCTGGGCGAGGCGCGCCTGCCCGGCGGCGCCGATCTCGGGTAGCGTTTCTTGCCGCGCGTAGCGCATCCCATCGGCCAATGGGTGCCACGCTTCGTAGCCGGGCAAGAATACCCGCACGCGCTTGCCGCGACCCTGCAACAACCCCTGGGCCTGGAGCGCCCGGGGGCCGCGCTGGCAATACACGATGATGTCGTCGTCGACACCCAACGGCAGGCCGTCGAGCTTGTCGAGGGGGACATTCTCCGCGCCGGTGACGTGTCCCGCGGCGTACTCCTCGGGGCTTCGCACATCGAGCACGCGGACCTTGGCCCCTTGCGAAAGAACGCTGCGAAGGGCGCTCGCGTCGAGCTCCTCGCTCACAGCGACAGCTCCACACGAAGCCGCGTCAGAATGGCGCGACCGTCGGCCGGGCGCCCTTCGTCGGGGCCCGTGCACGCTGCAGCCAGTCGGCCAAACTTGGCGCGATCATGCCCCGTGGCATCGTGCTCCAGCACATCTTCGAGGACCCGACCAAAGCCGTACACGTCGTCCCGCGGATCGCTCGGTCGCCCGCGCAGGCGCTCGGGAGACATGTAGCCCATGCTACCGGCCGGGGCGGGCTCCCCCCCGCGGCGCGCGATGCCGAAGTCCGCCAGAAGTGGCGCCCCGGGCGCAGCCAAGAGCACGTTGGCGGGCTTGACGTCGTGGTGCACCCAGCCCGCTGCGTGCACACGGGCAAGCGCGGCCACGAGACCTGGCACCCAACCCTGCAGCGGGAACACGCCGTCCAGGGCACCTTGCCGCAATCGATCGCGCAAGGCCCCAAGGGCCGCCCACTCGAGCGCGAGCCAGCCGTGCTCTGGGTCGGCGTCGTACACACGGATGACGCCGTCGCCCGCCAGTGCGCCAGCCACCCGGGCTTCGTGGAGCAGTTGGCCGCGATCGCGATCGGGCTGGTGGTACACCTTGAGCGCGACGGTTCTGCGGAGCTCGCGATCGGTGGCTTCGTACACGGCGCCGGCACCGCCGCGGGCCACCTCGCGCAAGATGTCGAAGGGAGCGTCGGGCTCTTTGGCCGACATGGTGGTGGCCCCGGCGGGAATGACCGCCCGGAACTCCCCAAGCCCCATGGCGGCCCGCCAGCGCCGATGTCGCTCTCGCGCACCGGGAAAATCGTAGCTGCGCAGCAGAACACGTTCGATGCGGCTGAGCGCAAGGGCCAGGTCGTCACGCTCCGCGGCGATGTCTGCCGCCGCAAAGAGCCCTTGGGCGCTGACCAACGCGCTCACGCAGCGTTCGGCCTGCTCGAGATCGCCGCGTTCTACGAGGAGGGCGGCGACCCCGAGCGCAACGGGCTCGGGCAAGGGCCCCGCTTGGGTCCGGCGCAAGAGATCATCGATGTGTGTGCCGGCCTCGGGCGATGCGCGGAGCTCGGACAACGCCGCGAGCGCGACCTCTGTGTGCCCGCGGGCGCTCGCGGCGAGTACCCGCTCGGCCACGGATTGCGTCGCGACGGACGGTCCCTCGCTCGGACCTGCGGCCTCGGGCGGTACGGGCGCGGTGCCCTCTTTTTTGCGCGACCAAGGCCACATGAGCTGGGTGCCAAGAGACTAGACCAGACTAGGGCACGCCGGTGCAAATGCCCAGGCTGCGCGGGGCTCCCGCGCCTTCGGCGTGCTAAGTGAACGCCCATGCGTTGGGTCATCACAGGGGCAAATCGTGGCATCGGGCTCGAGTTCGCGCGGCAGCTGGCCCAGCGCGGCGAGATGGTCGAGGCGGGGGTACGAGACCTGGCCCCGCGGGGGCCCATTGCGGAACTGGCCCTGGGCAGCAACGTCAACATCCACCCGTGTGACGTGGGCAGCGACGAGGGCGTAGCGGCGTTCGCGCGGTCCATCGGCGACGTGCCCGTGGACGTGCTCATCAACAACGCGGGCGTCATGGGCAAGATGCAAGCCTTCGAGGATCTGGACCTCGACGATGTGATGCAAACGATCAACGTGAACGCCATCGGTGTCATTCGCGTGACCCGGGCGCTGATGCCGAACATGCTCAAGGGCACCGCCAGGCGCATCGTGCACATCTCCAGCGGCATGGGCTCCATTGCCGACAACGGCAGCGGCGGAGCCTATGGGTATCGCATGTCCAAAGCCGCTCTCAACATGGCCAACAAGTCGCTCAGCGTCGACTACAAGGCCCAGGGCTTCACCTGCGTCGTCATGAACCCCGGGTGGGTCCAGACAGACATGGGTGGCCACGGCGCCCCCACCCCCGTCGAAGACTCGGTCCGCATGATGCTCCGTCGCATCGATACGCTCTCGCCGGCCAACACGGGCGAGTTCGTGGACTACAAGGGTGGCGTGTACCCGTATTGAGGTTTCGCTGGCGCCGCCGCGAGTGCGTCGTTTGGATTCGACCATCGATAATCGTTCGAACATCCCAGTCACCGCGGCGGGCCTCGGGCGCCCCTTGCTGCAGGGAGCATCACTCTTCGGGTTCGAGCGATTCGACTTCTAGGCTGCTCGCCCTCGTCACCCATGGGTAAAGCTTCCCATGGAGGGCCCAGACCACGGGGCAGTCGTCGCCCTCCGCGCTTGCCAAATCGAAGCACAGAACACCCCAGCTGTTGGTCTCGGCGAAGATGTCGAGTCCGTAACCGAGATTGCTCCCGCTCTGGTTGAGCGCCGCAAACGGGACAAGCGTTCCGTCGTCAAGGCGCTCGCCCAGATCCTCTTTCCCCAGAAACACATACTGATCGAGTGAATCGATGTGCGCGTCTTCGAGCTCGGCGAAGGAGAAAAACGCAGTCTTGATGTCAGGGAAGTCTTCGTCCGACAACGAGGTCTTGTACTTGTACTTGTGCTTTGCGATCAGTTTTTTGTGCTCCTGCGTGATGGTGAGCCGAGCGTCGAGCAAGGCGTAGTCTTCGAAACGACTGAAGAAGGCTGCGGGGTCGGGCATGGTCATGGTCCTCGTGCACAAGGATTGGCCGGTGCTCTGGGATTCTGTGGCGTCACTTGGCACGTGGAGCAGATACCTTCGGCGTCTTTGCGATCATGTGCGCCGAGGGCGTGGCGGTCGGGCAAGTGGTGTGGGCGCCAGGCCCGACTGGTGTGGCGATTGGCGTGGACGGACGCCGGTGGACGTGATGCGTGCGTCAGCTCCGTGCCTCCCGGCGACCCCAGACCGCTACGGTGTTTTTGCGCCGAATGTGGCGGTGACCACCGTGCCGGTCGGCTTCATACCGTCCGTGAGCCGCAGGCACGACTGCGTCATGTTTCCTTGGAGACTCCACATCGAGGGGTCGCTCCAGCTGTCGAGGCCGTAGACCCGTTTTGCCCTCGCGAGATTCGCGAGCGGCGTAGGTGGATCCGTCCACCGGAGCGTCTCGACGTCGATGTCAGCCACGTCGATCTTGCTGCTATCACGGTCGGTTGCTACGCGAATCATGCCGCGGACGCTTCCGTCGTCACGGACGAGGTCGGAACTGAGAAGGCGACCTTGGAGGCGTGCGCTACCGGTCACCCGACCATCCCACTCGCGCTGGGTGCCTACCTCGACTGTCGAGACGTCGCCGACGAGTTGCACCACGACGTGAGCGCCGACGCGACGCGCGAGCACGGTACCGCCGTCGTGAACGAGGAGCGGACCACGAAAGAACCGCCAGGCCGCCATCGACGGCACGTGGTTCGGGTTGAGACCGAAGGCGAATGTCGCGGCCCCAGTCGACGCTTCGCGCGACTCACCCGAGGGGCCGCACGAACGGGTGCCGTTGACCCACGGGGAACAAAGGTCGCGGGTCGCGACCTGAAAGCGGCCGAGCGCCCTGTCGGAGCGGTCGCCGAGCATCGCGTTGAGGTCGGCCTGCGTGACCGAGGGGCCTTCGCACGAGGACGTCCACGCCTCCGATTGCGCGTAGTTCCGGAACTCGGGATTCTTTAGAACGATGTCGCCTTCGGTCGCGGCGGGGCCATCTGCGCCTGCGGAAGCCGAGCAACCGAGCGCTAGACAAGAGGAGAGAAGGAGTGCCGTCAGGCTTCGCGCCCGCGGGCTCTTGAACATGTAGGAAAATGCGCAAGGACGCGGCGTACGAGCTTCGAGTGAATCGATGTGTGCGTCTTCGAGCTTGGCGAATGAGAAAAACGCGGTCTTGATGTTTGGGACGACCTCGTCCGACAACGAGGTCTTGTACTTGTGCTTCGCGACCAGCTTTTTGTGCTCCTGCGTGATGGTGAGCCGAGCGTCGAGCAAGGCGTAGTTCTCGAAACGACTGAAGAAGGCAGCGGGGTCGGGCATCGTCATGGTCCTCGTGCGCAAGGATTGGCCGGTGCTCTGGCAATCTGTGGCGGCACGAGGCACACGGTGCAAACTTGCTTCGGCGCCTTTGCGACCATCAGCGCCGAGGGCGTGGCGCTCGCGGAAACTGCGGGAAGGCCTTTCGAGGGCGCGTCGGGGACTAACTAGCTAGCGTGCACGCAGCGCGAAAATTCTGGCCCCGTCCCGTCGGCCGCTGAGCTGATCGCCCACCAGCAATGTGGCACCGTCGGTCCACTCGGTGGCTCCGGCGAAGGCGTGTCCGCCGGGGCCCAGCCGCAGTTCGAGGAAGCCATCGCCGGCGAGTTCCACACTGAACGCATCTGCGCCCAATTGCAGCGGCCCGAGCGGCACCAGGTACTCTTGGCCCGAGATGCGCGCGGTGACCGGCGCCCCCGGGCCGGCACCGGCCAACAAGTGCAGCGGGACCTCGCGTCCGAGCATGAGGTCGAGGCTGCCCTCGAGTGGTACCGGGCCACGCAACAAGGCGCCGTGGAGCAGCGTGCCATTGCGACTGCCGAGATCTTCGACGAGAACCCTGGCGCCGTCGCGGAATACGCGCAGGTGGTGTCGACTGACGGCGCTGGAGGGGACGGCGATGAGGGCGTCAGTCCGGCCAATGACGAGCTCGTTGCCGAAGGGGACCCGGCAGGGCTTGCCGTGAAACTCGATGTCGAAGGTGGGGCCTGCGGGCTTTCGGCGCAGCTGCGCGGCGCGCATCTCGTGGGCAGCGCCCACCCCGGAGGTGGCGCAAAGCGCGTCGAGTTTCTCGAGGGCTTCGCGGCGTCGGCCCGATGCGAGCAAGACCTCGATGTCCCCGAGCTCCTGGGTTCGCGCGCGTTCTTGGCGCTCGGCGAACTGCTCGGAGGAGAGCAGATGTTCGAGTTCGTCGACCTCGCCCGCGGCGGCCAGGGCCCGCGCTTGGCCTTCGCGATCTTTGGCCCGGGCATAGGCTGCGGCAGCCTCTTGGTGCTCGCCCACGGCCTCGAGGTCCCGGGCCGCGTCGAGCAAATCGCGCTGCGCAACGGCGGAAATGGCCTGGTCGCCAACGAGTGCGATCATGAGCTGCGCCCTTCGCGTGCGGGCCACCCGCCACGCGGCCGATCCCTCGGGGGCGATGCCCGCTGCCTGGGTAAAGTGCGCGAGGCGCGCTCGGGCCTCGGGCTCGGCTTCGCCCCGCAAGACCATCACGCGGCTCGCCTCTTCGGGGGCGCCGGCGGCCACCCAGAGTTCGATGGCCTTGGCAAAGTCGCCGCGCAGTTCGGCCGACTGCGCCTGCGCCTTCACCCGACCTTTGCCAAAGAGGTTATCGAACAAGCCCACGGTGTGCCTTCGGTCGTAGTGGACCTTGGGGCGCGTCGCAATGTGGCGTTGCCCACCTTGGTGTGCGGCGGGGTAGCAGAAGGGCCCCGGGTGAAACGCTTGGCTGCGCCAAGCTGTTGAAAAGAGCGTACCATTCCCTTGACCCGGGGGCGCACTTCACCGACGCTTTTTCTCGTTACTTCGTCACTGTCACGGAGCCCACTGCCATGTCCAACCAGAATCGTCTTGGGGAGCTTCTCGTCCGCGAAAAACTCATCTCGCTTGCACAGCTTCGCCAAGCGCAAGAGGAGCAGACCCGCACGGGCCAGAACCTGGGCTACACCCTCGCCAAGCTCGGCTTTGTGAGTGACCAAGAGGTCACGAACTTCCTGTCGCAGCAGTACCGGGTGCCCACGATCAACCTCGACGAGTACGAGGTGGACCCGGACATCCTGAAGTTGGTGCAGCGTGAGCAGTGCGAAAAGCACCGGGTACTGCCCGTGTCGCGGGCGGGCAGTTCGCTCATCGTCGCCATGGCGGACCCAACCAACCTCAACGCCATCGACGACCTCAAGTTCCTGACCGGCTACAACATCGAGCCGGTCATCGCCAGCGAGATGGCCATCGCCGCCTCCATCGAAAAGTACTTCAACGCGGGGCCCTCCTACGACGAAGTCATGGCCGGCTTCGACGAAGAAGAGATCGACTTCACCGGCGAAGAAGGCGAGATGAACGCGCTGGAGCTGGAGAAGGCCAGCGAAGACGCGCCCGTCGTGCGCTTGGTGAACATGGTGCTGCTCAACGCCATCAAGAAGGGCGCAAGCGACATTCACATCGAGCCCTACGAAAAGAAGCTTCGGGTGCGGTACCGCATCGACGGCATGCTCGTCGAGGAGATGACGCCGCCGCTCAAGCTCAAGAACGCCATCGCCAGCCGACTCAAGATCATGAGCCAGCTCGACATCGCCGAGCGGCGTCTGCCGCAGGACGGTCGCATCAAGCTCAAGTTGGGCAAGGGCCGCGAGATGGACTTCCGCGTCAGCGTGCTCCCCACGCTGTGGGGCGAGAAGATCGTCATGCGTTTGCTCGACAAGGGCAACTTGCAGCTCGACATGACCAAGTTGGGCTTCGATCAAAAGCCCCTCGACGACTTCCTGTGGGCCATCCGGCAGCCCTGGGGCATGGTGCTCGTCACGGGCCCCACCGGGTCGGGCAAGACCACGACGCTCTACTCGGCGCTCTCGGAAATGAACAAGCCGGGGCACAACATCAGCACCGCCGAAGACCCCGTCGAGTACAACCTCATGGGCATCAACCAGGTGCAGATGCACGAGGACATCGGCCTCAACTTCGCCGCTGCGCTTCGCTCGTTCTTGCGTCAAGACCCGGACGTCTTGATGGTGGGCGAGATCCGTGACTTCGAAACGGCCGAAATCGCGGTCAAGGCCGCGCTCACCGGCCACATGGTGCTCTCCACGCTGCACACCAACGACGCGCCGGCCACCATCTCTCGTCTGCTCAACATGGGCGTCGAGCCGTTTCTCATCACGGCCAGCGTCAACTTGGTGTTGGCCCAGCGTCTCGCCCGGAAGATCTGCGCCGACTGCAAGCAGCCGCACCAGATCGAGCCACAGATCCTGAAAGACATCGGCTTCACCCCCGACCAGATCGCGGGCGCCAACCTCATGAAGGGCGTCGGCTGCAAGACCTGCAACGGCAGCGGCTACAAGGGCCGTGTGGCTCTCTACGAGGTCATGCGCTTCACCGATAGCCTCAAGGAGCTCGTGCTCCAAGGCGCCTCATCTGCGGAGCTCAAGGCTGGCGCCATCAAGGCGGGCATGAGTTCGCTGCGCATGAGCGGCATCAAGAAGGTGCTCGATGGGGTGACCACCACGGAGGAGATTCTCCGTGTGACCATGGGCGACTAAGGCCCCAACGCCCACTGGTCCCCCCGGTTGCCGTGCGTGGGCAGCCCGAGGGTGCTTTCCCGGCACGCAACGGAACAACGCAAGGAACACCGATGACGCAGCCCGAGTTCAAGGTCAGTCTCCACCAGCTTCTGAAGGCCATGGTGGAGAAGGGCGCCAGCGATATGCACATCACCGCCGGCGCGCCACCCTTGTTGCGCATCGACGGAGAGATCGTTCCGCTCAAGCTCCCGCCGCTCGGGCCCGTCGAGACCAAGCAGCTGCTCTACTCCATCCTCACCGAGGAGCAGAAGGTCGAGTTCGAAAAGAACAATGAGCTGGACTTGTCCTTCGGCGTCAAGAACCTGTCGCGTTTCCGCGCCAACGTGTTCATGCAGCGCGGTGCCATCGCCGGGGCCATCCGTACCATTCCGTTCAAGATCTTGTCTTTCGACGAGCTGGGCCTGCCGCCAGTCATCATCGACATTTCCAACAAGCCCAGCGGTTTGGTGCTGGTCACGGGGCCCACGGGCTCTGGCAAGAGCACGACCCTCGCGTCGATCATCGACAAGATCAACAGCGAGCAGCGGCTCCACATCATGACCATCGAGGACCCCATCGAATACCTGCACCCGCACAAGATGTGCGTGGTGAACCAGCGAGAGGTCGGGGCCGACACCGCAAGCTTCAAGGGCGCCCTGCGCTACGTCTTGCGTCAGGACCCAGACGTCGTGCTCGTCGGCGAAATGCGTGACACAGAGACCATCGAGGCGGGGCTCACCATTGCAGAGACGGGCCACTTGGTGTTCGCGACGCTGCACACCAACACGGCGGTCAGCACCATCAACCGCATCATCGACGTGTTCCCGCCGCACCAGCAGGATCAGATCCGCGCCAAGATCTCCTTCGTGCTCCAGGGGGTCATCACGCAGCAGCTCATTCCGCGCTCCGGAGCGCCGGGCCGGTGCTTGGCCATGGAGATCTTGGTGCCCAACACGGCCATGCGAAACCTGATCCGCGAGAACAAGATTCAGCAGATCTATGGCCAGATGCAGATCGGCCAAGAGAAGTTCGGCATGCAGACGCTGAATCAGTCACTGCTCAACCTCGTGCAGCGCCGGCACATCTCCATCGAAGAAGCGCTCGGACGCTCGGCCGAGGGCGAAGAGCTAAGGCTCATGATGGAGCGCGCTGGGCTATTGCAGCCTGCGGCCCCGCGGCAGTCGTTGCGTCAGTAGCGGGGGAGGGGCGCGCTACGGCTTCTTTCGCGTCTTGCCGAGGCCCGCAGCCTCGGTGGCGCGGGATACGTCGGTGTTGGCCATACCGCTTTGCGACAGCGCTCGCGCGAGGTCTCCCGCGCGCTTGTCTTTGATGGCCAGTAGCGCGCTGGCGGCAGCAGATCGGTGCAAGAGGGAGCTTGTGGCCGTGGGCAAGGGCTCTTGGGCCAGCTTGCTGCGAGCTTCGGCCTCGCGACCGCTGCGCACGAGGGCCAGGGCAAGCAAGAAGCGTCCGGCGGGTCCGGCGCGCTGCGGGCGCTCGGATAGGCGCGCGATGACCTCGTCGGGTTTGCCCTGCTGCAAGGAGAGCAGCGCCCGTTCGGCAACGACACGTTCGGTGCTGATCTGCGCAGCCTCGAGCTCACCGAGCAACGCCGCCGCATCGACCAGGCGGCCTTGGTAGCGGGCCAGCCGGGCCAGCCGCAGTTTGCGCAGCGGTCGCGCAGGCTCTTGGGTCCACTGCCGCGCAAGCTCCGTGGCGGCGTCGAGCTCCCCGCTGTCGAGCAGCGAGTCCATCCGCACCAGATCTGTCCATGGTCCGGTGATGAGCCGCAACTGAAGCGCGCGCTCGGGGCCAAGGACCTTGCCCGTCAGCACCTCGTTGGACAGCACGACGCCCAGGAACAGGGGCGCGTTGCGTGCGCCCTCGGGCAGCGCCGCAGCGCTCTTGGCCGTGGCAGCGGGGTCCATCCGTTCGTAGCCAAGCGCGACGCGCGTAATGGTTGCGTCGAGAATGGTGCCATCGGTGAGTGTGGCCACGGCAAGCTCTGCGTCCGCCAGGCGTCCGTCTTGAAGCGCCACCCGGGCTGCCAGCAGTCGGCCCGGCGTGTAGACCGGTGAGAGTGACAGCGCCCGCTGGCTGGCTTCGCTGCCCAATGCGTCGTCGCCGGCATCGAGGGCCAACATGCCGATCCACGTGGCCATTTGTGCCGATTCGGCCACGGCGAGGCCCTTCTTGAGCGCGGCGCGAGCTGCAAGTCCGTCCCGCGCATCGAGCGCACGTGCAGCGAACAGGCCGTGGGGGATCGCCCGCAAGGCCGCGGGCAGGGCGCCCAGTTGCTCCGCAGCCTCGGCCTCTTTGGGGGCTTCGCCGCGGGCCGGGTCTTTGGCCCAAGCAAAGGCCAGGAGCGCGACCCCCTCGGTGCGCTCGGGGGCGCGTTGCCGTAGGTTGCGCGCAAGCTCCATGGCTTTCTTGGGGTCTCCGTCTTGCGCGAGGCACCGCAAGAGCCCGGTCTCCGCGGCCATCAACTCCGGAGACAGTCGCATGGCGGCGGCGTAGCGCTCTTGCGCACGCGCGTCGCCGGCGCGTTCGAGCACGGCGCCGGCGACCAGCTGGAAGTAGGCGTCCTGGCCTGCGCTGGCATCCCACTGGGCGACGGCGTCGAGGGCGCCGGCGAGATCTTCGCTGAAGAGGTAGCTCGCCGTCAGCGCAAAGGCGGTGTCCTTGGCGGGCATGCCGAGCTCTCGGGCCCGTCGGATGCCCGATTCGAGGCTCGCGTCGGACGTCCCGAGCAACAGCCCCTTCAGCACCCGGGCGCGCATCCAGCTTTGCGCGGCGTGCACCGACGCGGGCTCCGCGGCGATGGCGCGGCGCAAGTCTCGCTCGACGTCGGCCATGGCCTGAGGCTCGGCGGCGGCGAGCTTAGCGTCGACGGTGGCCAATGTTTGTTCGGCCACACCGTGGGCCTTGTGCCTCTGATCGCGCAGGTAGGCGAAGCCGCCCGCGGCGGCGCCGGCGAACAAAACGGAGATGACGCTCGCGGCGATGACGCGACCGCGTTGCCGGGGCTTGGGCGCCGGGGTCCAGGCGTAGTCTTCTTTTGCGTTGGGCTCGAACAAGCCCGATGTTTCCAGCGAACGAAGGAGCGCATCGGGCGACAACGGCTTTTCGGGCTCCGTGACGACGATGCTGGGCGGATCGAAGGGCCCGCTGGGAACGGGGGCTGCCGTTGGCAGGGGAGGCGGGGGCCGCGAACGGGGCAAGGGCGGGGGCGGACGCGACGTGGGCTTGATGCTGCGGGCCTCGGCCGTTGGGGCCGCCGAACGAACCTTGGCGGACGAAGGCGTGTAGTCGCGATCGAGGCCTGCCCCGGCGAGCGAAAAGGATGGGTCTCGACTGGCGGCGCGGGCCAGGGTCTCGAGGCTCTCGTCGTGGCTGAACTGCGCGCCCGGCAGGGCAGTGCGCGCCAGGGTGATGGCGTCGTCCACCTCTTTGCGACTCTTGATTTCGGTGTCGACGTCCGACAGCGACAACTGCCGCGCTCGGATGCGTACCCGGGGCCCGAAGCGCACGGTGAAGGCGGCGTCGAACTGCGCAGCCACACCCTCGGGGCCGACGGTTCGAAACAGCGGGCCGAGGGCTCGGGCGCGCTCGTGCAGAAATGTGGTCTCCTCGTCCCGACCGCCAAAGGCCACAGCGCGTTCCAGCACCTTCTCGGCGCGGTCGGCGTCGCCACGACGCAGCAGCACCTCGCCCAGCCATCGGTACACCACGGCGTCTCGGGGGGCCACGCGCCCCGCCGCCACGAACGCAGCCTGCGCGTCGTCGATGCGTCCGGCCTCGAGGTACATGCGCCCGGCGGCGATGAGCGCCGGTGCGCTCTGCGTGTGCCGCTGCAAGACGAAGTTCCCGACCTCGTTCATGAGATCGTCGCGATCGACGCCGCGAAGTGCGTTGCAGAGGGCGAGCGAAGTTGCAGCGTCGGGGGTGCGCTGCCACTCTTCGAAGAGTCGCTCGATGGAATCACTCATCTAGAAAAACGGGCCTACTCTATCGCGAAAAGGCGGCAAGTTCCCCACCATTTCGGCAGCTTCGGAAAGCCCTGCCCGCGGAGCGCCGCGCGGCCGCGGTTTCCCCCGCACGGGCTCGCACAAAGGCACGTATGCTGAAGCCCACGAACGCCAGCGAGGGGCGCGATCCATGACAGAGATGGAAACGTTTGAGCACGCGACAGGCTTCGAGAAGGGCGAGACCACGGGCAACGTTGTGCTCGGGCGCCTGGAAGCCATGTACGAGGAGGTCTACGCCGAGGTCATCGAGGACGGCGTCATCACCGCAGAGGAGCGACAGCGCCTCGACAAGACCGCCGACAACCTTGGCCTCGACAAGTCGCGGCTGCGACGGCTCGAGCAGGCGCTTCAAGCGGCCTACGAAGCGCGGCACCGCGTGGTCATCAAGGACCTATCGTCCGATGACCTGCCACCGCCAGCCTCCCTGGTTCCGCTCGCGCCCACCAATGACCCGCGCACCCTCGCCCTCGAGCGACGCGTAAAGGTGCTCGAGGCACGGCTCCGCGATCTCGAAAAAGAGCTCGAAGAGGCCCGCGCCATGGTGAGCGTCGAGGTGGATTTCTCGGACGTCGGGGCCACGTCGGCGCAGGTGCCCGAAGACGACCCCGTGGAACTCGCGCGGCGCGTTCGGCACGATCCTCGCGACGAGGCGAGCCTGCATGCGCTCTTTCGGTTGCACCGGCGCACGGGCGACGCAGATCGGGCGTACTGCGCCGCGCAGGTGCTCGAGTTCGTGGGGGCGGCCAACGCCGAGGAGAAGGGCTTCTATGCCGAGCGCACAGAAGTTGGGCTCATCAAGCCCCAAGCCTCCATCACCCAAGATGCATGGAAGCGGCTTCTGTTTCACCCCGAAGAAGAAACCCTCGTGGGCGAAATCTTCTCGGTAGTGGTCTCGGCGGTGCTCATTGGGCGCCTGTCGGCGCTGCGTCGAGACAAAGCCCTGCCCAAGCTCGACCCCGCCCAGAAACAAGATCCGGTCAGCTCGACGCTTCAGTCTGTTCGCTGTTTTGCCTGGGCCGCGCAGCTCTTGGGCATGCACGCGCCGCCGCTCTACGTCGACCCGGAGTTCGCCGGTGTTGCGGAGATGGTGCCGGCGGTCCCGCCGGCCACACGCCTCGGACAAAAGGCCCTGTCGGGCCGCAATGCCAAGGAACTCGCCTTCATGGCGGGGTGGCACCTGACGCACTTTCGCGAGGAGCACTTCGTCAAGCTCGTTGTCCCGTCGGCCAAGGGGCTCGAAGAGGTGTTCTTGGCGGCGCTGTCCATTGGCAACCCCGGGCTGCCGCTCGCGCCGCACGTCAAAGAAATGGTGGTGCCGTTGGCCAAGGCCATCGAGCCCATCCTCGAGCCCGTGCAACTCGACCGGCTTCGCGGGCACTTCTTGCGCTTCGTGGAAGAAGGTGGGCGCACCAACTTGGCCCGCTGGACCCAAGCCGTCGAGGGCACCTGTGCCCGCGCGGGCATGCTGCTGTCGGGCGACTTGCGCGCCGCCGAGGCTGTGCTCCGCGCGCAGGGCGATGGTGGCGTCGAAGAGCGCATGAACGATCTGTTGGCGTTTGTCGTGTCCGATCGATACACCAAGCTCCGCCGGCAGATCGGCGTCGCGCATCCCGGCGCGCAATAGCGTCCCGCGCAAAGAACCCCAAACGCCGCGCCCTCTCTTCGCAGAGGGACGCGGCGTTCGCGTCAGCGGCTCAAGCCCCGTTCAGGCCTTGGGTTGCTCCGCCGGTGCCTTGCCGTTGGTTTTGCTGTGCCCAAGGTCGTTCAGCAGTTCGCCACGAACGCGGTCTCGTAGCGCCAGCAGCTCTTTGGGGGCGGCGCCGGGCGCAGCGTCCGACTTTTCGCTGCTGTTGGCATCGGGGTTCATGAGCATGGCCAGCAAGGCCTCGAGCATGTTGCCGGTGCCACCGTCTTTGCCGCCGCCCACCATGACCCGCGGCACGATGTCGACCTTGGCCTGGGCAATGGCCGCGGACAGCTTGCCCATGACCTCTTGGGTGACCTGGAAGCGAGGTCCACCGTAGGCGCGTACTTGCTCTTCGGTCGCGATGGCCTGGGCCATGCCCACGCGCGCAATGCGTTCGGCGTCGGCCTCGGCCAGCGTCCGAATGCAGTCGGCGTCCTCCCGCGAGCGTTGGTACGCTGCGCGGCCCTGGTTGGCCTGAACGTGGATCTCGAGCTCACTGGCCGTGAGCTTGCCCTGGTGCTCGGCCCGGGCCTGGGCCTCGCGCAAGGAGCGCTCTTTGCCCGAGGCCTTCTCCTGTTGGGCGTAGGTGAGGATTTGCTCCTCGGCAATTTGCCGCGAGCGCAGCTGCTCGAGGATGTGCTCGATGCCAGCATCACCGGTGGCAGACGTCGGGGTGCCGATGAGCACCTCTTCGAGCTCGAGGTTGTACCGGGAGAAGCGCGCTTTCATCTCTTCGCCAGCGATGCCTTGGATGAGGCTGCGCTCCTGGAGAAGTTGGATCACAGTGCGCGTCTGTCCGATGTTCTTGAAGTATGCGGCGACCATCGGGTCGAGCGTTTGCTCCACCAGGCGCTTGACGTCGCCAAAGCGCTGCACCACCAGCGGTGCTTTGCGGTAGTCGATGTGGACCACGACGGAGAGCGGGAGCCGCGGCTCAAATGCATCTTTCGTGATGAGCGATACCTCGCTCAGGTTCTCGTCGAAGCGGTGTTGTCCCACCTCCGTGCGGCTCCACTTCAGGATGAAGTTGGTGGTCGGCACCATGATGACCTTGCCTGCGTAGGTGTTGAATGCGTACTTGCCGGGCAGCAGCGGCTCGCTCCAGACGCCGCGTTCGCCGCGCTTGACCAGTTCGCCGTGTTTGTACTCCTGGCCCGACAGATCACTGCCCGTGGCGCCGGTGTACGAGACCACCACGCCCACGGTGCCGACTTCGACCACCGTCTTGGGGATGAGCTCGACGGTAGCGAAGAGACAGTTGATGAAGTACGTGCCTTCGGACAGAACGTGAAGCTGCCGGCCCCTGCGGCCGCCCGCCGCCAAGAAGGCCTCGGGGTCTTGGAAGCTGTTGTGGTAGGCCGGTAGCTCGGCTTGGTCGCCAACGATGGGCGCGATCAGCTGCCCCTGCTCTAGCGTCGGGCCATCGTGCACGGTGACCACGCCGATGACGTCGTCGGAACCCTTGATGACGAGCGGGGTGTAGCCTCCACGCTCCAGCACCTGCTGGGTCATCCGCTGAAACAATGCCTCTTCGTCACGCGTCAGCGGTAGCGAGTAGACCTTGGACTCGGTCATGACGCAGAACTGTGCCAGGTTGATGGCGTAGGTGCCCTCGCGGAGCACCGCGCGTTGCGGGCCCTTCTGGCCGCCGCTGCGCAAGAAGCCCTCGGCGTCTTGGAACTCTTTGGCCACGCGGTTGTCGCCGAGGGTCTGCATCGGTCCCAGTGCGCGTCCGTCGCGGGCGAACACGTAACCAATGCGGCCCTGGGGCACGGTTACCAGCGGCACTTTGTGCACGCGGTACTGCAGGGGCACGAAGAAGTGCACACCACCGCGGAGGACCTTGGGCTGGTAGCCCGCCTCGCCAGACAGAGCAATGAGCCCCGAGCGAAGGCTGCCGCCCAGACTGAAACGTTTCTCGACGATGCCTACCTTGTTGTTGGGGATGAAGTGAACGGACGACAGAACCACAAACGCGAGCGCGAGCAGAACCAACCCACCAACCAGGGTGGGCAGACCTACAGCGAACATGACGGGTGCTTCTTTCTTGAGCGAGGGGAAAGGTGCTCACGCACACGTGGGCCCGGCGTCAGCTTTTGTGCCTAGGCACCAAAGTCCGTGGACGCCGGGAACGCGTGAGTACGGGCCCTCGTGCGAAGAAGTGTGCGCACGACCCGAGGGCCGACAAGGCCAAATCGGAACAATCGAACTCGGCACGCTCGTTGCTGCGGGAGCACGGGCGACACCCCCAAGAACCGCGCCAGCCAGCGGGCTGTGCGTCGCCGCGTTGCGGCAAAGCTCGCGCTACTTTTCGCAGGGCACCGGCATCCAGATCTCGGGCGCTGGCGGCGAGCCGCGGCCCAAGAACTCGGCCACCACCCGACAGTCCAGCGTGGGGCCATCGTCGAAGTTGAAGGGGGCTTGGGCGCAGCGCGCCACCTTGCCCTGGAACTCGGGCTCGAAGCGCGCTTGCGCCGCCGCGAGCAGCACCGGCCGGAGCTGGCCTTCGATGGCCTCGCGGCTCGGGGCCCGCAACGGATCTGCGGGTACGCCGGCCACGGGCACCGCGGGGTGCTCGGAGTCGCGGAACACGATATTGCCTTGGCGCGACCCTTGCGCACTTTCGTACGTCCACCGGGTGCTCCACGTGTGGTGGCGCACGGTATAGGCAACCTCTTTGATGATTTCCCGCTCGATGGTGGACGGCGTGTTCTGGAGCCGGCTCTGGGCGTTCTGATACGCCTGCTGCCGCCGCGTGTGCTCCCCAACGGTGGCATCACGTTGCGCACAAGCCGAGCGTTTGGTGGCAACCGGTGCAGCCGCGCACTGGGCCTCGTTCTGTCGTTGCTCGCGATCGATCTGCTCGAAGGACGACCGTGTGCGCACGAGTTCGCGCTCCGCCGGGGCGTAGTCCGGGTTTGGCACGCGCTCGGTGCCTGCGACGTAACGGGCCACGCGTAGCTCTTCGGCCACCGCGTCGGTGGTGGCTCCCAGCGACACCGTGACGTCGAAGGAGACAACCTTGTCGGTGCGGATGCCGCACTGCGCCCGTGCGCCCATGGCCTGCGCCACGGCGGCGCACAGGTTGGTGATGTTGGAAGAGAGCGGCGTCGGGCCGTTGTCGCGCACGTTGACGGCGATGGGGGTGGCCGCAGCGGCGATCAACGTCTCCCGGGCGATGCCATCGGTGTCGGGCCCGAGGCTCTTCTGAAGACAGGACGCGGTGTGCAACATGGCGTAGGACGCGCCCGGCGGAGCCGACGGAGACGCGTCCACGAAGCGCTTGGCGATGGCGTGCCGGCTCTCGACATAGGCCGGTATCACGCGCTTGGTGACATCGACGCCGTGCTGCATGCACTTGAGTGCGCCGAGGGCCGCGGTAAACGAGCCCTTGTCTTGCGCCTTGCAGGCGTCCGCGTGCGTGTCGAGGCCTTGGGTGACCAGCTTGACGCCGTCGGGGTCTGCGGGTTGCACGGCCAACACGTCGCCGATTTGCTGGTGGCACGCGTCGATGTCCGGCGTCGCGCAAGCTTGGGTGGCAGCGGGCAGCCTCCGTGACTTGAGATCGGCGAAGGTCTGCTTGGCCTGCGCGCAGGTTTCCTGTTCGCTCGGCTTGAGGGTGCACGCCCGGTGGAAGTTGAGCGCCGCGCGGGCCACGTCACCCGCCTTGAGGGCGGTCTGGGCCTCGTCCAGCGCGAGATCGTAGGGTGACTTGGGGCAGCCGGTGAGGGGCAGCGACAGAAGCGCGACGGTAAGAACCCGGGCGCGAACAGAGGCGGAACGAGCCATGCCGCGAGGTTACATCAACCGCCGCATCGGAGGGGGCCCACACGAAGCGGGCAGATTGTGTTTGTCGCCTTTTTTTGCGCCGAGGCTACTTGCCGATGGGCAAGATGGCGTCGGCGCTGATCCACGCGGGGCCGGACGCAAGGCGTACCTGCGTCCAGCCGGCGGCAGAGCCTAGAATGTCGAGGCGCGTGCCCTCGGGAACCGGGGGCTCTGCAGGCAGCGGTACGTGGCGGTCATCGGCGGGGCGTACCTCTTTGGTGATGATGACGCCGCTCGTGAGATCGCGCCGGGCGGAGCGATCGACAAAGAGGAAGAGCCCCCCGCCGAGCAACATGGCAAGGCAGACCGAGGCTGCGAGGCGGCTTGCCACTCTTGCGTTGCGCGAGGCCGCGCCGACGAACAAGAGAGCCGCGCAAAGACCGGCGCTGCCAAGCAGGCAAAGCAGAGCCCAGGCGTCTTCGGGGATGGACGAGGCAACGCTGCGCAGGATGGGAGGTGCCGGCTGCATGGCGGGGCTGGCGCCGCTGCGCCCTCGCTCCCGCGCGATCTCCGAGCGCACCTGGGCCAGCGCCGTCTCGGCATCGTTGCGCAATGTTGCATCGTGCGTGAGCGAGCGGGCTTCTTCGAAGGCGTGCGCCGCACGTCCGAGATCCCCGGGCTGAGGTTGCGTGCGCGCACGCAGCGCGTAGGCAAGGCCGCGATTGAAGCTCATGGCCGCGTCCAAGGTGCCCTCGTCGGCCAGTCCCTCGAACAGTGTGACCGCCCGGGCGCTGTCTTGCTGCTTGAGCGCCGCGACCGCCGCTGCGCGCGCGTCCTCGTCGGCCCGGGCCGCGCTGGGGACCGCACACAACACGATGCAGAGCGCGGTCATGGCCGCAAGGCGTCGGCGGTCGAGCATCATCGGCCCCCCGCTTTGCGCAAGGCAACATCGAGCTTCTGTGCGCGTTGCCATAGCTCCTTGGCCGCCTCGGGTTCGACGCCCGAGGGCAAAAAGCGAAGGCTCTCGCACTCGGCCAAGAGGGTACCCAATGCCTGTTGGTCCGCGGCCGCTAGCGCAGTGCCACCCAATGCCTCTTGCAGTTCGTTGGCCGTCAGCGCCCGGGCGTTGATGCCCAGTCGCGTGCTGCAGGCTGCGAGCACGAACTCGTGAACGGCACGAAGGCTGGCCTGGCCGTCGCTGCCCCGGAGCGAACGTTCGGCCTCGACGCGCCGGAGTTCGAGCGCGTGCTCGGGGCTGTCGGCCTTGCTTTGGGCCCGGGCGCGAAGGCGAGCGCGGGCGGTTTGCCCTGCACGGAACAGCGCGAGGCCGAAGGGCCAGACCGCGATACCCCATAGGAACCAAGGGCTGTCCGAGAGGTACCGCGGCGCGATGCGGGGCTCGGGTTGCTCTCGGGGGGCCGGCATGCTCGGGGCACCATCGGCCTTGGGGGCTTCGGCGGGCGCCACACCGGTGACAGTGATGGTGCCCAAGACGGCTTGGGCGTTGCGGTAGGCGCGGCGCTCGACGTCGTAGAAGGGCAGGTTGATGATGCCGAGGTCGATGGTGCCCGGCCGCCGCGCACGCACCACATAGGAGAAACTTCGCGTGCCCCCCAGTCGATCGCCGCGCGCCACGCCGATGCGCTCGTGGGTCTCGGGCGGCAGGAACTCGATGCCTGGCGGCGTGGGCAGCGGCAGCTGCGACGGGAGGTTGCCCTCCCCGGACAGGTCCACGGTGACCTGCACAGCGCCACCGACCTCGGTCTGCCGGGGCTCCACGTCGGCGCGTAGTTTGAAATCGCCGACATCGCCCAAGGCGTAGCCTGCAGGGCGCCCCGCGGCCGGTGGTTCTTGCGCCTGGATGACGATGCGCTCGCTCTCTACGGAGGTCTTGCGGCGCCCGCGCATGGCCACACCGGTCATGGGGCCAATCTCTAGAGCGCCGGCCTTGAGCGGGAAGAGCGCGTAGCGTCGCACCAAGCCCACGGCGTAGATCTTCCCTTGAATCTTCGCATGCCCCACCAACGAGCGATCATGCGGCAACAGGTGTTTGACGAAGTCCGCCGCGGGGGACTCGTGCAGGTCCGTGTAGTCCGGCTCTTGCGTCGAGATGTCCGTGTACGTGTAGATCTTGAGCGTGACTTGCTCGCCCACGAGCGCGCGTGTCTTGTCGACCTGCGCATGAAAGAAGCTGCCGTCGCCGCGTGGGGCATCGAGCGAAAGCGCCGGGTCCGTGGACGGCTCGCCCAGGAGCAGCTGCGGATCTTGAGGCTCGTCGTCGAAGATCCCCTTGAATGGATCGGCGCCCGGTGCGAACGGCCACCCCGGACCCGGACGCTTGGGGCCGTTGGCGGCCCCGCGGCGCTGCACTCGCACAGACAATACCTTGCCGGAGATGCGTCGACCTTGCGAGCGCACCGAGGGAGGCCCCAAGGTCAGGTTGCCTTCGCGCTCGGCGCGCAGAACCCACGTGACGGACAATCCCGTTTTCTGCGAGCGAACGCCGTTGATGATGCTGATGGAGGTGCTGGGCGAAGCGCGCTGACCCACCACAGTGAACCCTTGGGTGGTGCCCGGCTGCGGATCTTCGAACTCGCGGCCGGAGCCGGTGCTCATGACTTGGAGGGTGAGCTGCACCGTGTCTCCGACGCTGACGACCTCGTGGTCGACGCCGGATTGAACCTCGATGCCGGCGGGCTGCGCGGACGCCGGGACTGCGCCCAGAAGTGCCCCGAGGCACATGCAGAGCAACAGGCCGAGGCGCAGCACCGCCCGGCTCATTTGTCGGCGGACCCGCGCACTGCGCGCTTTTGCGCCTGCTTCTTGGCAGCTTCTTGCTGCACCGTCGGAGCATTCTCGAGCTGATCGAGCATGCGATCGTCTTGCGAACGCGGCGGCGGCTTGGCGCCGGCGTCTTGCTCGGGCGGCGGCGGACCCGCGTCGGGCTTCTTGTTGTCGTCGTTGCCGCTGTCTTTGCCCGCGTCGGGCTTCTTGTTGTCGTCGTTGCCGCCGTCTTTGTTGTCGCCGCTGTCGCTGCCGCTGTCCTTGTTGTCGCCGCCGTCGCCGCCGCCGTCGTTGCTGGCGTCTTGCGATGCGTCCTGTGACGCGTCTTGGCCTGCGTCTTTTTTGTCGTCCTCGCGCCGGAGGGCGATGGCGCGGTTCCATGCCGCATCGAGCCCCGTGTCGTCGCCTGCATCCGGGGCTCCGGGAATCAAGGCGAGCGCCCGGTCGTAGGAGCTGACGGCGTCTTTGTAGCGCTTGTCTAGAAACTGCAGGTTGCCTTCGAGGTAGTAGGCCCGGGCCCGTACGGGCAACGGGGTCTGCGCGTCCGCGGCGAAGGCGCGGACGATGCGCAGGGCGCACTCGATCTCGCCCTTTCGGGCGCCGTTGTCCGCCTCGTTGGTCGGGCCGTGCCCGGTGGTGTCTTTGCCGCCAGACTCTTCGTCGCCAAAGCGCTGCCCGTAGCGTTCGGCCAGCCCAAACAAGGCCAGGCCCAGGTCGAAGCTGCCCTGGGGTCGCGCGCGTAGTCGCTCGGGGGTGCCGATGTTGCCCTCGGCGCAGGCGCCGGTTTGTAGGTATTCTGCAAGCAACTTGGCGGCGGCGTCGACGTCGCCGGCATCGAGGCTGGCGATGGCGCGGTTGACCTCGGGAGCTTCGCGTTCGAAGGGCTTCTTTGGGTCCCAGGAGCAGGCGTACAGGGCCGCGGAGGCCAGCGCGAGCGACAGGAGGGTGATACCGCGGCGGCTCATTCCTGGACTCCTTTCGCTTTGGCCTTGGGGCGTTTTGTGCCGGGCTTCTTGTCCTTGGATTTGTCTTTGGCTTTCTCTTTGGCCTTGGCGTCGGGCCTGTCGGCGCGGGGGGCGGGCGCGGGGACCACGAAGCGGCGCTTGCGCCGCGGGGCCTCGAGCACCATGGCCTCGACGAACAACACGCACAGCGCAAGACCCAAGGGCCAGGCGTAGGCTTCGGCGAACACCGTCTCCACGCGCTCGGAGAGCTCTTCGCGCTGCAGTTTGCTCAGGTTCTTTGCGATCTGCTCGATGCCCGTCTCGCCCTTTTGTGCGCGCACGATGGCGCCGCCGGTCTTTTGGGCGATCTCTGCGAGTTGCGCTTCGCCCTCCGCAGACAGTTCGGTGGTGAGGGGCTTGCCTTGCTCGTCCCTTCGGATCCCCGACACCTTGCCGTCGGCGCCCACTTCGGGAATGGGCTCCGGCGCGCGGCCGCCGATTTGCACCACATCGATGCGGGTTTTCTCGGCGGCGCATCCTTCGGCCACGCGCAACGGATCACCCTCGAGATCTTCTCCGTCGGTGACCAATACAATGACCCGGACGTGGTCTTTGGACTTGGGGTCCCGGGCGAAGAGCTCCCGCGCGCGTTCCAGCGCGCGGGCAGTGGCCGTACCGCCGATGGGCATGTCGTTGGGTTCGAGTTGCCGGAAGAACTGCGCAATGGCCGCGCCGTCGCTGGTGAGCGGGAAGCTCATGGGCTCGCCGGCAAACGCCACGGCGCCGAAACGTGCGCCCGGCAGCTTGCGCACGAGGTCTGCGACCTCGGCCTTGGCGCGGGAGATGCGGTTCGGCACCACGTCCCTTGCGTACATGCTCTTCGAGTAGTCGAGCACGATGACCACATCGAGGTTCGTGGCCGGGATGATCTTGGTGCCGCGGCCAAACTGAGGGCGCGCAAGGGCGGCGAACGCCAGCACCATGCCGAGCACCAAGAGCGTTCCCTTGAAGGCGCGGAGCCCCGTGGCCTCGTAGGTGATGAGTCCCTGCACGAGCGAGGCGTCGCCGAGCAGTTTGCGGTCCCGGGCCCGGCGATACGCCGCCACCACCAGCAACACGCCGAAGATGCCGACCAAGAGGGCGCACAGGAACGTGAGCGCAATCGTGACGGGGCTCGTGAAGTCGTGGGCGAACTTCATGGGAACCTCCGCTGCACCAGCAAGCGCACGACGGCCTCGAGGGCGATGAGCGCCACGGCGGGCAACAGGAAGAACGGGAACAGGTCTTCCATCTGGCTCGCTTGGGCCTCGAAGCGCGTCTTTTCGAGGCGATCCAGGATCCGGTGCATGCTCTCTTCGAGGCCGGCCTTGTCCGTGGCCACGAAGGCCTCACCGCCGGTGTCTTGGGCGATCTTGCGCAAGAGCTCGGGGTTGACCGGGAAGCGAACGCGGGTCAGTCGCGGCTGCCCGAACAAGTCGAAGCCATTCTCGATGTCGACGTCGTCGCCGTTGCCGATCTGCACCGTGTACGTCTTGACGCCCTGGGTTTGCGCCAGGTGCGTTGCATAGGCAGGGTCGATGGTGCCGGCGTTGGAGTCGCCGTCCGTGAGCAAGATGACGGTCTTGGACCTGGCGTTGGACCTGCGAAGGCGCGCCACGGCGGTGCCCAGGGCATCGCCGATGGCCGTGCCATTGCCGTCGATGATGTTCAGGTCCATCTTCTCGACCAGTGCCGAGAGCAGCGCCTTGTCGAGGGTGGGGGGCGACAGGATGTAGGCCGAGCGCCCGAAGACCACCACGCCGATGCGGTCGTTCTTGCGCCGGGAGACGAAGTCCAAGATGACCTCTTTGGCCGTCTCGATGCGCGTGAGCCGCGCTTCTTTCTTCTTGGGCGTGCCGTCCGGTGCCACCGGCGCGTCCATGAGCGCTTTCATCGACCCCGAGAGGTCGAGCACGATGACGATGTCGATGCCTCGGTCTTCGGACTCTTCGCCGCGCAAGACGTTCTCGGGGCGGGCCAGGGCGATGGCGCCCAAGATGAGCGCGGCAACCCGAAACGATGCGGGGAGATCCCGCAAGCGGGTGCGCAAGCCGCGTGGGGACCGCGTGAGGTGCGCCACGCTGGGCACCAAAAGCCGCGGCACGTTGTCGTCGGCGCCGATGGTCATGGTGTACAGCACGGCGGCGCCAAGGATCAGCAACGCGAAGCCCAGGAAGGTGGGCATGTACCACGCCGGGAGCCCCTCGGTGAGCCGCCCGCGCAGAAGGCTCCAGCGCGCCGAAAGCAGCGCTTCGCCGCGCATGGCCGCCGGATAGATGAGCCCGAGCGCAAGCAACACGAGCGTTGCAACGACTGCCGTGAAGTAGCGTGCGGCGCGGCTCATGGGCGCCTCTCCGGGGCGGGCATGGTGGCCCGCACGATGTGCTCGCCCTGGTCGAGCAGCGCCAGGCACGCCTCTTTCGTGGCTGCGGCATTGGCAAACTTGACGAGATCACATTCGTGCAAGAACGCGATGATTTCGCTCTGGGGGATGCCAAAGACCGCCGCGGAGCGCAGCGCCAAGATGATCTCGTCGGTGGTGGACTCGAGGCCGTCGAAGTCGAAGCGCGCCCCGAGGTAGCGTCGCAGCGTGTCGCTGACGCGGTCGACGAACTCGGCGTAGCGGTCCGTGTCGAGCAAGCCTGCGTGGCGAATCTCGTGGAGGTCCTCGAGGGCGATCTCCCACGGGGGCCGCGGCGGCGGCGGCGGCGGCAGGGGCTTTTCGCGCTTGCGCCACTGGTACAGGGCATAAGCGCAGGCACCGCCAAAGAAGAGGCCCACGAGCACCCATGCCATGGCTTGTTTCAGTGCGGTCCATTCTTCGCGCTGGGGCAGGGGCGCCGCGTTGCCATGGGGCTTTGGCTCCGGGGTGCCCGCGATGGGGTCCTCGACGACGATGCTGTGCAGCTGCGTGCAAAGTACACTGGTGTCGCCGTTGGCCCGGGCGATGGTGATGGGCAAGGGGGGGAGCACCAGGGCGTTGCGCCCGGGCTTTTCCGGCAGTGGCACCACCGGCAGTTCGAGCACGGTCTTGGCGCTGGCGTCACCGGGCTTGGCCTCGGCGGTGAGCCTGGGTTTGCCCGGGCCTTGGGCGTCGGGTAGCGCAAAACCCGCTGCGCGAAGGTCTTTGGCGGCGGCGCTGTCGCGATCGGGGGTGACGCCGTGGGGCAAGACGGATTCGCCAGGTTTATGGTGCACCGTGATGCGCAGCACCGCTTGGTGACCGCTGGTGCCGCGGGAAGGGAACTGCTCGTCCACCCGGGGGCGTTCGGCGCCTTTGGCCAGGCGCGGCACGCAGCTGCCCATCATGCTGGCCAACTGCGCGCTGCTGAGCGGCGGCGCGGGTTGGCCGCTCGCCAGCCCGGGCACCATGGCTGTGCCGAGCGCCGCAGCAACCACGAGCATGTGCCCAAGCGTCTTCACCCGCGAATCCTCCGCGCGCGGCGCATGAAGAGATCTCGGAACGGCGTCACGTAGGAGCCATCGGTGGTGACGCGCACGGCGTCGAGGCCGAGCTTGCCGAATAGCGCGGCCCGCTCGCGCGCCAGCTGCTCCATGCTGTTCTTGTAGAACGCACGTACGCGCGGGTCTTGGGCGTCGAGCAAGAGCTCGCGACCCGACTCCAGGTCTTCGAGGGTTACCAGGCCCAAGTCCGGGAGCTGGTCGTCCCGGGGGTCTGTCAGCACCACGGGGATCACGTCGTGTTTGGCGGCGGCCAACGACAGCGCGGACTCGTAGCCCGTGGCCATGTAGTCGCTGATCACGAAAGAAATGCTTCGGCGTCGCGACACCCGGGCCAGCGCCGAGAGCATGCCCGACAAGTCCGTGGCGGCCCCGAGCCGCGGCTCCGGGTGTGCGGGCCGCGGGCGGTCGTCCCAACGGGGATCGAAGCCCAAGATCTCGCGCACCACACGCATGACGTGTTTCTCGCCTTTGCGGGGCGGGACGATGTGTTCGACGCGGTCGGTGCCGATGATGAGCCCCACGCGGTCTCCGCCGCGAATGGCGCTAAACGCCAAGAGCGCTGCCACCTCGGACGCCAAGCGCACCTTGCTGGCGCGGCGCGTGCCAAAGCGCAGGCTCTCGGACAAGTCTACGCAGAGCATCACCGTCATCTCGCGCTCTTCGGTGAATACCTTCACGAAGGGCTCGTTCATGCGCGCCGAGACGTTCCAGTCGATGGTGCGCACGTCGTCGCCGGGCAGGTACGGGCGCACCTCGCGGAACGCCAAGCCCCGGCCCTTGAAACTGGACGAGTAGCTGCCGACGAGCTGCTGGTTCGCGAGCCTCGCCGTGACGATCTCGATCTTGCGCAGCGCCGTGAGCAGTTCTTTGGGGATCATGACGGGGCCCCCATGGTGCCTTACGGGACTTCCACCACCTCGAACACGCGGCGAACCACCTGCTCGACGGTGATCTGCTCGGCGTCAGCCTCGTAAGTGAGCGTGATGCGGTGGCGCAGCACGTCGGGGCCGACGGCCTTGACGTCTTCGGGGGTGACGTAGCCCCGGTGCCGCAAGAAGGCATGGGCGCGGGCGGCCATGTTGAGCGCGATGGACGCCCGCGGGGAGGCGCCGTACTCGATGAGCGAGGCCATGTCTTTCATGCCGTGTTTGGCCGGGTCGCGGGTGGCGAAGACCACGTTGACGATGTAGTCCTTGACCTTGTCGTCCACGTACACCTGGCCGATGATCTTGCGTGCCTCGGACAGCTCCATGGGCGTGGCCACGGGCTGCGCCTTGGCCAGCTCTCCGGTGGTCATGCGGTCCATGATCTTCCGCTCGTCGTCGCGGGTGGGGTAGCCCACCTTGATCATGAGCATGAAGCGGTCGACCTGGGCCTCGGGCAGGGGGTAGGTGCCCTCTTGCTCGATGGGGTTCTGCGTGGCCATGACGATGAAGGGCGAGGGCAGGGGGTAGGTCTGATCGCCGATGGTGACCTGACCCTCTTGCATGGCCTCGAGCAACGCGCTCTGCACCTTGGCTGGTGCGCGGTTGATCTCGTCGGCGAGCACCAGGTTGGCGAACACCGGACCGAGCTTGGAGGTGAACTCGCCCTTCTGCTGGTTGTAAATCACGGTGCCCACCACGTCGGCGGGCAACAGGTCGGGGGTGAACTGGATGCGCGCGAACTTGGCGGCGATGGCGTCGCACAGGGTGCGGACGGTGAGGGTCTTGGCGAGACCCGGCACGCCCTCGAGCAGCACGTGCCCGCCAGCCAAGAGGCCGATCAGGATGCGCTCGATCATGTAGGTCTGACCAACGATGACCTTGCCGACCTCGTTGGTGATGCGGTCGACGACCGCGCTCTCGCGGGCGACCAGTTCGTTTAGCGCGCGTACATCGTACATGGGGGCATCCCTTGAAAAGAGTCTCTCGCGGACCCGGGCCCGACCAAGACACGGGGGACCCGGCCCGTATTCCGGCGCTCGGCGTTGCCTTCGCGGTTGTTAGCCAGCGGTGCGCGTGCGGCTCGAAATCTCGACGCCGCCGCGGGCGCCCATGGCGCCGCCAAGCGCGATGAGAGCCCAGAACAGGTTGCGGTCGGTGAGCTTGAGGGCGAGCACGCCCAGGATCACCAGACCGACGCCAAGGACCATCAATGCGGTTCCGCGCTGCATGGGCTCCCTACTAGCAGAATTTCGCCAAAGTTCTCAAGCGTAAGCGCGGCCCCGGGCCAGGCGCCGCCCTGCGGGGACCGGGTGGCTCCGTGGCCTTGGGAAAAGTCTGGCGAGGTCTAGGAGCGTGTGCAAGATAGCGGGCGCCTGGGAGAGCTGGCGCGCCGGTCCGCCG
>JBIKNA010000241.1:0-10532 GCA_044358965.1 Polyangiaceae bacterium
TTTTTGTCGCTCGTGCTGGGGGTCTCGCTGGCCTTTGCGGCCGGGGAACCCGTGGTCGTGGGCGGAGCGATTCCATCGGCGGGCCCATCGGCATCGAGCCCTGCTCCCGCTGGCGCGCCGTCCGCGGGGTCCCCCGTTGCCGCGGCCGCCGGTGGGGCCATGGCCCTGTCCGGCATGGCGCCCTTGCCCAAAGACGAAAAGGTGCCCGCCAAATGGCTTCCGGCGGGCAGTTTCGACCCGGACCGCGGTCCCTCGGACGTGGTGTTCCCGGCGCAGAACATGACGCTCCGCTTCAACCACAAGGCCCACATGGCCTTCGGGCTCAAGTGCGCGGGTTGTCACAACGCGGCGCCCGGCAGCGAAAAGGCCAGCGACGATCTCATCCCCGCAGGCCGCAGCTGCGATCAATGCCACGGTACCGATCACAGCGATCTGGCTGCCGTCAAACCCGGCGCCGGGGCTCCGGGGTCGTGTGGCTTCTGCCACGTGGGGCACCGTCCCGAAGACGGCAATCGTGTCGCGCCCTTCAAGGTGCCCACGCCGAACCTGATCTTCAACCACAAGAAACACGTCAGCAAGAACATCAACTGCCAGCAGTGTCACGGCAGCGTCGAAGAGCTCGAACTCGCCACCCGCGACCAACTCCCGCGCATGCGCGGCTGCTTCGGCTGTCACCAAATGACGGACGCCGCCGCCCGGGGCACCGCCAAGAGCGCTTGCGACACGTGTCACATCGCGGCCACGGTCACCGGCACCACCCAGTTGCTGCCCGAGCGGCGCGGGGTCGCCACCGGCGGTCTCATCAAGACCCAGTTTGCCCAAGGGCAACTCAAGCCTCCGCGTTGGCTGCACAACGCTGCGCACACGCCGGACTTCATGGAACGCCACAAGCTGGTGGCCGCCAACGACTCGCAGTTCTGCGCCAACTGCCACAAAGAAGACTTCTGCACCGGTTGCCACGACGGCCGCGTGCGTCCGCGCAACCTGCACCCCGCAGACTACGTGCAGATGCACCCCATCGAGGCCCGGCAGAACAGCCAGAAGTGCACCAGTTGCCACCGCGAGCAGAGCTTCTGCCTGTCGTGTCACCAGCGTCTCGGGGTGTCCATGAGCGGCCCCGCGGCGGTGCGCGAGCCCGGTCGGTTCCACCCGCCCAAGTTCATCTGGAGCGACGCGCCGCGCAAGCCTGGGCACCACGCCCAAGAGGCCACGCGAAACCTCAACGCGTGTGTCAGCTGCCACATCGAGCGAGACTGCATCACCTGCCACGGTGGCGCCGGCATCGGCGGCGGGTTCAACCCGCACCCCGCCAACTTCGCCTCCAGCTGCTCCACGCAGTTCAAGCGCAACCCCAGGCCCTGCGTGACGTGCCACGATCCGGCGTCGTCATCGCTTGCGAAGTGTCGGTGACCACGCCATGAAACGCTTCATCCCATGGGCAGACGGCGCCTCGATTGCGGAGGACGGGCAAGCAAAGAGCTTGCGTGGCCGCCCTGCGCAGGTTTATACCCACTCCCTATCGCGTATCGCGCCCGCGCAGCAGTTCTGGCCGGGCACTACGGAGGTCATTCGTGAATCAGCTGATTCGTTACCTGATCGAGAACATGTACATCGACTTCCAGGGGGAAATCTCACTGGAGACTGTGCGCCAGTTCTTGCGGGGGGACGAGAGCAAGGAAGCCAAGGCTCTCCTGCAGAAGATGATCGAGGACAAGGGCGTCGACGAGCTCCTCATCACCTTGGCCGACTGCCTCAAGGACCACATCCGCACCGGCGTGACCGAGCAAGTGGTGCGCGAGCAGCTCTCCACGTACTCCGACAGCTAACCGCTGGCTCTGCGCTGCGGGGCGTCCTGTGGTTGCCCGCGTTTGGCATTGCCGCAGCGGCGCTCGTGGCTGCCTGCGATGTGGGTAAGCAGAAGGACCAAAAGGTGGCCGGTGCCCTGGTCACCGTGCGCGAGTCCAACGTCGGCCCCGGCGCTCCGTTGGCCGCCAACGGCGTCATTCGCCTGCGTTTCGATCGCTACCTGTTGCCTTCCACCGTCACCCGGCAATCGTTCTTCATTCGCGACGCCGAAGACAAAGAGGTTGCCGGCGCTGTCGTCTCGTACGATCCGGTGAGCCTCGTCGTCACCATCTCGCCTCCGGCCACGGGGCCCTGGGTCACCCCGGGACAGCCCTACAAACTCATTCTGCCCGTTCCTTCCGAGAGCGCGGGCGGCTTTGGTGTTCGCGCCATCGATGGCGCAACGCTCGACCCGAACTCCATGCGGCAGTTCGCGTTCAACGTGTCCAACGTCACGCTGCCGCCGTCGGCCACGCAAGAGCCGACCATGAGCTTCTGCCGCGACGTATTCCCGGTGATGCAAGCCAAGTGCGGAACCGGCAGCCCCTGTCATGGCGTGCCGGTCACCGGATCTCAGCCTGCGGCGAGCTTGGTGCTCACGGTGCCCAACGGCTTCCGGCAGACGGCCATCAACCGTGTGGCCCAGGCCAGCAACACGGGGGCGCGGCCCGAGATCCAACCCCCGGGACCGGTGTTCGGCATCGACATGCCGCTCATCGATCCGGGCAGCCCGGGCAACAGCTGGCTCATGTACAAGGTGCTGCTCGGAAAGCTTCCAACGGTGACCCAGGTCACCGACGGACCGGACGTGTGTTTGGGCCCGGGCCCCTTGGGCAAGCTCGAGCTGCCGGCGGCCACCAACACACAGGTGGTCGAGGCCGACGATGCCGAGCGCCAGGTCCTGAACGACTACGTCTTGGGTCGCGAGATGCCATACCCGTCGCCTCCCGATTCGGTGAGCTACAGCACCCAGGCGCTCTCCTTCGAAGAGCGTCAGCGCCTGCGCATGTGGATCGCCCAAGGAGCCATCGTCCAAGACTGCGGCGCATGCGATTCGGTCAAGCGCCAAGGCATCGGTCCCAGCGACGCCGGCACGGACTAGAGCGGGCCCATGGCGCAATCCCAAGAGAGCGAAGTCGTCGTTCTTGGGGCGACGTCAGGCAACACCTTTCGCGATTTCTATCACGCCTTCCTGAGCGCCTCGTGGCCTCGGGCCTTGGGGGCCATCGTCATTGGGTTCCTGGTGCTCAATGCCGTTTTTGCGACGCTGTTCTTGGTCGTCGGTGGCGTTGCCCACACCGTGCCGGGCTCCTTCGCCGATGCGTTCTTCTTTAGCGTGCAAACCATGTGCACCATTGGCTACGGCGACAAGTACCCCACCACCTTGGCGGCCAACGTGCTCGTGGTGGCCGAAGCCGTCACGGGCTTGGTGGTGACGGCCACGGCCACGGGGCTGGTGTTCGCCAAAGTGTCCCTCAGCTCCGCGCGCGTGGCGTTCATGAACGTGGTCACCGTGGGCGCCATGGACGGCGTTCCTACGCTCATGTTTCGTGTGGGCAACCAGCGCGCGAACCTCATCGTCGAGGCCCAGGTTCGCGTGGTGCTCGTGCGCACCGACATCACCAAAGAAGGGCACACGTTCTACCGCATGATCGATCTGAAGCTCGTGCGCGAGCGCTCCTCGGCCTTCACGCGATCCTGGACCATCATGCACACCATCGACGAGACGAGCCCGTTGTTCGGCGTCGACGCCGAGGCGTTTCGGGCCAAAGAGATGGAACTCGTCGTCACCATCGTGGGGGTGGACGAAACCTCGTTGCAGCCGGTGCATGCACGACACCGCTACACCGACAAAGACGTGGTGTTCGGGGCGCGTCCCGCGGACATCTTGTCCGAAGAGCCCAGTGGGCGCGTGGTGCTCGACCTGCGCAAGTTCCACGACGTCGAACGCATGGAGCTGCCGGGCGTCTCGCCGCCCGCGTGACGTGCAGACCTGGGCTCAGCTCTCCACGCGGTTGCGCCCGCCGGTTTTGGCGCGGTAGAGCGCCTTGTCGGCCAGCTCGTACATGGCCACGGGCGACGGCAGCTGCGGCGTGAAACACGCAACGCCCAGGCTCACGGTGCAGGTGAACTCGCGGGTGTCGACCTGGAACCGCGCGGACTCGGCCAGGCGCCGGATTTTCTCGGCGGCGACCTTGGCACCGTGGAGTTCCACTTCGGGCAGCAGCACGGCGAACTCTTCGCCCCCCACGCGCGCCACCATGTCTTGTTGCCGAAGCCTGGGCTTGATGACGCCGGACAGCTGCCGGAGCACCGAGTCGCCGGCCACGTGCCCGTAGGTGTCGTTGACCTTCTTGAAGTGATCGATGTCGAACAGCACCAGCGAGAGCGCCCGGCGGTAGCGCACCGAGCGGTTGAACTCGCGCTCCAGTGCCTCATCGAAGTAGCGCCGGTTGTGCACCTGCGTCAGCGCATCGACGGTCATCAGGCGGTAGATCTCTTCGTGGTAGCTGGCTTCGATGTTGTCGCCAGACATGTACTTGAGAATGGACCTACCCACCTTGAGTTGATCGCCGTCGCGTAGGGCGTTGCGCTGGACGCGAACCTCGTTGACCCAGGTGCCATTGGTGGAACCGAGGTCCGACACCACGTGGGCGCCTTGCTCGAAGGTGATGCGGGCGTGCTGCCGGCTGATGCTCTCTTGGTCGATGGGGAGATCGCACTTGCTGGAGCGGCCAATCTCGAAGGCCTCTTGGGAGAGGGCGCAGCGGCGGCCTAGCTCCGGGCCGTAGATCACCACCAGACAAGCGCGCCCGGGGTTGCGCTCGGGCACGGGGATGATCCCGCCGGCGTCGACGGCGGTGATGATCTTGCCGGTGTCTTTTTCTTTGTCGTTCACGGTGAAGCCCCCGATGTGGACCCGAGACAGCTTGATGTTACCCGAGCGTCGTCTGCGAACAAAAGGGCCTTACTCGCAGCGCACCGTGTTGCCCGAGGGCGCCACTTTGCAGCCCTTCTGGCAATCGCGCGAGTGCATGAAGCGGCTGCCGTGGCAAACGAGCTCACTTTTGCCGTCGGAGGAGCAGGCCAGGCGCCCGGCGCCGCCACAGGGGTCGTTGACCTCGGCGATGCTCTCGTCGCAAATGGGGAAGCCGTCTTCCATGCGACAGGCTTTGGCGCCGCGGCAGTGGCGTACGGCGTTCCACTTGGAGATGGTGCAGCGGAGCGAGAGCTTGCCGTCGAGGGAGCAGGCCACGATGCCCTCTTTGCTGCATGGCTCATCGACTTTGGCCAGGGTCTCGTCGCACTGAATGCGATCGCCCACGACACCGCAGCCCTTGGGGCCGTCGCAGCCGTGCTCGCGCCGGAAGGTCCCCGCGTTGCACTTGAGCAGGGACTTCGTGTCTTTGCTGCACATGAGCTGTTCGTCGCGGACGCAGGCGTCACCCTCTTGGGATTCGGACTGATCGCACAGAAGCTCGTCTTGGACCTTTTTGCAGCCGAGGGGGCCCGGGCACTTGGCCTCGGTGTACACGTCGTTGCGGCAGTACACGGCGCTGGCCTTGTCGAGGCACTTGGACTTGCCGGGGCGACACTTGGCGCCCACCTCGGGCTTGCACCCCGGGATGCTCGCAAACACGACCAGGGGCAGTGCGATGGCGGCGAGGAGGCGGCGCATCATGGGTGCACCGTGCCGTCCAAGAACAGCGTCATGGCCTTGACCATCATCTCGTGGTCGTGGGCGCCGCCCATTTCGCGGGCGGAGTGCATGCTGAGCATGGGGTTGCCCACGTCGACGGTGGCCATGCCGAGCAAGCTCGAAGCGATGGGCCCAATGGTGGTGCCACAGGGCAAGTCCGTGCGGTGTGCGTAGTGCTGCACCGGGACCTTGGCTTGCTGGCACAGCTCTGCAAAGAAAGCCGCCGTGCGCGCGCTGGTGGCGTAGCGCTGCTGCGCGTTGACCTTGATGACCGGCCCGCCGTTGAGCACGGGTTTATGTCGCGGCTCGTGTTTGCCGTCGTAGTTGGGGTGCACGGCGTGGGCCATGTCTGCGGAGATGCACATGCTCCGTGCCAGCACCTGCGCGTAGGCGTCGTCGGACAGCCCCCGGGCTTTGGCCACGCGCGCAAGCACCCGAGGCAGACGCCCGGAGTGTGCGCCGTGGGCGCTCTCGCTGCCAACCTCTTCGTGATCGAACAACGCCACGAAGGGCAGGGCGTCGCCCTTCTGCGCTTGCGGTTTGGCGCGCAGCAGCGCGGAGAGTCCCGCGTGGCACATGGCCAGGTTGTCGAGACGCGCAGACCAGATGAACTCGTTCGCCGGCCCGCCCAACGTGGGGGCCAGCGTGTCGAACAACATCAGCTCGGTGGCGCGGATGCTGCCGGCGGCGAGCCCCAGCTCTCGTTCGCAGAGGCCTCGCACCGTGAGGTCTTTGTCGAGGCCAACGATGGGCGCCATGTGCTCTTGGCGGTTGAGCGTCAGACGGTCGGCCTGTTCGCGATCGAGGTGAATGGCGAGCTGCGCCACCCGCGCCAGGGGCCTGTCGATCTGCACGAGCTTGGGGACCAGGGCCCCGGCCTCCTCGACGAACACGCGCCCCGCCAGGGACAAATCGCGGTCGAGCCACGAGTTGAGCAGCGCGCCCCCATACACTTCGACTCCCAGCTGCAGGTACCCCTCTTTGGTGTACTCGGCCTTGGGCTTGAGCCGCAGGTTGGGGCTGTCGGTGTGGGCTCCAACAAGGGAGATGCGTTGCACGGCGCCGTCGGGCACCACGAAGGCAAACAGTGAGCCCTCGCTGGGCAGCGCGTAGGCTCCGGCGGGCAGGGCCTCCCACGGGTCTTCCTCGCGCAGGACGCGGAAGCCCGCGGCCAAGAGCTGTTCGAGTCCGCGCGCAACCGCGTGATACGGGGTGGGGCTCGCCTGCAAAAACTTCAGCAATTCAGGTGCGATAGCGGTCGTCACGGCCCAAGCAGTATCGCACAGAACGCAGACGCCCATGTGGGCCGTTTTTGGGCGGGTTTTTGGGTTTGCGCGCCCCGGAGTCCAATGGTAGTCACTCATGCATGAGTTACTATCCGGAACGCCATCGCGAACAGGAACAGGTCTCTCAAGCCCGCGAGCCCGGGGCCTCCGGGGTTGTGCCGGGCACTTCGGCGCGCATCACCGCCGGCCGCGCCCGGGGCGCTGCCCTCAGCGTGCTTTCGTTCGACCCCGAGGGCGAGGAGCCGGGCGTCGGCGGGGGCCACTATTTCGCTGAGTTCGAGCGCTAGACAAGCACTCAGAGCGATTGCGCGGTGCCCCAAGTGGGCGCCGTGGCGGGATTTTGTGGGATCTGAGCCTTTGAGGCGTGTACCCTTCGGCGTGGTATGAGCAAAGAGGCAGTAAGGCTTTCGTGTGTCGTGCCTGCGACGCCACACATGGTGTATTCCGCGTGGCTCGACTCCACCCAGCACTCCGCGTTTGCGGGGAACAAGACGGTGGTCGAGGGCGACGTGGGGGGCAACTTCTCCGAGCGCGACGGCCACATCACCGGCAAGTTGGTGCAGCTCGATCTGGGCAGGCGCATCATCCAAAGCTGGCGCTCCAAAGACTTCCCGCCCAAGGCACCCGATTCGCGCGTCGAGCTCCACTTCGAATCCGTGTTCGGTGGCGCGCGCATAACCATTCTGCACTCGGACATTCCCGAGGGGCTTGGTGAGAGCGTGCGCAACTCTTGGAACGACATGTTCGGTCCGATGCGGAGCTACTTTGGCAAGATGGCCATGGTCGCCGACCGCGCCAGCGCCGAGCGTTTGGCGGCCCGCGCCTCGCAGATCGCCATCGAGCAAGACGCAGAAGAGGAAGAAGAAGAAGAAGTACCGGCGCCGCGCAAGGCCAAGCTGGCCCCAGTGGGCAAAGGCAAGCCAACGCTCCTCAAGGCTCCGCTCAAGCCCACCGCCAAGACGGTCAAGGCGCCCGCCAAGCCCGAGCCCAAGAAGCCCGAGCCCAAGAAGCCCGAGCCCAAGAAGCCCGAGCCCAAGGCCGCCAAGAAGCCCGAGCCCAAGAAGCCCGAGCCCAAGACCGCCAAGAAGCCCGAGCCCAAGGCCGCCAAGAAGCCTGCGGCCAAGAAGCCTGAGCCCAAGAAGCCTGCGGCCAAGAAGCCGGCCCCCAAAAAGAAGAAGTAGCCGCAGACACGACGCTCTCCGCGTCACGCTCAGCGTTCGACCGGTGCGATACGGGCTGCATGCCCTCGGTGTTCGTTTGTCGCGTGGCGCGCCAACAAGGCAGCTGGCGAACGCCGCTCACAGCAAGCATCAACATGCTCTCGTGGGCAGCAACGATCAAGGTGCTGCCCGCGAGGCTCGGCAATGGTTGGGGGGACCACGCTGCGCGCAAACGTTGGGCTCAGGCGGGTGGCAGAGGCTCCGTCAGCTCGATGATGCGCGGCGCGTAGTACTCGCCGTCGTCGCCCTTCACGGAAAGTTCGAGCCGCACCTCGTAGCGCGCATCAGGGCCCGCGGTTGCTGGCAACGTCAGCCTTCGCAGCGGTGAGTCTTGCCCCTGTTCGGAGAACATCGGCAAGAACTCCTTCCATCGAGCGCTGCCGTGCGCGCGGACGAACACCTTCTCGCGCGTGGGTTTGCTGGTGACCACGCCGTAGTGGAACAAGAGGCCCGAGCCCTCGCGAGAGATGCGCTCGGCGCGAAACAGCGCGACATCCGCCCGTTTGATTTCCGGGGCCGGCGTGTTCGGGGTCGCACCCCAATCGTGCTCGAAGCCGGGGCGGGCGCCCAGCGCGCGAATGCCGGCGATGTCATCGTCCGTCAGGTACACGGGCTCCTTGACGGTGGCCGCGCCCATGACGCTCTCGGTGGCCAGGTGGCTCGTGGCGTTGCGGGCGTCGCAGTTGCTCGAATTCTCGTACTGATCGCACATGCCCCACGCGTGACCAAACTCGTGCGTCAACACCGGCAGCGTCATGCGTGTGCCCGCAAAGCCGTAGTGCGTCACGCTGCGTTCGCGCATTGTGGCCAAGAGACCCGCAGCATCGATGGGGGCGCCGGCGCGTTTTTCGAAGCTGACCCACTGACTCGGGGCGCCGTTGACGCTGTCCGGTGCCAACTGGAAGTCTCGCAGGAAGACGAAGCGCTTGAAGGTGAGCCAGCGGCCTTGGCGGTCGACGGTTCCCGCGCCGCCGGTGATGCCCATGGTGTCGCCGTCGAGGCGCGCCGTGCCCACCACCACCTCGGCGTCGCCGCAGCGCGCGTGGTAGTCCTTGGACACGTCATCCAGGCTCTGCTCGGCCTTGGCCCGGGGCAGGTCCACAGTCGTGATCTCGACCTGTACGCTGCGCTCCAAGTACGAGGCCCAGATGTTGATGGCGGCGTGGAGCTCGGACTCGATGCCCGGGAAGTCGTCTTTCATGTACGAAGCCAGGCACACGCGATAGCTGGCGCCGCGCTTCTTGTTGATCAAGAACTGCGCCGACGTGGGGGCCAGGCCTTGGGACATGTGACCCCAGGCGGCCTCGGTGCCCTCGATGTTCTCGGCGGGGGCCGTGCTGCTGCACGCGGAGAGCCCCGCTGAAATGACGGCTGCGCTGGCACCGAAGAGAAGCTTGGCCCACGCAACGCGGACAGAACGAAGGGACATCGAGCCAAGGCAAGTGCAACGATGGTGCCAATGTGGGATAGCGGCGTACGCCCGCAATTCCTGGGCAATGTGCGCCTTGCGTTGCCCGTTGGGTGTAGTCCGCAGGCTTCAACAGGATCGCGACGGGCCCAGGCGGTACGCGTGCATCGCGCGCTTGTGGCATCGATGCCCGTGGTGGCGACACACTGCATGGCGCCGGTCTACCGGTGAGGCACCTGCCACGCATCGCGCATCACCTGGCCCGGGCCACCGTTTGGGCCACTTGGCCAGGCACCATGCGCGTCAACCCGATGATCTTGCTTGGGCGCGTGCTGGCCTTGGGCTTGCGAAGAGTCTTGGACATGCTCGCATCGACCTTCAGCGCGTCCCTTGCTGGTACCCAAGCCCACCCGGTTCGGGTCGAAGTGCACATCTGGCGAGGCCTTCCGGTGTTCGAACTGGTTGGTCTGGCCGAGGCTGCTGTGCGCGAGAGCAAGGTCCGGGTCAAGAGCGCGCTGGCGCAGCTTGGCGTGCCCCTTTCGGATCACCACGTCACCGTGAACCTGGCGCCGGCGGATCTGCGCAAGGCAGGCAGTGGTTTCGACCTGGCCATCGCCATCGCGGTGCTGGTCTCGCTGGGGCGCCTGCCCCGCGAGGCCGTAGACAACACGCTCTTCGTGGGAGAGCTTTCGCTCTCGGGTGGCGTCTACGGACAGCGCGGCATTTTGCCGCTGGTGTTGGGCGCGCGACAGGCCGGCTTCGCGCGAGTCATCGTGCCCAAGGTAAACGAGGCCGAGGCTGCGTTGGCGCGGGGCATCGAGGTGCGCACGGCTTCGACTTTGGCCGAGGTGGCCGCAGCGCTTGCCGGAGACGGTTGTTTGCCTTTGGCCGAGCGCAACCCCTCCCGCGTCCGGGCGCAAGACCCCGATGATCTGAGCGACGTTCGTGGGCAAGCCACCGCACGCCGCGCGCTCGAGATCGCCGCAGCGGGCGGACACAACTTGATGATGATGGGCCCGCCGGGCGCGGGCAAGACCATGCTCGCGCGCCGCTTGCCTGGGATCTTGCCGCCC
>JBIKNA010000659.1:0-3108 GCA_044358965.1 Polyangiaceae bacterium
GTCCTCCGCCCCAGAGGCATTGCCGCTGGGGCCCCACCTCCTGCATTTGGGTCCCAAGCCCAAATGGCGCCCGGCGTCTGTAGTCGAATCGCGCTCGGTCATTTAGTTGCTGTGCGGGCCAGGACCGCTGGACCGTACCGCCGTCTCGAACCGGAAGCCGGCGCGCGTCAGCGGCGCAAGGTTGAGCACGAGGCCGCGACCCTGCTGGAAGCTCTGCACGGGAACGGACAACGTTCGCTCGATGCCGCGTTGCTCGACGTGGAACGCGTTGATCTCGAGCAGCTCGGCGGCCCAAGACTCGAAGACCATGTCGGGCTCTCCGGCCTGGTACTGGATGCAAAGGAAGAACGGCGCCGAAGGAACAGGCGCCGGAGCCCGCTCGTGCGTGACCTCGAGGTCTTCGTCGACGTCGCACTCCACCAGCGCCTCGCTGTCGATGAACATGTCTTCGGGCGGCGGGGTGAGCGAGAGCTGCACGCTGCCACGGGAGAGTTGAAACTTGAGCATGGACGCGTTGAGCAGCGCGCGCTCGGCGCGATCGCGCGAGGGCGCCCGAAACGCCAGCATGCGCGTGCCGTCGCCCAGTGCCTGCACATCGGCCAAGGGCAGGTTGACCACGCTGGCGATGTGCGCGTCTTCGAGCGCTGCAGCTCCGGCCAAGTACCCAACGTTCACAAGCCAGTCCCCCTCGAACGTCTCCATGCGCGCACCTTGGCCCACCAACGGGTCAGGCGTCCAGTGGTTATTCAACAAAAAGCAGCGTAAACAACGCGTTGCGTCACTGGTGACGCACACATGAGTTACTGCGCTGCGTCAATGCGAGCGATTGGTTCGTTGTCCCAACGGATCACCTGGACACCGAGTGTCTGGGCCTCGCGCAGCACCGTGGGGTTGCCCTCGTTCTGCGCCGCGAAACCAAGCGCCTCGCACGCCTGCATCCAAGCAAGCGCTTCGTCCCGCCGCACCGTGCCAAGGAACTGGGCGTTGAGCCCTAGCGATTGGGCCAACGCCTCGAGGCGAGGGCGCTCGGGGCCGTCGCCCAGCACCACCACGTGACGTCGCGGGGAGCCCTGGGCCACCTGCGTCAGAATGTGGTCCACGCGCTTTTGGGCCGTGAGTCGACCTACCACGGCCAGCGCCGGGCCATCGGGAAGCGCTGCCCGCAGGCGCTGCACCAGTGCCGGATCGGGGCGCGGGGTGCACACGGCGCTTGGCGCGATCTCCAGAACGCGCCGCACGGCCTGCCGGCTCTCGCTGCCCAGGTGCGAGAGCAACGCGTCGGCCAGGCTGGCCGATACGATGCGCCAGCGGCTGGCGCGTTGGGCCAAGCGATACGCAAGCGCACTGGCCACGGGCGAGGGGAGTCCCCGGAGCAGACGAATGTCGGCCCCATGAGAGACCAGCTGTAGATCAGCGTCGGCCGGGATGCGTACGGGCCACGCGCAGGGCAGCACCCAGTGGCTCACCACCCGGGTGGGGCGGAGCGACGCGAGAGCGCGACTCGCGCGCAGCAAAAAGCCAGCGACGCCGACGACCCGGGTCTTGTCTTGCCGCACCCGTGCCGCGGCCCCGGGCCAGCCGAAGGCATCGCCGCCAGTCAGCCACTGCACGTGAAGCCCATGGTCGTGTCGCTGCTGCGTGACAGTGGCCGGGGCGAGCACCGTCACCTTGTGCCCCAAGCGGACGAGGGTCAGCGCATCCTCGCGCACAAAGTGGCCGCTCGGGTCCTGTGCGTGGGCGGGGAAGCTGGTGGTGACGACGACCGTGTGCACGGAGAGCGTATGTTCCCATATGATCGGATGAGTGCGCCGAGCTTCCTTGGTCCTCCTGTTCGCTTTGTTCGTGCTTGGCATCACTGCCTGTCGCGCGGCCACGCAGCTACAGGTCGAGGCGTACACGAACCTCGGCTACGAGCCCTCGGCGCGGCTGGCGTTCTTCTCCGGGCGCGATTTGTCGAACCTCTCCGCCGAGCCGTCCGGCGTCCCCTCGGTGCAGTGGGGGCAAGACGGGCGCTTGGGGTCCTTGGCGTTCGTGCCGCCGAGCGGCAACCCGCGGGCACGCGTCGCGGTTCGCACCGTGCTCGCCTTTGGTCGTGATCCGATCACGTGTTCCGCCGCAGACGCAAAGGGATGCATCGTGGCCGATCGCCAGCTTGCCTACGACCAAGGCCGTTCGCTACGGGTCCCCGTTGGGCTCTTTCGCCAATGCCTGGGGGTAGTGTGCCCATTGGGCCGCACCTGCAACTACGAGGGCAACTGCGTCTCCGCAGATCTCGACGTGTCGCAGTGCAGCTCCGAATCGGGCTGCTCCATCGTGGGCGATCCTCCGTCGCCTCCGGGGGTACAAGCGTCGGGGCTGCCCGCGGCAGATGCTGGCGATGCGCAGGTCCCGTCGTCCCAGGCACCGCTGCCTCCGGTGCTGAGCATGCGCGATCGTGATCCTCGCCAGGGTTTCGTAGACGGCACGCTCTCCGCGGCTGCGGCGCCGGGCTCTTTCGCGGTCTCCTGGGTCGAGCTTTCGTATCCGACGCCGGATGGCACGCCAGGCACTCCATTCGCCACGTTGCCCCAGTTGCCGTCGACCTTCACGTTCTTGGGGGGCCAAGCCCTTCCCGTTGGCGTCTCCGACGTCATGGGTGTGGCTGTGAGCGTGGGACCTTCCGGTCGCGCGCGTTCCGAGCCCACGCGGCTCCGCATCGACAACCATCCGCGCGTGCTCGACATAGGCGCGGACCTCGGCAGTGACGTGGCGGGGGTGCCCACATACTTCCCGGACGCTTCTTCGCCGGGAACCACGCTCTTGGTCTTCGGGGTCGATGGCAGCAGGCGCCCGACTCTCCGGCGCTGCAACCTCGATGGCTCGCAGTGTGTAGGCACGCTGCTCAGCAAAGTGGCCGGCACGCCGCTCCAAGCCGCAGTGTCGCTCCCGGTGTCCGGCATCGGGGCGCTCGTGGTGGCCTACGACGACGGACGCTTGCTGCGTTGCACAGCCAACGGAACGAGCTGCGACAGCTCCGCGCGCTATGATGCCGGCGAGCCTCCGAGTGGCGGGCGCTCCGTCCTTGCGGCGTTCCGCGACCCGCTCGCGCCCAACGGCTATGTCATCCTT
>JBIKNA010000660.1:0-3102 GCA_044358965.1 Polyangiaceae bacterium
GAGACGAAGAGCGGTTCGCGAAGGCGCGATACCGCCGCGAACGCGTGCTCATTCGAGCGTCTGCAAACGGATGATCCGGACATTTCTACTTTGGAGAAAACCGGACATTTCTACTTTGCGTTGACAATCGTCAGCTGTAGCAGGCTGCACTTCGAGATGGTGGTGACGGTCGGTTTGGGTGAAGGCGGAGCAAAGCGGGCCGTGGAAAGCCGGAAGAGCTTTCGGGTTGGCTTCGAGGTTGGCGCGGCGGGCGCGGCACGTCGTGCGGGCCGCACGGTCGGAAAGAAGGTATCCGGGATGCCTCGAATCAAGGTTGTGCCCTTGTTTGAAGGAGCATAAGAAATCCAAAGGTGGAGCGATCGCTTGCGCGGGGTTGTTCGCGGGAGTGGCGTTGGAATCGCTCGGCTCCCATGGCATGGTGAGGCTCGAGCTAGTGCCACATGATCCACACACAGCGACTTCGCCTGCGTCCCTTCACGATGTCCGACCTCGACGGGTTCGTGGCGTACCGCAAAGAGCCAGACGTGGCGCGTTATCAGAGCTGGTCCGAAGAATTCACCGAAGAGGACGGGCGCGCGTTCATCGAGTCGGTCTCCTCTACTCCGTTCGGAACGCCCGGGGCATGGGTCAACCTGGCCATCGAGCACGTATCCACGAAGCGGCTCATCGGCGATGTGGCGCACCGAAGGGAGCCCGACGGCACGGGCGCCGAGATTGGCTTCACGTTGAGCACCGCAGCCCAGGGCCAGGGCCACGCCACGGAAGCCGTGGGTGCGCTCTGCACGCTTTCACTCGAGAGTGTGCGTACGAGGCTAAGGAATCCAAAGCCACTTCTCGCGAACACCACCCGAGCAACATAACCGCCCATCATCTGTGATCGGTTAGGCGCTCATCCGAAGGAGAGCGCGCTCGGCGCGCCGCAAGAGATCGGCGTGGTCGCGCGTGTTCTACTCACGTGTGCTTGGCCCGTCGCAAGTGTTCGAAATCGTCCATCTTTCGTGGCGTTTCCGGCGGCGCTAACCGGTCACAGATGAACCGCCCATTACGCGCCCTGTGCCGGGCCGCGCCACTTCCGTCGGTCTGGCACAACGTGGGCCACCCTTTTTGAGCAGCGAACCGACGTGAGCCATTCCGCGCCCCGTGCCGAGCCGCGCCACTTCCGCCCGTCTGGCACAACGTGGGCCACACTTGGGAGGCGTGAACCGACGTGAGAGAGATCGCGCTTCTTTTCCTGCGCTCCGACTTCCTGTCGCCGATGACGATTTCGCCGAAGGGGTTGGAACGGCGGATCGACTCGCGGAAGCTACACCGTTGCAGACGTGGGCGTCGCAAGCGGCACCCACACCACCAAGAAAGAGGTAGTTCCCATGATGCGTCTGTCGTTTTCCTGCGCGTTTGCCGTCCTCGTCGCCACCCTGTCTGGCTGTTCGTCACCCGACGAAACCGAGGTCGATACCGCGGATTCCCAAGAAGCCCTCACCCAAAGCTCCGAAGTGCGTTCCCCCGTGAATCGCCAGGTCTTGAAGTGCGCCGGCGTCGATGTCCTGCGGCTCGAAGGGACCGCCACGCTAGGTCGCTACGCCAAGGGCTTCGAGTTCGAGGGACGACTCGTTCTCGACGAGGCGTTCGCGCGCGGCGCCCTGCAGGGCATCACGGCGTCCAAACGGCATGCGATGGTCGACGGAACGCACCGCGGTCCTCTCTCCCTCGCGCTCGATCGTGCGGTGAAGTTCGTCGGCTACAATCTCGAACAAAACGAAGATTTCAGGGTCGACGGAACTTCGGGGTCCGTGCTGCGGGTCACGGTCAGAGAAGACCGCGCGACGTTGACGGTCGGCCACTACGAGCCGAACGGATTCTACGGCCTCCCTTTCGTCGCCGATGGCGACCCGGTCGAGCTGAGTCTCTGCAGAATCATGGCGCCGCTCGTTCCCGCCCAGCTGCGGTAGACTCCGGCACTCCGCACGGCCGTCACGCCCCCCACCCCCATGCGAATCGCCCTCGACGATGGGGGCGAGGCGACCAAGGTGAACGATGCCTTCCTCACGAAAGACCGCGCCTATCCCGCGCCATAGGGGAGTACCTCGGACGTACGCATGGTCCGGGTTCGAGCGCGCTCCGGAGGGTTGCCTCTTCGAGCAGCTCGTTTCGATGGACGAGGAAATGGGCGTCGCCTACGAGAGGAGCCTCCGCTTCGAGAAGGCGATGCATATTCATGATCGCGTACTTTTCGTCTTCCCGCGCGAAGGAACATCGATGCGTGTGCGTATCGAAGCGCCCGCGGCATCGTTCGTCGTGTCGAGCCGCGAAGCGCTGATTGTCCCCGCGGGGTTGCGCCACGACGACGCGTGGGTCACGGACGTCTACGATACCCTCGCGCTCCTCCCGTCCGCGGCGCTGGTCGCGCGCATCGCGGCCTCGCTCGACACGCCCGTCGATGTGTTCGGGCAAGCGATTCGCTTCGCGCGGAGCTCGTGGCTCGATGCGCTCCTCGGCGAGTACTTCGCAGAACGTGTGCTCCGCGTGACGACCTCCGGCGCGCGGCACCGATCGCTCGAGACACTCATCGTCATCGAAGTGCTCCGCTTGGCTACGGAGGTCGCGAGTGATCGCGAGTTGACTCGCGAGCGGCCAGGGCCGTCTTCGGTCGTTGCACGCGCATTGCGACACATCGAAGCGTACCTGTTCGCGGAGCTCGATCTCGCGAACCTGTGCCGCGTGTGCGGCACGAGTCGGTCATCGCTTCTTCGCCACTTTCGCGCGGAGGTCGGGGCGACGCCGAAGGCCTACCTGCTCGGGCGCCGGCTCGACGAGGCGAAGCGTTTGCTCGAGGGCGGTCGCTACGCGGTCTCCGAGGTCGCGCATCTCGTCGGTTACGATCATGCAGGAGCCTTCGGGGAAGCGTTCCGCAGGCGGTTTCACGTCGCGCCATCGGCACTCACGTCGGCGCGGTGACGTCGCGCGTCAGCACTACGTTTAGCTGGCGCAGACCTTCAGAGGCTAAGGAATCCAAAGCCACTTCTCGCGAACAACACCCCCGAGCAACATAACCGCCCATTACGCGCCCTGTGCCGAGCCGCGCCACTTCCGCCCGTCTGGCAC